>CALHTF010000108.1 GCA_938038815.1 uncultured Acidimicrobiales bacterium | reverse complement strand
GTTGTCCGCTGCAGGGTTCGATGTGCTCCACACCCAAGGCGCCTACTTCTTGACCTGCGACATTCGCGGCGTGGCCCGACGAAATGGGCTACCCGAAACGAGCATCGAGTTCTGCCTGGCGCTCCCGGAGGCCGCGGGTGTCGTGGCCGTGCCGAGCGAAGTTTTTTACACGACCAAAGAAGCGGGCCGGCACCTTGTCCGGTTCGCCTTCTGCAAGAAAGACGACGTTCTCGACGAAGCGATTCGCCGCCTCGCCGTGCTTGGCTAGATGGGCGATACTGGCGCATGGACACCCTGACCAAGGTTGCTGCGGCGGCCTTCATTGCACCCGGTGTTGGGCACTTTGTGAAGCCCGATTTCTTCGAGGCCGTCGTGCCCGACTGGTTTCCCGATAAGCAGTTGGCCAATCAGGTTTCGGGGGTGGCCGAGATCGTGTTTGGACTTGGGCTGTTGTCGCCGACGACCCGCAAGGCGGCAGGTTGGGGACTCATGGGTCTGACCGCTGCGGTGTTTCCGGCCAACCTCGACATGGCGATCAACCAGGTCGATATTCGGCCAGATGAAACCGGCAAGTTTCAGCGATACCCGGGTGAGGTTGCCGACGCACGCAACTGGATCCGGCTGCCGTTTCAAGCGGTGTACTTCTGGTTGATATACAAAGGGGCCAACCTCGGATCGAAAGCGAAGGAAGTTCAACCGTGACGGAGTTTTTCCCAGACGTCAGCCCAATCGAATACGAGGGCCCCGATTCTGACAATTCGCTGGCGTTTCGTTGGTACGACAAAGACCGCATCGTGCTCGACAAGACGATGGAAGACCATCTTCGGTTCGGCGTCTGTTACTGGCACTCCTTCGCCTGGAATGGTTCGGACATCTTTGGTGCCGGGACCTTCGATCGGCCATGGACCGCCGAGGGCGGCGACCCGATGGCTCAAGCCGCCCAAAAGATGGACGCCGCCTTCGAGTTTTTTGAAAAGCTTGGAGCTCCCTTCTTTTCGTTTCACGATCGCGACATTGCCCCCGAGGGCGCCACCTTCGCGGAGAGCTGCGCCAACCTCGACGCGATGGTCGATCAGGCCGAGGCTCACATGAATCGCACCGGCATGAAGTTGTTGTGGGGCACCGCGCAGGCGTTCTTCCAGCCCCGTTATGCAGCGGGTGCCGCAACCAACCCCAACCCCGAGGTGTTCGCCCATGCCGCGGCCCAGGTAAAGCACTGCATGGATGCCACCCAGCGACTCGGTGGCGCCAACTACGTGCTGTGGGGCGGACGCGAAGGTTACGAAACCCTGCTCAACACCGACATGGCCCACGAGCTAGACCAGCTCGGGCGGTTCCTCAACATGGTGGTCGAATACAAACACCAGATCGGCTTCGACGGCACCATCCTGATCGAGCCCAAGCCCCAGGAGCCCACCAAGCATCAGTACGACTACGACACCGCAACCGTGTACGGCTTCTTGAAGAAGTACGGACTCGAAGACGAGATCAAGGTCAACATCGAGGTCAACCACGCCACACTTTCCGGCCATGACTTTGTGCACGAGCTCGCAACCGCAGTTGGCCACGGAATCTTTGGCAGCGTCGACGCCAACCGCGGTGATGAGCAGCTCGGTTGGGATACCGACCAGTTCCCCAACAGCGTCGAGCAGATGAGCTTGGCGGTCTATGAGATCTTGCGAGGCGGCGGGTTTACGACTGGCGGTTTCATGTTCGACACCAAGCTGCGGCGACAAAGCTTGGCCCGCGACGACCTGTTCCACGGTCACGTCGGCGCCATGGACACCATGGCCCGCTCGCTGCTTGTGGCCGCCGACCTGATCGAAAACGCCGACCTCTCCGGGGCGGTCGAAGATCGCTACGCCGGTTGGTCGGGCGCCCTCGGTCAAAAGATCATGGGCGGCGAGGTCGGCCTGGCCGACCTGCACCAGGACGTGCTCGACAACAACATCGATCCGGCGCCGGTAAGCGGCCGGCAGGAGATGTTGGAGAACTTGGTGAACCGAACCATCGAACGGGCTCGCTAATAGGGCGAACCTGCCCGGGGCACACGAGTAGAGTCCGTCCGTGGGATCTCGGCAGTTCATCGCGCTCGGCACGTCGAGCATGGCGCCTACCCGGTACCGAGCCCACAACTCCTACGCCGTGCGCTGGGACGACCAGCTGGTGCTGTTCGACCCGGGCGAAGGTACCCAGCGGGGGTGCACCTTGGCCGGTGTGGCGATCGCCCGGGCTACCGCGGTGTGTCTGACCCACTTTCACGGTGACCACTGTCTTGGTCTTCCGGGCGTCATCCAGCGGCGTTCGATCGATAACGCCGCCCACCCTCGTGGCCTACCTGAGCTACCGGTGTTCTATCCGGCTGACGGGCAGGAGTACTTCGACCGGTTGCGCCACGCATCGATCTTTCACGATGAGAGCCAGGTTGTTGAACAGCCAGTGCACAAAGCCGGACCCCTTGCGACCCTCGGGAAGCTCGAGTTGTCGGCCGCCGCCTTGGTGCACCCTGACACCACGTTTGGTTATCGGCTGCAGGAGCCCGACGGCTTTCGGGTCGACCCCGAAAAGCTGGCGGCCTTCGAGATCGACGGAGCCGACGTCGGTCGACTGCTTGCTCAGGGCACCCTCGAAACACCGAATGGCACGGTGGGCGCCGAGCAGGTGCAGGTGCCACTGAAGGGGCAGTCGATGGCCTTTGTGATGGACACGATTCCGTGCGATGGTGCTCGAGAACTTGCCGCCGATGTCGACTTGTTGGTTATCGAGTCGACGTACCTGGAGACCGAGTCGGAACTGGCCGCCAAGTACATGCACACCACCGCTCGCCAGGCCGCCACCCTGGCCACCGAGGTCGGAGCGCGTCGGCTCGTGCTCACCCATTTCTCCGCCCGCTACCCGAGGAACGACGTCTTCTACGACGAAGCGTCGCAGTTCCACGACGACGTCGTGGTCGCCGAAGATCTGCTCACGGTCGACGTTCCGGCTCGTCGCTAGTGGACGCCTCGCGGATCTACCTCATCACCGGGCTAGTTCGCCGGGCTACCGAACGCGGTTTCTGGCCGCTGTTCTTCGTGCGCCTGGTCACCGACGTTGGGCTCTCGCCGCTCCAGCTGGTGCTGCTCGGAACGGTGATGGAGATGACCATCCTGGCGATGGAAATCCCCACGGGCGTCGTGGCCGATGTGTACAGCCGCAAGTGGTCGGTCGTGATCTCGTTCTTTGTGATGGGCCTCGCCATGATCGGCGCGGCGTTCGCCACCCCGTACTGGTTGATCGTTGGTACTCAGGCGCTGATCGGGTTCGGCAACACGTTCGAGAGCGGGGCGGAGACGGCATGGATCACCGGCGAACTCGGTTCATCGGACGCCGCGGAGCCGTTGATCTTGCGTCGCGGTCGGCTCCAACTGCTGGCCGGAATCGTGGGTATTGGTTTCTTCGCCGGGCTGGGGTACCTCACGACCTTGTCGACCACCATCGCGGCGATCGGCGCCGTGTATTTGGTGTGGGGTGCCGTGCTCGCTCTGCAGATGCCCGAACGGAACTTTGTCCGAACCCAAGGCGAGGGTTGGCCGGGGTTTACTGCCATGTTGCGCAACGGGTTTGGTCAGGCTCGCTCGATTTCGCCGCTGCGGATCTTGGTGATCGTGGTGTTCATCGGCGGGCTAGCGAAAGAAGCGATCGACCGGCTCGATGTGCAGCGGCTCGTCGACGTTGGGTTATCGACCGAAGCCAACGAAATCGTGGTGATCGGTGTGCTCAGTGCGTCGCGGATGTTGATTGGGTTGATCTTGTTGACCCTCGCCGGAACCCGGATCGCCGGCAAAGCGGTGGTGCCCGGCATGGCCATTCTGTTTGGCGTCGTCGGCGCCGGAGTTCTGATGCTCGCCCACTTCGACGTGCTGGCCTTGGCCGCTATCGGCCTGGTGCTCCAGGGCGGGTTCCATGTGGCATCGGAGCCGCTGGTGGTGGCCTGGACCAACAACTTTGCCAGCGACCGCGCTCGAGCAACCGTGCACTCGTTCATGGGGCAGGCTGAAGCGTTTGGCGAGATCCTCGGTGGCATAACGCTGGGCGTCGTCGCCCAGGTTGTGTCGGTGCCAACGGCGATGACGGTGTCGGCCGTGCTGTTCTTTGGTGCCGCGACGACCGCGCTTCGAGCCCGACCGGTTTGGGGCAGCTAGTCGACTTCCATGGCATTCATGTACACCGTGGCGGCGGCCAGGAAGCCAATGGTCAGGGCGGCGGTGATCACGATGATTACCGGGGTGGTCTCGGGGTTGGTGAGCAAGCTCGGGTCGTCGGCGATACGACTGAGCGCCGAGGTGGTGTATGACCGGATCGACAGCCGACCCGCGAACCGGCTCAGTCCGCCGATGAACCCTTCCCAGATCAAGATGTACACCAGACCCCACGCCAACGCTCGCTTGGTGATCAGCCCAAGGAAGGTGAACATCGCGCCGTAGGCGACCACACCGACCAGGGTGGCCACGATCGCCCCGGCGACATCGGATCCGTCGCCGACGGTTGCCGCGAGCACGGCCATAACAAGCCCGGCGAGCGGTACCAGGATCATCAGACCGGCGATGAAGGCTGCCAGCACGATCTGCCAGCGGGCGATCGGCCGTAACCAGAAGTACACCAGCGTGCGATCTTCTCGGAGCGTGCCGAGGGTTGCCGACGCGATGACCAAGGCCACGATCGGCACAAAGATGGTCAACCCGAAAGCGCTGATGAACTCGGTGGCCGCGAAGTCGTCGATTTGGTCGCCGTTGCGAACCGCTAGTCCGATCAAGATCCCCGCTAGGCCAACCGCCGACAGCGCGAGCAGCCGCCCCCGGGTCGCAACCGCGGGCAAGATCCGCTTGATCATGGCCGGCATGGCGGTGCTGGCCGAAACCGTCGGCCGGGTCGCGACAGGCGGCGACGGTTGGGGTGTAGGAACGTTCGTCATCGGCCCACCAGGTACTTAAAGACACTTTCGAGATCGTCGTCGAGCGGGTGCACCTCAAACAGTTGGGCACCCGAGTAGCGGGCCGTTGGTGCAATGCGTTTTCGGAACAGGGTCACCTGGTGGGTGTCGACCAGCAGCTCGGTTTCGTCGACCACCGTGATGCCGTTCACCCCGCCATAGGTCAATAGGTCAGAGGCGAGGGCCCGGGCCTTGTCGGTGCGGACCCGGATCCGGTGCGGACGATTGTCCATCAGGGCCCGAATGTCGTGGAAGTTGCCCTGGGCGGCGAGGCGGCCTTGGGCGATCACCAGGACGTTCGAGCCGAGGCGCTCGACCTCGTCGAGAACGTGGCTCGACACGATCACACACATCCCTTGGGCGCCGAGTTGCTGGATCAGCGTTGTCATCGCCAACCGTTGGCGAGGGTCGAGGCCGGTGAGCGGTTCGTCCAGCAGCAGCAGGTCGGGGCGGTGGACGATTGCTTGGGCGACCTTCACCCGCTGACGCATGCCCTTGGAGTAGGTCGAGATGGGGCGTTGATCGTCGGGGTCCATCTCGACGACGCCGAGGGCCGATCGGGCGGCAGCCTCGGGGTTCGCCACGCCACACAACAAGGCCGCCAAGGCGACGAACTCGAGGGCTCGTTGCTCGGCGAACAGTTCTTCTTCTTGGGAGACCAGACCAATACGGCCCCGGATGCCGGCATCGGAGCGAGGGTTGTTGCCCAACACGGTGATCGAACCCTGCGACGTAGGGGCGAGTCCAGCGATCATTCGCAGCGTGGTCGATTTACCTGCGCCGTTTGGGCCGAGCAGTGCGGTGACCCCGGGGCCGAGCGCAAAGCTCACCTCCGAAACAGCCACCACATCGCCGAACCATTTGCTGATGCGATCGGCGACCACAACGGCCTGGGCGGTCACTTGGTCACCTCCATGCGCTGGTAGCCGCCAACGATGATTGCGGCGCACAACGCCATCACACCGAACAAGGTCGCCACCGACATAGAGGTCGAAACGTTCTCGAATTGCACGATCTGTTCATCGAAGATCCGGCCGGCGATATCGGTGGGAAGGCTGATGAGGTCGAAGGCCCTCACCCAATCGGGGGCATTGGTCGCTTCGGTCAGGATTCCGGCGAACACCCCGCTGGCGATCAGGACCATCACGATCCCCGCCGAAGCAAAGCCTTGGCGCTTGGTGAGCGTCGAGATCGCCATGCCGATGAGGGTGTAAAAGATCGATACCACCAGGCCAGCGGCGATGATCTGGCCAACCGTCTTGGCCACTTCGCCAAACCCGTCGGGTCCCTGACCGGTGAAGCTGTAACCGATCAACAAGAACAGAACGGGGAACAGCGACACCAACGAGAGCAGCAGCGTCAAGGCGCCAACCTTGGCAGCGAGGTAGTTCCACTTGTTGAGCGGCGAGGCGAGATACATGCCAAACAAGCCGCTCTGGCGGTCGGGACACAACAGCTCGGGGCCCACAAACGCCGTGAAGAGCACGACCGCGATACTGATCAGTCCGAAGTAGTCGGCGTACTCGGCTGCCCCGACGTCGCCCGCGACCTCGGAGCCAAACAGCACCCCAAGGCCCATAAAGATCAGCGCCGGGATGTAGGCGATCACGATGGTGAGCACCGGCACGATCTTGAACCGGAACTTTCGTCGCAGACCGAGCGCTCGTTCGATCGATGCGCGGAACACACTCTTGACCGCGCCGCTCACACCGGTGCGATCGCCGTCGTAGGGGCGGTAGCCGCGATCGTAGATCTGGGCAGAGCCCGCGTTGGGTTGCATCTCGGAGGTCATTCGCCGTGTACCTCGTGCAGGAAGAGATCTTCGAGCGATTGTTGCCGGGCCCCGAACCGTCGCAACGATGCCTCGTGGGTGGCCACCGCGTCGCGAACCACCGCACCGATCGCCTCGATGGGTTCGTCGTTGCCTACGAAGAGGCGTCCGCCGTCGATCCGCACCGCAATGCCGGCCTCGTGGATCGAGCGGGCGACGGCTTCGTGTTGATCGTCGAGCACCACGACTGCGCCGCCTTGGCCGATCTGGAGATCGTCGATCCTGCCCGCCGCAACGGTTTTGCCATCGGCGATGATCACTACGTTGTCGGCGATGCGCTCTACCTCTTCGAGCAGATGCGACGACAACAAGACGTCGATGCCGTAGTCGGTGCCGATCTTGCGGATCAGTTCCAGCATGTCGTCGCGCTGCACTGGGTCGAGACCGTCGGTGGGCTCGTCGAGGATGATCAACGAGGGGCCATGAGCGATGGCTTGGGCGAGCTTCACCCGCTGGCGTTGCCCGGTCGACATGGTGCCGATCGGGCGAGCCCGTTCTTCGCCGAGGCCAACGAGCCACAATGCATCGCTCGACCGGGTGGTGGCTTCGTGCTTCGGAAGGCCGTGAACCTCAGCGAGGTGGCGCACGAAGTCTTGGGCTGCCACGTCGACCGGCAAGTCGTGATGCTCGGGGCTGTACCCGATGAGTTGGCGGAGCTCGGGCCCAGCGGTTGCCGGATCTTCGCCCATCACCGACAACGAGCCGCCGTTGCGGTCGTGCAGTCCGAGCAACATGCCGAACAACGTGGTCTTGCCCGATCCGTTCGAGCCGAGCAAGCCGGTAATGCCCTTGGGAATGTTGGCGGTGAGGTCGGTAAAGACGGGGGTGGTGCCCCAAGATTTAGACACCGCAGCCGCCGAGATTACCGCCGGCGACGGGAGGGGAGCCTGCGGGGTCAACCCCGGATCGACTGCGATGTTCACGTGTTCAGATTCGCCTATCTGGTGCCTGTCGCACATCGGCCAAAGGGCGGATTCCTATCCACCTCAAGGATGACCTTACGCGTGGGCTCGGTCGGCGAGTCGGATCTGTTCGTTGGCGTGGCGGACCGCCGCCGCGGTGTCCATCGCGGCGCCGATAGCGACGTGTTGGGCAAACTCGGCCGAGCCGAGTTTGGTCTCGATCCGCTCGACCGTGTTCGACAACGACGGCACGAGGCGGATGCTCCCGTGACGCGAGCATGACCCGTACAGGACCGCCGCGATCTCGGGCTCGTCGAACCGGTCGAAGAACACGGCGAGCGAAGCCAAGGTCGCGGCCAGGAACACCACGTTGCCAGCTCGGTAGAAGCTATCGATGCTGCGTTCGAACAAGGTGAGCGCTTCGTCGAAGTCGCCGTGCACCGCTTCGAGGCGGGCCGCATCTTGGGACAAGTTTGCTTGCCAGAATGGCAGCCGGTTCTGTTCGGCGTAGTCGAGGCCTTCGCGCAGCACATCGAGCGCGAGCACCGGTTTGGTGTCGGCATACGCCCGGCCGTAGCCGCCCATCGCCCAACCAATCCAGAACGGATTCCCGAAGTCCCTGGCGACTGCGAGCGTTTCGTCGGCGATCTCGGCTGCCTCGGCGCCGCGCCCAACCGCCGGGAGCGCCCAGGCCAAACCACAAAGCCCGACCACCCGGGCAAAGCCGGTTCCTTTGGCCAACTCGGTACAGATCTCGACCCGCCGTTCGATGCGCCCGCCGAAGAGATGGGCGAGCGCTTCGAGGACTCCACTCCACCCGTACTCAAACCCGTCGAACTGGGGGTCGGATTCGATCGCTGCTGCTTCCTGGGCGTAGGTGACACCAACGTCGGGTCGCCCGCCGTACAGGACCAAACTCGCGGCAACGTAGAGCCGGGGGAGTTGGGCGATCTTTGCCGCCGCGGCGGCCGGAACCAACTCCTCGGACCACTGCACGGGCTCAAAGCGTTGCAGGGGCCAGACGATGATCGCCGTGTGGGCGGCAACCAGCGTCGCTTGATCCAGGTTGTTGGTCTCGACGCTATGGCGAAAGGCCAGTCGAATGTTGGCGAACTCGCGATCGACCGTGTCGAGCGCAACCCGTTGGTTCGGGCTGTCCCATTCGGTCCACATCGCCTCGACCATGGTGGCGAAGTAGTCGCCGTGGCGCTGACGAGTTTGGTCTCGAGCTCCCTCGGCATCGAGTTGGTCGTCGCCAAACTGCCGGATGGTTTCGAGCATCGAGTACCGGCTGGTGCCCTGGGTTTGATCGGCGGTCACCAACGACTTGCGGACCAGCGAGTCCAAGATGTCGAGGGTTTCGTATTCGTCGAAACCGGTGATGGTCTGGGCCGCCGCGAGGTCGAAGCCGTCGGCGAACACCGAACAGCGGTTGAGGACGTGGCGCTCATCGGGCTCGAGGAGATCATGGGACCACTGGACGGCCTGGCGCAGCGTTTGGTGGCGGGCCAAGCCGCGTTTGGAGTTGCCCAGCAGTCGGAAGCGGTCGTCGAGGCGATCCCGGACCTCTTCGGGACTCATCGACACCATGCGGGCCGCCGCCAACTCGATCGCCAAAGCAATGCCGTCGAGCCGGGCGCACACTTCGGTTACCGCGTCGACCATGGCTGGCGTTTCGAGGGCGAACCCGCGCTTGGCCGCCCTCGCTCGTTCGACAAACAAGGTCACGGCGGAGGAATCGGCCCCGCCGTCGACGTCGAGCGGAGGAATGGGCCACGCGACCTCGCCAGCGACATCGAGTGCTTCGCGCGACGTCGCCAACACTGCGATGGTGGTCTTGGCCAAGAGTTCATCGACCAGGTCGGCCGCTTCGACTACCAGGTGTTCGCAGTTGTCGAGCACCAGCAGTAAACGGCGCCCGTCGAGTGCTGCGCACAACGACTCGGTGGTCGACATTCCCGGTTGGCGGTGAATCCGCAGCGCATTCGCCAGCGCCTCGGGAAGCGCTGTGGCATCGGTGATCGGCGCTAACTCGACGAGCCAGACGCCGTCGGTGAACTCGTCGACCAGCGAGTCGGCCACCCGCAACGAGAGGCGGGTCTTGCCGGCCCCGCCAACTCCCACCAGCGTGACGAGTCGGTTGTCGGTGACCAACTCGGAGAGCTCGAGTACCTCAGCCGCCCGACCGATGAAGCTTGTGGTCTCCTCGGGAAGGTTGCCGCGAATTGCGTCGATGGTTTTCAGCGGCGCGAAGTCGGTCGCCAATCCGTCGGCCTCGACTTGGAAGATGCCGACCTGTTCGGAGATGTCGCGAAGTTGCCGGGCTCCGAGGTCGGCGAGCGAATAGTCGATGGTCGGCGCGAGCAGCGCCGCAGTCGAATCGGCGACCAAGATCTGACCGCCGTGTCCGGCCGACATGACGCGAGCGGCCCGGTTGAGAATCGGGCCGAAATAGTCGCCGTCGTGGGCGTGGGCTTCGCCGGTCGCCATCCCCATCCGGACCGGCAGTTCGAGTTTGCGCTGGGCGGCGATGGTGGCCCGAACCGCATCGTCGGGGGAGGTGAATACCGCACACATGCCGTCGCCGGTGTGCTTGAAAAGTTGACCGCTGTTGGCTTCGATGACGTCGCGAAGCAACACGTCATGGGCAGCGAGGTCGGCACGCATCTGCGCGGGGTCGAACTCCCATCGCCGAGTCGACCCTTCGATGTCGGTAAACACGAAGGTCAGAAGCCCAGACGGCAGCCCAGGTGAACCAGATGAAGAGGAGCGGGAAGATCCACTATGGGTCCCGCTACCCGGCGAAGTGCTCACCCGACGAGTGTCGCAGAACGGTGATCACTTCAACCAATTACCCGCGGTTAACGCAGGCGTTCACCCAGGAACGGATAGTCGTTGCGGACGGCCTTCACCGTCGCCGGATCGATCTCGGCGAACAGGGTGACCTCGGCATTGGGTTCGGCTTCGGCGAGTACCTCACCAAACGGCCCGAAAATTCGACTGTCGCCGGTGTGGGGTAGGCCGCCGCTGTCGCCGACCCGGTTGACCCCGAGCACGTAGGCGAGGTTCTCGATTGCCCGGGCCTGCAAAAGTCGCAGCCAGTGCAGGCTTCGGGCTCCCGGCCAGTTGGCGATAACCACATACAGGTCGGTGTGTGGTGCGGCATCCCAGAAGTCGGGTGCAAAGCGAAGGTCAAAGCACACCAGCAAGGTCACGGCCACGCCGTCGATATCGACGGTGAGGGTGTCGTCACCGGCCAGGTAGTGCTGGTCTTCGCCGCCGTACGCGAAGCGGTGTTTCTTGGCGTAACGATGGACGTTTCCGTCGGGGCCCGCCAGCACCAGGGTGTTGCGGGGCAGCGGATCGCCGGGCGCCTGCTCGGGAAGTGATCCACAGATCCAGATGTTGTGTTCGGCGGCCTGGCCGATCAGGAACTGGGTACTCGGGCCGTCGACCGGTTCGGCGATCTCGCCGGTGTTCATGGAGAACCCGTTGCTGTACATCTCGCTCAGGGTCACCAACCGGGCACCCTCGGCCGCTGCGCCGGCGACCTTTGGGGCGAGCTCGGCGAAGTTCGCTTCGGGGTTTTCCCACACGATGTCGTGCTGTACTGCGGCGACCTTCACGGTGCGGCCTTTCGTTCGGACGTCTCGGTGGCAACCGTAGCAACGCAGAGCTTGTTGTTCGCAGGCCGTGCGGTGGGGGTTTAGGCTGGAAGCCATGGGGGAGAAGCAGCGTTCGTTGGTTTCGCAAGCTGACATCGATCGGTATTCCAGCGACGGTGTCGTGTGTCTGCGCCAAGTCATCGATGCCGACTGGATCGAAGTGCTCAAGCAAGGCATGGCGGCCAATCTCGAGAACCCGAGCGAACGCGGTCGGCTCTGGGACCGCGACGAACAAGGCCGCACGTGCTTTTACGACAGCCAGTCGTGGCTGCACAACGAGCACTACCGGGCCTTCATCGAGGATTCGCCGATGGCCGAACTCGCCGGCCGAGTGATGGCCTGCGACGGGGTGAACTTCTTCTTCGATGCGGTATTTGTGCGGACCCCGGGAAATCAGTTCCGCACACCGTTCCACCAAGACGAGCCGTACTGGTCGGTGAGCGGGTTTGATACCTGTTCGGCATGGATGCCGCTGGTGCCAGTGGAAAAGAAGAGCGCGCTCGAGTTCGTTCGTGGCTCGCATCGGTGGACCGAACGATTCGCCCAACAGAACTTCGGGGCCCTCACCGCCGACGAGCGCGACCAGGTGGTGTTCGACGACAGCGACCAGGAGTGGACGCCCTTCCCCGATATCGAGGGGCGCCGAGACGAATTCGACATTGTGAGCTGGGACATGGAACCGGGCGACGTCGCGATCTTCAACGCTCGGATGATTCACGGCGGGTCAGGCAACCTGGCCCCCGAACGCGACCTCAAGGTCTTCAATACCCAGTGGTTAGGCGACGACGTGCGGGTCACCTTCCGGCCTGAAGGCATGGACCCCGATCACACCGAAGTCATGACCGAGGTTGGTCTCTCGCCGGGCGACCGGATTGGCACCCACCTCTACCCGAAGTTGTGGCAGCGCGCCTCGAGCTGAACGATTCCGATTCGCATCCACGAAACGTCGAAGTTGAAGTCGCCATCCTCGCCGGTGTGGCCGTCGAGGTACCGGACGGTTTCGCCGTCGGCGTCACAGAACACGTTGAACATGTGGGTGCTCATTTTGGAATGGGCGGCGGCAACGATGCCTTGGGCGAGGGGACCCCACGACCGGACGATTTCGTCGGCCTCCGCCAGGGTCTGCACATACCGGGGTTGCCCGACCGCGCCGACCATCTCGAGATACTCCGGGATGGTGGGTCGAAGCGGCGCCGACCGGTAGATCGGTAGCGAGGTCGATGGCGCGGCGGTGGCGAGGTAGTTGGCGATAGCGGCTGCGGTGTTCCAGCAGTTGGTCTTGCGCGTGCTCTCGGGCGGCGCCGGCGCCCGGTTGGTATCGATCCAGCTGACCTGGCGGGGGACCGGTGGTTGGCCCGGATCGGGCTGACCGTCGAGCGGTGCCTGATAGGTGGGATGGTCTTCGCCCAGCCGTTCCCGGCTGCGGTGGTCGATGCACAACTCGATAGTTCCGCTGGTAAGACCATCGACTCGTCGGCTTCGGGTCTCGACCTCGGCGAAGCACAACCCAAGCTGACGGTTACGTGGCGTGTCGGCCACCGTCACTTCGATCACCCCTCGATGCATCGTCGACTGCCCGGCACCGAGCAGTTCGAGCAGGGCGCCATCGATCCGGGTCAGCGGCATGGGTTTCGCGTCGTCGATATGGCGGACCCCGTTGGCCAGGTCGGTCAGATAGTCGGGCAGGATGGTGCACGCACCGCGCTGCAACGCCCGCACAAGCCATCTCGCGTGGCTGAGATTCTGCTGGTACCAGACGTGATCGAAGGCAGCGTTGCGGACCGTGGCATCGACGCCCGGTCCGAGCAGTTTGGCAAGCAACGCCTCGCCGTCGGCGCGGTCGCGCGTGAAGAAGTCATCGGGTATCGGCGACTGGTTGGGTGGGTCGGCCCGGCGCCAGATGATGATGCTGGGAAACCCGAAGTGCTCATCGATAGACGCCAGGTGGCTTGCGGCAAGCTCGGCTGGCGTGCGGGTTACGTCGGGTTCGCTGTAGTCGGCGAATCGGGCCTGGCCATCGGTGTTGGTTGCGGTAAACCATCGCCGAGCCGGATGAGCGGGATCGCGCAGCGACACCACACCTTTGCTTCCCCGACCCCATGCCTCGACGATCCGTCGAGCATCGACCGCGGTTTGGGCGAGCTCGCCGGTTCCGAAGGGGCTCGATGGCTCGTCGGGGTACTCCCAGCTCATCGCCGATGCCGGCGCCCCCGACAACGTTGCGTCGACCGCCAATGCCACATACAGCGAGTTCTTGCGCCGCTTGCCTGGCCCGACGTTCACCAGCGTCAGATCGGCTGGACCCGCCAAGCGTTGCTTGCGGTAACGCTCGTTTTGGCGCCGCCGGTAGGTCGTGGCCACCGGGCCGTGTTCGATACTCGACAGCCGGTCGAGCCATCGCTGGGTTTCACCTGGAATCGGCCGCTCCAACCACCGGTGTTCGAACGCCGCGTCGAACCGACCCAAACGCCACACCCGTTCGTTGGCTACAAACTGCGGCCAACGGTCGAGGATCGCGATCTGAACGGCGAGGGCGAGGCCGGCCACGACGGTTCTCAGACGCCCGAAAGCTGCGGAACGGTCGGGTAGAGGTGAGCCAGCGGCGCCGGTGCCTCGAACGGCTCCCAAAACCCTGGCGACTGCGCGAGGCGGTCGGCGATGACCACCATGGCGGCCGGGTTGTACCCGAGTCCGCAATGGCTGCCGTAGATTTCGACATTGTCGTGGTGCTCGTCGACGATGTCGAGGCAGTCGGCCCACGCAACGATTCCGTCGGTGCGGCTGTATACCGCGGTCGACGGGACGGGGAGCGGCTCGCGGACTCGGTCAGGAATCCGGGGCAGCACAACCTTGTCGGAGTACGACTCGCGCAGCAGCTCGTGCAGTGGGCTCAGCGTGCTGGTTTCGTCGGGTTCTTCCATCTGGATGGGCGAACCGAGGGTAACGACGTCGCGAACGTGATCGGGGGCGAGGCGGGCCATGTCGCGAGCGTAGATTCCACCCAGACTCCAACCCACGATCGAGAGCGGTTCGCCGTGGGTTTGCACCAGCTCATCGACCCGGTCGACGAGGCCGTCGAGGACCTGGTCGGTCGGGCCGAGGTTGCGACCCATGTCCCAGCCGTAGGTCGGGTAGCCGAGGTGGCCGAGAAGCCAGCGAAGGGGAGCGGTGGAGGCGTCGGTCGAGAAGAAACCCGGCAAGACCAGAACGGGTTGGCCCTCGCCGCGAGGCAGCAATGGCAACAACACCGGGGCCAGGGCGAAGAACGATCCGAATTCCCCGACCGAACGCGATTCAAGCGCCAGCAGCAAACGCGAGGGGCGGGCGGCGCGAGGCCTTACCGGTGACATGGGTGGCGGGTGAGGTGCTTTCGGCGGGGAGGCGGAGTGGGCATGGGGCCCGACGCAAGGTTGGGACTAGGATCAGGCGATGTCAAACTTTCATAGTCTTGAAATGGAATCGATCACCGGCGATCCGGTGTCGTTCGATCAGTTCGCCGGCCAGCTCAGTCTGGTCGTCAACGTAGCGAGCGCTTGAGGCCTTACGCCTCAGTACGCAGGTCTGCGTGCGCTTCATAACGACAACGACGATGTCACCGTGCTCGGATTCCCGTGCAACCAGTTTGGCGACCAAGAACCAGGATCAAACGAAGAGATCCTGGAGTTTGCGACCTCGAAGTTCGACGTGAACTTCCCGATGTTCTCCAAGATCGAGGTCAACGGCGATGGGGCAGCCGAGCTCTACAAGATGCTCAAAGACGCCCAGCCCGGCGAGGGTGAAACCTCCGACATCACCTGGAACTTTGAGAAGTTCCTCGTCAATGGCACCGGCGACGTCGTCGCCCGGTTCTCGCCGATGGTTACCCCCGAAGAGATCGCCGAGCAGCTCGACAACTTCCGCTAGGAGCGGCTGGTCTAGCCAGCTAGCTGTTGCTGCGACGGGAAGCCGGCCATGTACCCGGCAACATCGTCGGGGTTCATTGGTCGGGCGAGCAGGAAGCCCTGGGCGAGGTCGCACTGCGGCCCAACCAGGGCGGAGAGCTGCTCGAGCTCTTCGACGCCTTCGGCGATGACCTGTAGACCCAACGCTCGGCCCAGTTCGACAAGCGCATTGACCACAAGGGCGGCTTGGTCGCCGTCTTCGTTGAGCGCCTCGATAAACGAGCGGTCGATCTTGATGCAGTCGACCGGAAGCGACTGGAGTTGGCCCATCGAGGAGTAGCCGGTTCCGAAGTCGTCGAGTGCAACCCGCACCCCGAGGGAGCGGATCTCTTGGAGGCGAACGATCAGTTCTTCAACTCGGTCAGCGAGCACACTTTCGGTTACTTCGAGCTGGAGCGACGTCGGCTTGATTCCGGTGATGTCGAGCACGTTCTCGAGGTCGGTCATGAAGTCCGGGTCGGCGAGTTGCACGACCGAAACATTGACCGACATCGACAAGTCCGGGTCGTTGCGTTCGGCTTGCCAGATCGCCAGCTGGCGACATGCCTCTTGCAAGGCCCAACGGCCCAGGTCGACGATCATGCCCGAGCGTTCGCACACCGGGATGAAGGTCAGCGGGGTAATGACACCGAGAACTGGGCTCTCCCAGCGCATGAGCGCCTCGAACCCAACCGGAGTGTTGCCGTCGATCGTAAGCAGCGGCTGATACACCAGCGAGAACTCTTCGTTTCGGAAGCCCGATTCGATCTCTCGTTGCAGGCGGACCTGACCGACGAGCAGTTCTTCCATTTCGGGCAGGAACACTTCGATGCGGCCGCGGCCACGGTTCTTGGCCTCGTACAGCGCGATGTCGGCTCGACGGATGAGCTCGTCCTGGTCGGAGCGACCGCGGGCGATGCCCAACCCGCCGCTGACGCCGAGCGACAGCAACTGACCTTCAACTTCGTAGGGGGCCTTGAGCAGTGACGCCAACCGGTTGGCGGCCTTCTTTGCCGCTTGGGGACTGCTGATCCCCTCAAAGATGACGGCGAACTCATCGCCACCCAAACGACCAACGACCTCACCCTGGCGGGTGCCGCTGCGCAGTCGCTCGGCAACTTCGATCAGCAAGGCGTCGCCTACGGGGTGACCAAGGGTGTCGTTTACGCCCTTGAACCCGTCGAGGTCGAGCAGCAAGAAGGCTGCTTCTTCGCCCTTGCGCTCGCTGCGGGCGAGGGTCTCCGCCAAGGCTCGGTTGAGGGCCCGACGGTTTGGGAGTCCGGTCAGCGAGTCGCTGTTGGCTTGTTCGGTCAACTTCTTCTGCAGGTCGACCTGAGCAGTGACGTCGCGGCCCGAAACGACCAGGGCGCCAACCGCCGGATTCTCGCGGTGGTCGCGCATCATCATTTCGATCTGGTGCACGGTGCCATCGGGGGTACGAACCGGGAAGATCACCGGTTCGGAAACTAACTGCGGGTCGGCGATGGCGCCCTCGACGAGCGCTCGGTGGTCGGCGCTCATCATGTCGAGAATCTCGCTGACGTTCTCGAGTTCGTCGTTGCCGAGCACCCGGTGGATGGCGGGCGAGGTATACGACAGTTCGCCGCCTTCCTCGACGACCAGCAAGAAGTCTTCAGATTCTGTTGCGATCGCTTCGAAACGTTCGGTGTACTGATCGGTGATTGCGCTCTCGAAGCGGCGGCGGCTGAGACGAATGACGTACAGCATCAAAAAGGCGAGGGAGGCAAGCGACAGCACGGCGGCAAGAGCCGTTCCGTTTCGGGCGTTGTTCGTCGCGTTTGTGGCCTCGCTACTGGCGATGGCTTCGACCTCGTCGAGTCGTTCGAGGAGCAGCTGGTACATCGCTTGAACCGAGTTCGCCTGAACCGAACCGGGGGCGAGTGCCACCTCGGGTGCGGCGAGTCCGAGGTATTGCTCGAGAATCTGGGTGGTTCGAGACTGATCACTCGCCGGAAGAACGGTTAGCGCGTTCTTGGTGTGGTTCTCGAGGCTGATCAACGTGTTGTCGACGTTGGCGCGATCGACCGTGAAGCCGTTGCGGTTGCGCATGTCGAGCATCTGAAGTTCGTTGAGCTCTGCACGAGCGTTTGCTGCGTCGTGGAGGGCAGCGTTGTTGTGCTCCGCGGTGTCCAGTAGAGATTGAATCGTTCGCACTGAGCTGAAGCTCAGAATGGCGGTCAACACAACCACCACAAACACTACGGGCAGGAACTTCGTCCCAATTTGTCTCATAGCCACGTCTACGTCATCGGCGACTCAGAAGTGACGGTTAAGTAAGTTTCCCGGTTCGTTAGGCGGTAAAACCCCAGGTCGCATCGAGATTCTCGACGTACGAATCGATCGAATCGAACCATGTTCGCTTCTGGTCGTCGGTGGCAAAGGTGGCCTCGATACTGTTGCGGGCCCACTGAATCGCGGTTGCGGGGGCCAGGCCGAGGGCTTCGATGGTCTGGTGGTAGTTCTCGGCGATATAGCCGCCGAAGTAGGCCGGGTCGTCGGCGTTGACGGTTACCAACACGCCCCGGTCAGCCAGGCGGCCAATATTGTGGTCGGCCAAATCATCAACCACCCGCAAGGCCAGGTTCGACAACGGACACACGGTAAGCGGCATCTGTTCGGCGACCAAGCGGTCGATCAACGCATCGTCTTCTTCGCAGCGCACGCCATGGTCGATGCGTTCGACCCCCAACTCGTCGAGCGCCCCCCATATATAGGCGGGAGGGCCCTCTTCCCCGGCGTGGGCGACGCGGTGGAGCCCAACTTCGGCCGCTTTGTTGAACGCTTCGACAAAGCGTTCGGGCGGGTTTCCCACCTCGCCGCTGTCGAGTCCGACGCCGATGATCTTGTCGTGATACTCGGTGGCTTCCTCAAAGGTGGCCAAGGCATCGTCACCCGACAGGTGGCGCAAGAAGCACAAGATGAGATCGGTGGAGATCCCGGTGGCGGCTTCCGCATCGGCCATCGCGGCAAGGAAGCCGGGCATAAAGGTGTCGTACCCAATGCCTCGTTCGGTGTGGGTCTGCGGGTCGAAGAACAGTTCGGCCCGAACCACGCCGTCGCCATGAGCCCGCCGGAGATAGGCCGCCATCAGGTCATAGAAGTCTTTTTCGGTCTGAAGAACGCTCGCCCCCTGGTAGTAAATGTCGAGGAACGATTGCAGGTCGGTGAACGAGTAGGCGGCGCGAAGGGCCTCGACGTCGGCGAAGCCGAGTTCGACACCGTTACGGCCGGCCAGCTCGAAGGCCAGCTCGGGTTCGAGCGAACCCTCGATGTGGAGGTGGAGTTCGGCCTTGGGAACGCAACGGGCGACTTCGGCTAAGCGGTCTGCATCGGGTGAACGAGTCATAGCTTCACCCTACCGATTTCGGGTTTCGCTGCGCCGAAGGTTCAGACGCCCTGGAAACGCGATGCCACGGTGCGGTGAAGGGCCAGCTGTTCGGGCAGCTTCGATGACACGAGCGTGCCGTCGCGAACCACAAAGTTGCCGTCGACCACCGTGTGCCAGGCCGAGGTCGGCCCACAACGCAGCCAGCCTTCGATCGGGTCGTCGAGAACCCCAGCGAAGGTAAGCCCATCGAGTTTCCACACCGCCAGATCGGCTACCGCGCCAACGCTGAGCTCGCCGAGTTCGCCCTGGCGTCCCAGACATCCGGCTCCGCCCCGAGTCGAAACTTCGAGACTCATGCGGGCCGTCATTGCCGCGGCACCCGACTTGAGTTTGCCTTGGAGCATGGCGAGTCGAGCCTCTTGCCACAGCGAGCCGCTGTCGGCCGACGACGAACCATCGACCCCCAGCCCGACCGGGCAACCGGCGTGCAGCAGATCGACGACCGGGGCGATACCCGACGAGAGAATCATGTTCGAGCTCGGGCAGTGAGCAATACCGACGCCGGCGGCCCCGAGGCGGGCGACCTCGGTTTCGTTGGGGCGCACCACATGGGCACCCCACGACCGGTCGGTCATCCAACCAACATCGTCGTAGAGGTCGACCGGGCGCATGCCAAAGGTTTCGAGGGCGAAGTCGTCATCCTCGGCGTTCTCGGCGAGATGGGTATGCAGCCGAACATCGAGCCGTTCGGCCAACTCCGCGGTGCGACGCATGAGGTCGGGGGTGACGGTAAAGGGTGAGCACGGGGCCAACGCGATCTGGGTCATCGACCCGTGGCTTGGGTCGTGCCAAGCGGCGACGTGACGTTCGGACTCGGCGAGAATGTCGTCCTCTTCGCGAACCGCGTCGTCGGGCGGGAGGCCTCCGTCTTTCACCGACAAGCTCATCGAACCGTAGGTGGGGTGAAACCGAAAGCCGAGTTCGTGAGCGGCCTTGATCTGAGCACTCAGCAAGTCGCCGGCCCGTAGCGGGTGCAGGTAGTGGTGATCGGTCGAGGTCGTGCAGCCCGACATCGCGAGCTCAGCGAGTCCGACCCACGTGGAGATGTAGGCCGCTTCTTCGTCGATGTTGGCGGTCCAGAGCGGATACAGGGCCTGGAGCCATCCAAACAACGGTGCGCTGGTCATCGGCGTGTACGCCCGGGTGAGGTTCTGAAACAAGTGGTGGTGCGTATTGATAAGGCCGGGGGTGATCAGACAATCCGCGGCATCGATGGCCTGGCGTGCTTCAGGTAGCGGATCGGCGTTCGAGCCAATGCCGCTGATCTTGCCATCGTTGACCGCCACCCATCCGCCGGGCAATTCGCGGCGGTCATTGTCGACGGTCGCAACGAGGCGGGCGTTGTGGAACAAGAGATCGGTAGTCACGACCTCCCAGGATGCCCGAAACAGCGGTCATTTGCGCGACTGCGGCCACCTCGGCGCGACAAAACGATTTGGTCTAGTTTCGCGACGTCGCAAGCCCACAGTTGCGGCTACCGGACCATGGAGGGTTCCAAATGAAGAAAAGTACTCGAGCGTTCTTTGCGCTCCTCGCGATGTTCTCGCTGCTCGCCGCAGCGTGTGGTAGCGACGGTGGATCCGGCGACGCCGGCGACACCAAGGCCGCCTTCGTGATGGTGGCCCCGGTCGGCGATGCTGGCTGGAACTTCATGCACGACGAAGGTCGTAAGGCCGCCGAAGCAGCAACGGGTGTTCCCACCGCGTTCGTCGAGGCAATCCCTGAGGGCGGTGCCGAGTTCGACAACGCGGTACAGCAGTTCATCGACGATGGCTACAACGTCATCTTCACCACCTCGTTTGGCTACATGGACGCCACCGAGCAGTTCGCCGCCGACAACCCCGACGTGGTCTTCGAGCACATCTCGGGCTTCAAGATGAACGACACCAACTTCGGTAACACCTTCGGCCGCATGTACCAGCCGCGTTACGTCGCTGGTATGGCTGCCGGTGCCGCCACCGAAACCAACAAGATCGGTTACGTCGCTGCGTTCCCGATCCCCGAGGTCATCCGCGGCATCAACGCCTTCACCTTGGGCGCCCAAAAGATCAACCCCGACGTTGAGGTTGAAGTCAACTGGACCAGCACCTGGTTCGACCCCGGTGTTGAAGGTTCGGCTGCTCAAGCCCTGATCGATGCCGGCGCCGACGTGCTCACCATGCACCAGGACTCGACCGCAACCGGCGAGGTTGCAACCGCTGCTGGAGCAACCTTCATTGGTTACCACTCCGACATGAGCTCCCAGGTGGACTCGTACCTCACCGCTCCGGTGTGGGACTGGTCCGAGCGCTACAGCGACATCATCAACGCCGCCAAAGACGGTAACTACAAGCCTGAGTCCTGGTGGGGCGGTATGGCCGACGGTGTTGTCGACATTGCTATTCCCGATAGCTCGCCGGTTGCCGGTGAGATGAAGGAAGCCAAGGACGGCCTCATCAACGGTGACTTCGACGTGTTCGACGGCGATATCACCGGCCAAGACGGAACCGTCTATTCCGGCCTCACCGACGGTGACCTGCTCGGCATGAGCTGGTTCGTCGAGGGTGTTATCGGTTCGACCGACGGCTAATCCCGCTCTCCGGTCAACGAAGCTCGCGATGGATAACCAAACACCAGCGGCTGAGTTGGTCGATATCTGGAAGCGGTTTCCAGGAGTTATTGCCAATGCCGGGGCGAACCTCATGGTTCGCCCCGGATCGGTACACGCCGTGCTCGGCGAAAACGGAGCCGGCAAGACAACACTGATGAACGTGTTGGCCGGGGTGTATCAACCCGACGAAGGCACGGTCTCGCTCGCCGGTCAGCAGATGAGCTTCACCAAACCCGCCCAGGCCATCAAGGCCGGCGTAGTGATGGTGCACCAAGAGTTCCGACTCATCCCGACCTTCACCGTGGCCGAGAACGTTGCGCTCGCCGGTTCGCCGTCGATCATCGCCAAGCGGTCGATCGAAGACTCGGTGGCCGAGTTGGCCGACCGGTTCGGCCTGGCGACCGACCCGAGTCGTGAGGTGTGGCGCTTGTCGATGGGCGAACGCCAGCGGGTCGAGATTCTCAAAGCGCTGTGGCAAGACGCCAAGGTGCTCATCCTCGACGAGCCAACCGCAGTGCTGACTCCCAGCGAAGCGACCGAACTCGGGCGAGTGGTCACCGCGATGGCCAACGACGGTCGGGCGATCATCTTCATCAGCCACAAGCTCGACGAAGTGACCGAGTTCTGCGACGAAGCCACGGTGCTGCGCGGCGGAGCGACGGTCGCGTCGTCGCTGCCCGTGGAGGAACTCGACGCTGCCCGTCTGGCCGAACTGATGGTGGGGGAGGCCACCGAAGTCTCGGTGCGGCGCACTCGCACGTCGCCGGTGGCCGAGCCGGTGCTTGAGGTTCGCAACGCTGCGGTCCGCGACCTGCACGGCATCGCCACGGTGGCCGACGTATCGCTCACCGTCGGCAAGGGTGAGATCGTCGGCATCGCTGGCGTGGCTGGCAACGGGCAACGGCCGTTGGCCGACGCGATCGCCGGTCTCGAATCCCTCGAGTCGGGAACGATCTCGCTCGGTGGTTCGTCGATCGAAGGCGCCACTCCCAAGGCCCGTAACGCTGCTGGTCTGGCGTACGTGCCCGAAGATCGATTGGGTGTCGGCTTGGCGCCGCGCCTAAACGTGGTCGAAAACGCCATGATGCGGTCGTACCGTTCGATGACCAAAGGGCCCTTTATCGACCGCTCCGCAACCCAGACCATGTGCGAAGATCTGGCCGCCGAGTACAAGGTCAAGGTGGGTAAGTTCGACGCCCCCATCGGTGCGCTGTCGGGTGGCAACCTCCAGCGGCTACTCGTCGGTCGCGAACTGGCCGATGACCCCAAGGTGTTGGTGGCCGCCCAGCCCACCCGGGGCCTCGATGTACAGGGTGTCGCGGCGATCCAGCAGATCATCGTTGAGCAGTCTCAAGCCGGCCTTGGCGTGTTACTGATCTCGGAAGACCTCGAGGAACTGCTGGCCCTAAGCGACCGACTGCTCGTGATGCACGAAGGCGAGATCGTCGCCGAGTTCGACCCCGACACCACCAGTCGGGCCGAGGTCGGCGCAGCGATGGCGGGGGCTCACTGATGTTTGGCTTCCGACTACAAAAGCGCGAAACCCCACTGCCGGGCGGTCAGATTCGGGCGTTCATCGTCGGCTTACTTGTCGCGCTGCTCATCGGGGCGCTGCTTTTGTTGATGGTCGACCAGAACCCCCTCGATATCTACGCCAAAATGTTCAGCGCGGCGTTTGGGTCGTCGCAAGGCATCTCGACCACCCTCACCCGAGCTGTACCGCTCGGTCTGGCCGGCCTCGCGGTAGCGGTCGCCGGGTCGATGGGACTCTGGAACATCGGTGCCGAAGGCCAGATCATCGCCGGCGCGATGGGGGCGGCGTGGGTCGCTCGCCTCGGACCCGACCTCGCTGGCCCGGCCCTCATCCCCCTCATGCTCTTTGCGGCGGCGATCTTTGGCGGACTCTTGGCGTTTGGTCCGGCGATCGCTCGGGCGCAGCTCGGTGTGAACGAGATCATCACCACCTTGATGCTGAACGAGATTGCTCTGCGGGCGGTCCGGTACCTGGTGAACGGGCCGTGGAAAGATCCGGATTCGTTTAATTTCCCGCAGGCACCGGCCTTGCCCGAGCAGTCGGTGTTGCCGACCCTGTTTGATCGAGCATCGATCGCGGTGCTCATCGCCGCCGCCGTGCTGTTGGTCTTTGGCGTCTACGCCTCTCGCAGTGCCTGGGGCTACGAACTCCGGGTCGCCGGGTCGTCGGAAAGCGCCGCCAAATACGCCGGCATATCGCTCAAGAAGAAGATCTTCACCGTCTTGGTGCTGTCGGGGACGATCGCTGGCCTGGGCGGCGGCCTCGTGCTTATGGGTTCGTCGAGCAGTCCGAGTCGATTGGTCGAAGGCGTCGCGAACGGTTGGGGCTTCGCCGGCATCATCGTCGCAGCGCTTGCCCTCATGCGGCCCTCGGGTGTGGCCGCGGTGGCCGTCGCCTTCGGTGCCGTGCAGGTTGGCGGACTCCGGATCCAAACACTCGGTGTTCCGGCCTCGGTCGCCAACACGCTGCAAGCCTTGATCCTGTTCGGTGCCCTCGCCGCAGCCGTGTTCACCAACTACAAACTGACCCGCCGGTCGGCGGCCCAGGCGGTGACCGCGTGAACGAAGAAACGCTCATCGGGCTTTTCCTTTCGGTCATCGAGTTCGGCACGCTGCTGTACTTGGCGGCGTTAGGCGAGCTCATCGCCGAGAAATCCGGTGTACTGAACCTCGGCGTCGAAGGCATGATGGCCATGGGCGGGGTGGCCGCCTTTTGGGTCGGGGTCGAAACCGGTAACCCATGGCTGGCGCTGCTGGTCGCCATCATGGTCGGCGCATTGTTTGCCTCGATTCACGGCTTGGTTGCGGTGGTCCTGGGTGCCGATCAGGTGGTCAGCGGGTTGGCCCTGACGATCCTCGGCGTCGGGGTGTCGGCGTTTTTGGGCAAGGACTATGTATCGCAGGCGCCCGGCGCCCGATTCGAAGCACTGAACCTCGGGCCGCTCAACGACATCCCGTGGATCGGCGAGTTCATCTTTGGTCAGTCGATCATTCCGTGGCTCGCCCTAGCCCTCGGCATCATCACCTGGTTCGTGCTCACCCGAACCCGTATTGGCCTCGTGCTACGAGCGGTGGGGGAGAGCGCCTCAGCGGCCGACTCCGCTGGTTCGCCGGTTGTCCTCACCCGACTCATCGCCGTGGCGATCGGCGGCGCGTTGGCCGGAATGTCTGGGGCCTACCTGACCATGTCGCTGGCCCCAGGGTGGAGCGAAGGCACCACCGCGGGTCGCGGCTGGATTGCGTTGGCCTTGGTGATCTTCGGTGCGTGGAAGCCGGGCCGGGTCGGGGTTGGTGCCCTGTTGTTCGGCGGCCTGTTGGCGCTCGAGCCGCGACTGCAAACGTTCGGGGTCGAGATCAGCCCAATCCTGTTGTCGATGTTGCCGTACGTGCTGACGATCGCGGCGATGATCGCTCTGTCGATCAGGTCCCGAAACCGCCCGAGCGCCGCCCCTGCTGCCCTGGGCAGCACCTATCGCCGAGAAGAACGGTAAGTGGGACTAGCGGTACCATCGCGGCCGTGACTTCTGATTCCCCCGAACCCGTACTCGGTCGGCCGGCCGAACCGTCGACCCAGATCGATACGTTCGCTCTGCAAGGCGCCGTGGACGAGGTGGTGTTCACCTCGAACGAGCTGACTGCGGTCTGTCCGATGACCGACCAACCCGACTTCTACGAAGTGGTCATCCGGTACCAGCCGAAAGAGCGGTGCATCGAAACCAAGTCGCTCAAGCTCTACCTGCGGACCTTCGACGGCCAAGGCATCTTCGCCGAGCACCTCGCCCCGGCGGTCGCATCGCACCTTGCCGAGGCAGTCCAGACGACAGTAACGGTAGAACTCCGCCAACAAGTTCGAGGCGGAATAGTCACCGACGTAACCGCCACCGCCGGGTAGGAGCCTGGCACTGGAGCCTGGCACTGGAGCCTGGCACTGGAGCCTGGCACTGGAGCCTGGCACCGAACGCTTAGCGTGGGATTCTAGGGCAAAACCGGCTTGCGGACGCGTGAATCGCGCGGTGTGTGGGAATCGGGGCCTGGCCCCGAAATGCACGTTTGGACACAAGGGCCTGGCCCCGACGTACCTAGCCGGTGTTTCGTAGGCCAGCGGCTACGCCGTTGATGCTTAGTAGCAGCGCTCGGCGAATACGGCGGGCTTCGGGGGATTCGCCGTCGGTGTTGCGGTAGCTGCGAAGTAGGTCGATCTGCAGGACGTTGAGCGGGTCGAGGTAGATGTCGCGTACTTCGAGGGTTTGGCGGAGTACCGGTAGATCGGCCAGCAGGCCCGAGCCGGTAACCTCGCCGATCGCTTCGACCGTGCGGGCGTGCTCGGCTTCGACCAAGGCGAACACGTGTCGGTGTTCTTCGGGTACGAGCGCTTCTACATACGCCCGAGAAATCCCGAGGTCGGTCTTACTTAACGTCATTTCGACGTTCGACAAGAACGTGCGGAAGAACCGCCACTTTTCGAACATCTGGCGCAGTTCGTCGCCGTCGCCCGCCTCGATGGCCGAGCGAAGGCCACTACCAACCCCGAACCAGCCCGGAACGATCTGGCGACTCTGTGTCCAGCCGAACACCCACGGGATGGCCCGCAGGTCGTCGATGCCCGACATGGCGCCTTGCCGGCGAGCCGGACGCGAGCCGATGTTGAGCCGGCCGAGCTCCTCGACCGGGGTAGAGGTGGTGAAGTAGTCGACCAGACTCGGGTCTTCGATCAACCCGCGGTAGGCGCTATACGCCGAGGTCGATACGTTCTCCATGATCGCCGACCAGCGCTCACGCGCTTCGTCACCGATGCGGGACTCGGTGTGGATCAGCGTGTGTTCGAGCATGGCCGAATAGGCGAGGTCGAGGTTGCGGCGAGCCAAGCGGGGTCGGCTGTACTTATCGGCGATGACTTCGCCCTGCTCGGTGGTTTTCATAAGACCAGTGATAACTCCCGACGGTTGGGCGAGGATGGCGTCGTGAGTGGGTCCGCCACCACGGCCAACGGTTCCGCCTCGGCCGTGGAACACCGGGACCTCGATGTCGTACTCGGCGGCGAGTTCGCGCACGGTGCGTAGCGCCTTGTGGATCTCCCACTGGGAGGTCGAGATGCCGCCATCCTTGTTGGAGTCGGAGTAGCCCACCATGATCTCTTGCACGCCGCCCCGCAGGTCGACGATCTTTCGGTACTGCGGGTTGTCGAGCAGTTGCCGCATGACGGTGCCCAGTGAACGGAGATCGTCGATGGTCTCGAACAACGGCACAAACCCGATGCGGGCGATGTCGCGGCCGAGATCGATGAGGCCCACTTCTCGGGCCAACAGGACCGGCGCCAACAGATCGTCGGGCCCGGTGGTCATCGACACGATGTAGCTCTCGACGATGTGGTCGCCAAGGCGATCCATCTGGCGGCGCAGCATGGTGAACAATTCGAGGGGCTGGCCGCCGAGCTCGGGGACCCCCGCCGGAGCAAAGGGTCGGTTGGTGGCGAGTTCGGCTTCGAGCAGGGCCACCCGTTCGGGGCGGTCGTCGGGGTACGGCGTGCCGATCGACTCGAAGAGCTCGCCGAGTGCCGCATGGTGATGACGAGCGTGTTGGCGAATGTCGAGGGTGGCGAGGTGGAACCCGATGGTGGCAGCGAGTTGGCGCACCCGGCGCAGCGCGCCATCGGCGATCAGGTTGCTGCCGGTGGCCATCAACGAGGCGTGCAGTTGGTCGAGGTCGGAGCGAAAATCGTCGGCACTGGCGTAGCCGCCGTCGCGGTCGCGTTCGGTGCGGGCGAGCCGATCGTCGATCACCGTCGCTGCGATGCGGTACGGCTCGTCGCTGATCAGTGGCGAGATACCAGCCATCAATGCCGGATGCTTCGCCGCGGCCTCCTCTAACCACTCGCCGAACTCGGGGGTGACGGGCCGGATGGTGCCCGACACGCTGAGGTCGCCGGCCAAGCCTTGCACCGCGGTGCGAAGCAGGCGCAGCGCCCGCTGGCGTTGCAGGGTGAGGACCTCGTCAGTGACGGCCGGGGTCACAAAGGGGTTACCGTCGCGGTCGCCGCCCACCCAGTTGCCGAAACGGATCGGCGGCCGTGACTCGTCGAGCGAAATTCCTCGGCTATCGGCACAATGGTCGAGGTCGTCCCAGAAGGCCGGGAGGGCCGACTCGACCAGACGCTCGACGTAAAAGATGATCGAGCGAGCCTCGTCGACGGGTGTGGGTTTCACCTGACGAAGCTCGTCCGACACCCACAGCAGGTCGATGATCTCGCCGGTCCGGCGATCGATCCGGGTCTTCTGGGGCGTGGTGGCGTTGATGCGCTGGGAGAGCAGTTCGGCGATCTCCGCTCGCTTCTCGAGCACGGTTCGGCGCGACGCTTCGGTGGGGTGGGCGGTGAACACCGGGCGATACTCGACACTGCCAAGGCGCTTGGCGAGCAATTCGGTGTCGACGCCGGCCGCTTCGATCTTGGCGAAGGTGTCGAACAATTGGCCGGACTCTTCGGTTTCGAGTCGCAGTGCCTCAACCCGGTGAACCTGCTCGGCGACGTTGGCGAGGTGAAAGTAGATGGTGAACGCCCGGACCAGGATGATCGCCTCGACAGCGGAGGCATCGCCGATGGCCGCGGTGAGTTGATCGCCGGCCTGCTCGTCGCCCGAGCGGAAGCTGCGGGCCAAGGTGCGCACTTGTTCGACTTGAGAGAGGAACTCGGGTCCAACGTTGCGGCTGATCGAGTCGCCGAGCTGGGTCGACAGCCGGCGAATGTCGACTCGCAGGAGATCGTGTCGGGTTTCGGGTGAGGAATCGTGGGGAACGGTGTTGGTCACCTACCGCATACTAGGCGGCGCACGAAACCAGCGGGCGTAGCTACGCCAGGCACAAGACACCCAAAAGTAAGAACGCGGGGTCAGACCCAGCGTTCTTACTTTTGGTCGATGAAACTGGACAGAAGATGTCTACTTTGGGGTGAGATGGTGGGTTCATGACAAACAATGAACCCCAAACCAACCCATCGACCGTGCCCGGCAAAGACGACCCAAGGTACGGGTTTGCCGTGGTGGTGGACGCCGTCGGCAACCTCATCGAGGCCACCCCTGACTCGGCGCTCGGCCAGGCGACCCCGTGCTCGGAATTTGCCGTGAAGGATCTGCTCGAGCATCTCATCTTGGTGATGCGTCGGGTGGCGGTGATCGGTAACGGCGGCCACTGGAGCGATGTCGAACAACAAGCCCAAGACTCCGGATGGAGCGAATCGTTTCGAGAAGCAGCGCACGAGGTGCAGGCGGCGTGGACCGACGCCGCCAAACTCGAAGCCATGTACGAGGTGCCGTGGGGCGAGATCCCTGGCGTTCCGCTGATGTTCACCTACACGGCCGAGCTCGCCACCCACGGATGGGACTTGGCTACCGCCACCGGAGCAGAGTTCGCCATCGACGATGAGGTACTCGAAGGCCCGCTGATGGCGGCTAAGTTCATCCCGGCCGAGGGCCGAGGCCCGGAGATGCCGTTCGACGAGGTGGTCGACCCAGGTCCCGATGCGCCGGTGCTGGACCAACTCGCTGGTTGGATGGGACGATCGGTCCTATGAACCACGACTACTTCGATACGTTCATCGCCGTCGCCGAGGACTGCAAGGTCACTGAGGCCAAGGTGCCCGAGCCTCGGGGCGGCAAGGCAACGGTGGCCATGATGCAGTACGAGATGTTGAGCAAGCCGTTCGCCCACACCCAGGCCGAAGTGCTGTTTGACGTCTGGTTGGCTCGCCAGGCCGACATCGACGCCGACTCACTAGCTACCGACGAACGCGACACATTACGCGACCAGTTCTTCGCCAAAGGCCAACCGTGCTTTCGCGCCTCGCCGCTCACCAAGACCCACGGGTGGGGAGTGGTGTTTGACGGCGAAGGAAAAGCCGCGCTGGTCGCCATGGAGTCGCCGGAGTACCAGGAGCATCTGAACTCGGCCGAAACCGTGCTGCCCGCCATGCGGAGCAAGCGGGCGTAACTGGGACTTAGGTGGTCGCTGGTTCTTCGTCGAAGACGCCGGCCATCAGCAGGCCGATACCTTCTCGGGTCGCATCATCGTGGTCGACGATGGCCACCACTCGGCCTTCGAACATCACCGCGATACGGTCCGAGAGCCCAAGCACTTCGTCGAGGTCTTCAGAGATCAGCAGGGTTGCGGTGCCCCGGTCGCGTTGTTCGACCAGGCGCTCGTGGATGTATTCGGCCGAGCCAATGTCGACCCCGCGGGTGGGCTGGGACGCAATCAGCACGGCGGGCCCGGCGCTCAACTCGCGGGCCATGATCACCTTTTGAATATTGCCGCCCGACAAGCTTGAGGTTGGGGTCTCGATGCTTGGGGTCTTGACGGCAAACTGTTCGACCAGTTTGTTGCAATGGTCCTTGATGGCGCCGAAGTTGAGTAGCCCCGATGCGCTGAACTTCTCGCTGCCGTGGTCGACCAAGATGATGTTCTCGCTCACCGTAAAGTCGCCGATCGCACCGTCGCGCATACGCTCTTCAGGTACGTACGACAGCCCGAGGTCGCGGCGTTCGCGGGTGCTGGCCGAGTCGATTGCTTGGCCGTCGAGTTCGATGCTCGTGCCGGGTTCGGGTTTGCGGAGTCCGGCTACCACCTCGGCGAGTTCGCGCTGCCCGTTGCCCGACACGCCCGCGATACCGAGGATCTCGCCACCGAACACGTCGAGATCGACCTGATCGACCGCCCGGGTGCCCCGGTCGCCGACCACCGACAGCCCACGAATCTTTAGGCGCGGTGCGCCAGGAGTTACGTCGGGTCGGTGCGGCGAGAGTTTCACGGCCCGGCCCACCATCATCTCGGCCAGATTCTCACGGCTGGTTTCGGCCGGAACCGTGTGGCCGGTTACCCGCCCGTTTCGAAGCACGGTGATCCGGTCGCTCAGCGCCATGACCTCATGCAGTTTGTGCGAGATGAAGATGATTCCCCGGCCCTCTTCGGTCATCCGGCGCAAGATCACAAAGAGGTCGTCGACCTCTTGAGGGGTGAGTACCGCGGTTGGTTCGTCGAGCACCAACAGTTCGGCGTCGCGGAAAAGCGCCTTGACGATCTCGATCCGTTGACGTTCGCCTACCGATAGTCGCCACACCTCGACGTCGGGATCGACGGCGAGTCCGTGGGCTTCGGAGATTTCCCGAATGCGTTCACTGACCGCATCGAGGTCGGTGAGCGGACCACGGTCGGACTTGATACCGAGCGCCACGTTTTCGGCGACGGTCATGGTCGGCACCAACATGAAGTGCTGGTGGACCATGCCGACCCGGGCGTCGATCGCCTCCGACGGCGAGGTGATGTCGATCGGTTCGCCTCGAAGCAGCACCTCACCCTCTTCGGGCTGATACAGCCCGAAGAGGATCTTCATGAGGGTTGACTTCCCCGCCCCGTTCTCGCCCAGCAAGGTGTGAACCTCGCCCGCCCGGACATCGAAATCGACGTCCTGGTTGGCGATTACGCCCGGGAACCGCTTGGTGATGCCTCGCATCTCCAGAAGTGGTGGCCCGGTTTGGGGCGGGGGAGGGGTCATCTGACTCTCGCTAGTGCCGGTTAGACGCCGGCGTCGATCGAGCCATCGATGATGCCAGCGATGGTCTCTTCAGCCTTGGCCTTGACGTCGTCGGGAAGGTCGAAGCCATCGTTGTACTCAATCTCGAGGCCGCCGTTTTCGAGCGTGACGGCGTAGGCCTTACCGCCCAAGGTGCCGCCCTCGATCTCTTCGATCATTTGCTCGAGCACGACTTCCCAGTGGTACACCTGCGAGGCAACAACTACGTCGGGACCCATCGGGGTCTGGTTCGCTTGGGTGCCGAACCACGGAACACCTTCGCCGGTGGCCACGGTCACCGCACCTACCACCATCTGGGCGCTACCGGTGAGGACATCGGCGTTGTTGGTGAGGTGAGCCTGTGCGGCTTCAGAGGCCAAAGCAACGTCGCCGAACGAACCGGTGTAGGTGATGTTGACCTCGGCGCCGCCGGCCTCGGCACCCTTGGCGAAGCCGTTGACGTAGGCAACGGCGTCGCCTGCTTCAACCGGTCCGACCACGCCGATGACACCACTGTTGGTGAGCGCGGCGGCCATGACGCCGTTGACGTATCCGCCTTCGTTTGCTTCGGGGTAGTAGGCGAAGACGTTGTCGAGGCCCTGGGTGTCGGTTGCGGTTCCCCAAATGAAGGTGGTGTCGGGAAAGTCCGGAGCGATCTCGGCGAGTGATGCGCCGTACTGGGTGCCGTGAGCAATCACCACGTTGACGCCGTCGTCGGCGTAGCCACGAATTGCGCTGGCTGCTTCTTCAACCACGAAGGTGCCGTCGGTGATTTGGGGTTCGATGCCAAGGGCCTTCACCGCGTCGACCATCGACTGGGTGAACGCCAGGTCGTCGGACGCGCTGGGCGCCACGATGGCGAACGTGAGGTCGGTGTCGGACTCGGCGACGCTTCCGCCCCCCGCATCATCGCTTCCGCCGCACGCCGCGGCGACCATCGCCAAGCTGAGGAGCAATGCGAGTAACCGCATAATGCTGAGTGACTTTCGTTTGTTATTCATGTGTGCCTTCCAAGTTGATGGCGGGATCGCCCGGGTTGTTGATACTTCTGGTTTGTGTTTTGGGTGTTTCTGGAGAGAGACGGTTCGGTTAGTGCCGGGTAAACGGTCGGGTGAGGGCCGACGGTGGTCGAACCCTTCCGGCGAGCACGACCAGGGCAATGATGGTGAGGACTGCGGGTGCCATGGCTGCGATGTCTGAGGCACTCCGAGGAATAATGCCTTGGGCCTTCCATTGCAAGACGGTGGCGTTGACCAGGCCGTAGAGCAGTGCGCCGCCCATAACTCCGACGGGACGCCACGCGCCGAAGTACACGAGTGCGATGGCGATGAAACCGAGGCCCTGGGTGAGGTTGGGCTGGAAGATGCCGAGTTGCAGAACCAAAGCTGCGCCAGCGATGGCCGCCATCGTGTTGCCGATCAAGATCGCCGCGTAGCGGGTTCGGGCAACCGATACGCCAAGGCTGTCGGCGGCTTGTGGGTTTTCCCCGACCGCTCGAACGTTCATGCCAAAGGTCGTGCTGCGCATCACCCAGGCAACGATCGGCACCATGAGGAAGGCGGCGTAGGTGAGCAGGTTGTGCTCAAACAGTGCCGGGCCAACCTGGGGGATATCCGACAGGAACGGGATGCCATATTCCTGGAGTTGTTTGATCGGACGCGGTGTGCCGACCTGGCGTTGGAACATGAGGTCGGAGAAGCCAAGACCGAACAAGAAGATGCCGATGCCACTGATGCCCTGGGTGGCGTGGAACGAGACGGTGACCACGGCATAGATAAGGCCCATGATCAGCCCGACTGCCAGCGCAGCCAGTACCCCGAGGATCAGGTTCTGGGTTTCGAGCACCGTCCAGTAGGCGAAGAAGGCACTGAGTTGCATCACGCCATCGACGCCGAGGTTGAGCACACCGCTGCGCTGTCCGACCGTTTCGCCGAGTGCCGCGATGAGGTACGGCGTGGCGAGTCGGATACCCGAGGCGATGGTGGCCATGATGACGGTAAGGGTGAGGAACTCGCTCATGAGTCACCGTCCTTCAGGGCGGCGTTGAGTTCGGCCCGCTTGCTGGTGAATTGTTCGAGCCGTTCGCGAACTCGGCCGCTGCTCACCACGAACACCACCACGATGCCGTTGAGGGCAACGGCGAGGGCGGCCGGTACTTGCAGCACGCGTTGGAGGTTGGTGGCGCCGGTAAGGAGGCCACCGAACAGGAACGACGATGGGATGGTCCAGAGCGGATGCAGCCCGCCGAACAGTGCGGCGACGATGCCGTTAAAGCCGGCCGATCCGGTGAACCCCGCCGACGATCCGTCGGTGACCATCCGTTGCCCTTCGCTGCCGAACACCAAGATGGCGCCGGCGAGTCCGCCGAGCGAACCCGAGATGGCGAGGGCCGCGGTGGTGCTTTGTTTGACCTTGATGCCCGCCGCCTTGGCGGCTTCGGGGCTGTGGCCGACGGCCCGCAGTCGAAAGCCGAGGGGAGTGCGCCACAACAATACGTAGGCCGCAACGGCGGCAAGCAACGCGATGACCACACCGAGGTGCAGGCGAGTGCCTTCGATCAGGGTTGGGAGGGCGGCGTTGTCGGAGAGTCGTTCGGTTTGGGGAATGCGGGTTCCGGCTTCGACCTCGAGCGGATCGATGAGCGGGCCGCGCAGGAGATAGTTCATCAGCTGGACCATCACCAGGTTCAACATGATGGTGCTTAGGATCTCGTTCACCGAGGCGTAGGCCTTCAGCGCTCCGGGAATGGCGCCTGCGATTCCGCCGCCGATTAGCCCGGCGATGAGCACGAGCGGAACCAGCAAGATCGCCGGCAGGTCGGGCACCAACAAGGCGACCATGGTCGACAGCAACGCCCCGGCCACAATCTGGCCTTCGCCGCCGATGTTGATGACGCTGGCCCGAAAGGCAATCGTGATTCCTGCGCCAACGAGCAAGAGGGGAGTGGCCTTCACAGCGGTGACCGCCAAGGCGTTGGTATCGCCGAACGCGCCATCGACCAGGGCCTTGAGGCCTTCCCATGGGCTCGCGCCGATGGCTACCAGCATGAGGGCGCCGATCAGGAACGCGACGAGGGCGGCGAGCAGCGGTATTGCGCCTGCGACCAGCTTTCTCATGGACCCCCCGGTAACCCCGGGGGAAACCTAACAAAGTGTAAAGACGCGACTCCAACTCGCGGGTCGCTACCGCGGGTTTAGTGCAGTGCGTTCAGGTAGTTGTAGATCGTGATTCGGCTGACGCCCATCACTTCGGCGATCTGGTCGACCGCGCCCCGCAGCAGGAAAGCCCCCTGTTCATCGAGCAGTCGGACGACCGCCTGCTTTTGGGCTCGATCCCACTCGTCGGCTGGCGCGCCCATCTCCCGTTCGGCGGCTCGCACCATGTCGGCGAGAGCGGTTTCGAGCGAACCGATAGCGGGGATTCCGGCGTTGGGGGCGCCGACGTTGAGTCGGATTGCGGTGGCCCCCGAACGCAGCGACGTGCGGATCATCTCGGCGACCGCGTCGGCGATCGCGTCGATGCTGCCCTCGGTGGCCGACGCAAAGGCGCCGAGATCGACATCGAGGCCGGCGGTAGTAAAGGCATCGATGGCCGCCTGCACGTGTTCGCCGGGTTGCCCTTCAATAAATGGCTCGACCAGGAACTCGACCGCGATGTTGTCTCGTGAGCTGGTGGGATGATCTTTGGGCACGGCTCTACGGTACGCGCGTTCGCGATCAGCCCGCAGAACCCGCAGAAAATTCGATCGCCACGTGTTTACAAATTGTAAAATTCCGCTACCTTCAAACAATGTCTTCCAAACAATGTCTCCGCAAATAGTGCCCTCGCACGACACCACCGCGCTGCGTATCGACATCGATCGGCTACTGCAACGGTTGGCCGATCTGGCAGCGATCGGCGCGATCGAAGGCACCGAAGGATGCGCCCGGCTCGCGCTGACCGACGAAGATAAGGCCGGACGCGACCTCGTGGTTGCCGCGATGCGCGACCTCGACCTCGAGGTCACCATCGACGGCATTGGCAATGTGGTTGGCGTGATGGCTGGCCAGACCAATGGCCCGCCGGTGATGTGTGGCTCGCACATCGACACGGTGCGCACGGGCGGCCGGTACGACGGCAACCTCGGTGTGTTGGCTGGGCTCGAAGTCATCGAGGTTGTCAAAGCGGCGGGCATTACTCCCTATCGCCCGCTGGCCGTCGCCTTCTTTACCGACGAGGAGGGTGCCCGGTATTCGCCCGACATGTTGGGCAGTCTGGTGTACGTCGGCGGTATGCCCCTCGAACAAGCGTTAGGAATCGTGGGCATCGACGACACGGTCGTCGGTGAGGAACTCGAGCGCATTGGCTACGCCGGCTCGTCGCCGCTGCCGGGCGCCGCTCCACACAGTTTTGTCGAGCTGCACGTCGAGCAAGGGCCGGTGCTAGAAGCCGAAGGCATCACCATCGGCGCGGTCGACGGGGTGCAGGGCATCAGCTGGCAAGAGGTGACCGTCACCGGCCAGAGCAACCACGCTGGCACTACTCCTATGCGACTCCGCAAAGACCCGGGGTTTGTGGCGGCGGCCTGTGCCAACTTTGTTCGTACCTTGGCCACCGAACTCGGCGAACCGCAGGTTGGCACGGTCGGCCGGATCGAGTTGCACCCGAACCTGGTGAACGTGGTCCCGGCGTCGGCGACCTTCACGGTCGACATTCGAAACACAGATGAACTCGTTTTGCAGGAAGCGGAAAAGCGCTTCGCCGAGTTCCTTACCGAAACCGCCGAAACCGAGGGCTGCACGATTGAGGTGAAAGAACTCGCTCGCTTTGAGCCGGTGATCTTTGACGAACGGGTTATCGAGATGGTCTCCTCGACCGCAACCGCGCTGGGACACTCGGTCAAGCGCATGCCATCGGGCGCAGGCCACGATGCTCAGATGCTCGCTCGGGTGTGCCCGACCGCCATGGTGTTTACGCCGAGCCGCGATGGCATCAGCCACAACCCGACCGAGTACACCTCACCCGCCGACCTCGAAGCGGGCGCCAACGTGATGCTTCACGTAATGCTGGCGCTAGCCAGCGAGGATGCAGGGCTGGCGCTAGCCAGCGAGGATGGAACCTTATGACTGACCACATCGGCGATACCGCTCCGCTCACCCCAGTACCGATGCGGGGGCTTTTGCGTCGAGTTGATCATGAGTGGACGACCCGTAAGAAGATCTTCGACCTGCCGACCGCTCGATTCTGGCAGCCCGACCCCGACATCGATCTCGGTTTCGACTTTCTGGGTCGCCACTGCGCAACGCCGGTCGGTCCGGCGGCCGGACCTCACAGTCAGCTGGCGCAGAACATCGCCTTGTCTTGGCTCGGCGGATCTCGGCTCTTTGAGCTGAAGACGGTGCAGGTAATCGACGATCTCGACATCGCCCGCCCCTGCATCGATATGCAAACCATTGGCTACAACATCGAGTGGAGCCAAGAACTCACCTGCCCGCAAAGTCTGACCGAATACGTCAAGGCCGCCATGCTGCTCGAGGTGCTACGCAACTGGGAGCCGCTCGCCGAGTTTGTGGGGGCCGACCCGGGCGCCCACGTGTTCGACATGTCGGTCGGGTACGACCTGGCCGGAATTTCGGGCGACAAGGTGGCCACGTTTATCAAAGGCATGCGCAATGCTCAGTCCGAGATCGATGCGCTGCGCCCCGAAATCGCAACGGTCGCCCCGTTCGCCGAGTTCGCCGACCTCGACTTCAATCCCGAGATTTCCGACACGCTTACCCTGTCGACCTTCCATGGTTGCCCTCCCGAAGAGATCGAGTCGATCACTAAACACCTGATCGACGACCACGATCTCGACGTGATCGTCAAACTCAACCCGACCCTGCTGGGCTACGAAACCGTTGCCGGAATCGTGAACGACGAGCTGGGCTACACCGACGTCACGGTCAAGGAGTCGGCGTTCGCCGAGGACCTCCAGTTCGCCCGAGGCATCGAGTTGATCGGCGAGCTCAACGAGTACGCCAAGGCTCGGGGCAAGAAGTTCGGTATCAAGCTCACCAACACGCTGGTGGTCGAGAACACCAAGGGGTTCATGCCCGACGAGACGATGTACCTCTCGGGTCCACCGCTGCACGTACTTGCCTCGACGCTGCTCGACACGTTGGCCACCGCATTGCCGGGCGCGCTCGATGTTCCGGGCAGCGACGGCGACATCATGGTCAGCTTCTCGGCCGGCATTACCAAGGACAACCTGGCCGATGCGGTAGCGATGGGCGTAAACCCGGCAACCGTGTGCTCTGATCTACTGAAGCCCGGTGGCTATGGACGCTTGGCGCCGATGCTGCGCAACCTGACCAGCGAGGTGCGCGACTCGGGTCACACCGATCTGGTCGGTTGGAAGGCCAGCCGTCAGGCCGCGGCCGCCGAAGCCGGTCACAACAGCACGGCGGCCCAGCATGTGGCCAACATTCGCGGCGAGGGAATCGAGCCGTACCACCTGCGCGGTAACGAGAAGCTGCCTCGCGAGGTCGACAACGAACTCGAAATGTTCGGCTGTGTGGCCTGCAACTTCTGCGTCACCGTTTGCCCGAACGACGCGTTCACCAACATCAAGAGCCTGGCCGGTGTCGAGGCGATGAACGGCCGCCAGCAATACCTGGTGTTTGCCGAGCTGTGTAACGAGTGCGGCAACTGCATGACCTTCTGCCCCGAAGAAGGCGACCCGGCGATGATCAAACCTCGCCTGTTCACCGACCCTGAGGTCTTCGCTGGCCGAACCGGCCAGGGTTACCTCGTGCACGATGGGGTGGTTATCGACTCCCGTGGGCCCGATGAGGCGCGGCCGTTGGTAGAGCAACTGCTCGCTTCGACAATGCCGGAGTCGGGCGCACCACAAGAGGTCGCAACGGCCGATGGAGAGTCATGAGTAACGCCGCTGGTTCCCGCACGGTCCATGTAGGGGCGGCCCAAATGGGCCCCATCGCCAAAGAGGAGTCGCGGGCCGATGTTGTGCAACGCCTGCTCGCTTTGCTGCGTGAGGGCGCCGACCGGGGATGCGACTTGGTCGTGTTCCCCGAGCTGACCCTCTCCACCTTCTTCCCTCGCTGGTTCACCGACGACGTATCGGGCCACGACCACTACTACGAAACCTCGATGCCCGGTCCCGAAACCCAGCCGCTGTTCGATGCGGCGAAAGAACTCGGGGTGGGCTTTGCGCTGGGGTACGCCGAGCTGACCGAACCCGACGCCGATGGTGTGGTGCACCGATACAACACCACCGTGTTGGTCGAGCGCGACGGCAGCATCGTCGGCAAATTCCGTAAGGTACACATCCCCGGTCACGAAGCTGACGAACCCTGGCGGCCGTTTCAACACCTTGAACGCCGGTACTTCGAAGAGTCGACCGAAGGCTTTGGCGTGTGGCGCTGCTTCGACGGCATCTTCGGTATGGCGACCTGCAACGATCGCCGCTGGCCCGAGACCTATCGAGAGATGGGGCTGCAAGGCGTCGAGATGATTCTCATTGGCTACAACACGCCGATTCACTACGCCCCGGACCCGGGCCAGAACGCGTTGCAGGGGTTCCACAATCACCTCTGCATGCAGGCTGGCGCCTACCAGAACGGCACGTGGGTCATCGGCGTGGCCAAGGGCGGCACCGAAGAGGGTGTTGAGTCGCTCGCTCAGTCGGCGATCATTGCGCCGTCGGGCCAAATCGTCGCTCAGGCGGTCACCACCGGCGACGAACTTATCGACGCCGTCGCCGACCTCGACTGGTGCAACCACTACAAGGAAACCCTGTTCGACTTCGCTCGGTACCGCCGGCCCGAGCTGTACCAACGCATCACCAACCAAAAGGGTGTCGAGCTGCCACCCACAGGATCAAACTCATGACCGAAACCACGTTCACGCTCAACGGATCTCCGGCCACTGCATCGGCCGACCACGAACACCTGCTCGCCGCGTTGCGCGACGAACTGCGGGTGCTTTCGCCCAAGGACGGGTGCTCGCCCACGGGGCAGTGCGGCGCGTGCACGGTGCTGGTCGACGGTAAGGCCCGAGTGGCTTGCCAAACGTCGATGGAAAAGACCTCCGACTCCGAGGTCCTGACCCTCGAAGGCATGTCGGAGGAAGAACGCGAGCGCTACGGCACCGCCTTCGCCGCGTTCGGAGCGCTCCAGTGTGGGTTCTGCACCCCCGGCCTCATCATGCGAGCCAAGTCGATGATCGACAAGAAAGGCGCCGATCTCACCCGCGATGGCGCGGCCCGTCTGATGGGCGGCAACCTGTGCCGTTGCACGGGGTACACCAAGGTGCTCGATGCGGTGGTGGCGTTGGCCAAGAACGAGGTTCCGGTGGCCGTACAGCCCAAGGGCGTTGGCAGCCGAGGCATCAAGTACGAAGCGATGGACCTCAGCTTGGGCGACCGGCCATTCATCGACGACATGGCCCCTGAAGGTTGCCTCCACGGTGCCTTCAAGTTGAGCGACCATGCCCGCGCCGACATCGTGGCCATCGATACCTCGGCTGCGTTGGCGGTCGATGGTGTCGAGGCGGTGTTTACTGCCGCCGACGTTCCGGGCGAACTGCGCTCGGGCCTGATCCACAAAGACTGGCCGATCTTCATCCCCGTTGGCGGTCGCACCAGCTACCTCGGCGACGTGCTCGCCATGGTCGTCGCTACCGACCGGCCAACAGCCCGGCGCGCTGCCCAGTTGGTTGAGATCACCTACGACGTTCACCCGCCGATCGTCAACCCGGCCGAGGCGGTGGCATCGAACGAGAACGCCGTGTGGACCCTCGACGGAAACGTCCTGTCGACCAGCACCTATGTGCGCGGCGACGCCGAAACCGCGCTCGCCAACTCGGCTCACACGATTACTGAAACGTTCCAGACGCAACGGATCGACCATGCGTTCATCGAACCCGAGTCGACGTTGGCCGTGCCGGTTCCGGCCGGGCAGCCTTTGCCGCTGACCAACCCGACCACCACCGGCGGCGAGCCGGTCGACTTCGACCGGATGATGGTCTATTCCGGTGGCCAGGGGGTGTGGGACGACCGCAACGACATCACTCGCATCCTCGCACTCGACGAGGGCGTGGTGGTGACCGAACTGGTCAGCAACGGCGGTGCGTTCGGCGGCAAAGAAGACATGTCGAACCAAGGCCAAACCGCTCTGGCATGCTGGTTGCTGCAGCGACCGGTGAAGACCACCTTTAGTCGTGAAGAGTCGTTCTTGGTGCATACCAAGCGGCACCCGATCAAGATGACCTACGAGGCGGGCTGCGACGCCGACGGCAAGCTCACCGGCCTGCGGATCCGCATGCTCGGCGACTCTGGGCCCTACGCCTCGGTCGGTATGAAAGTGCTCGAGCGGGCCGCGGGACACGCCTCGGGCCCGTACGTGGTCGACAACATCGACTGTGAAGCCGTGGCCGCCCGAACCAACAACTCGGTCTGCGGTGCATTCCGGGGCTTTGGCGCTAACCAAGCGCAGTTCGCTATGGAAGGCGTGATGGACCGCCTCGCGGCCAAGGTCGGGATCTCCGGCTGGGAAATGCGCAACCGCAACGTGATCTCACCCGGCGTGGTGTGGGGCCCCGGCCAGATCATGGACGACGGCTGCCTCGGTGCACAGGCGTGTCTCGATGCGGTGAAGCCCGCCTACGACGAAGCTGCGGCCGCCGGCAAAGCGATCGGGCTCGGTCTGGGGCTGAAAAACTCGGGGCTGGGTAACGGCTTCAAAGAGATCGCCAAGGCCGTGGTGCACTTCCGTCCCGACGGCAAGATCGAGGTGCGACACTGCTGGACCGAAATGGGCCAAGGCGTGCACACCGTTGCGCTGCAGGTCGCCATCGAAGAATTGGGTGTCGAGGCCGAACAGATTGAGGTGATCGTCGACTCGACCCGCGAGCTCGGTGCTGGCCAGACCACCGGCAGCCGCGGCACCTTGATGGGTGCGGGCTCGGTGGCTGACGCCTGCCAGAAAGCGATCGCCGACGGGTGCAAGATCGGGGTCGACTACGAGGGCGAGTACCGGGTCGACTGGACCAACTCGCTCACCGAAGGACTCGAGAACCCCATCATCCACTCGACCTTTGGTTACGCCGCCCAGCTGATCATCATGGACAGCGAGTCGGGCGAGATCGAAAAGGTCGTGGCCGCTCACGATGTGGGCCGAGCCGTCAACCCGCTGCTGTGTGAAGGCCAGGTTGAGGGGGCCGTACACATGGGACTCGGCTATGCGCTGAGCGAAGGGTTCCCGTGCGACGAAAACGGCAAGCCGCTTAACGACCGGTTGCGAGGCCTCGACATCATTCGTCCAAAGGACATGCCCGACGTCGACGTGATCCTTGTCGAGTCGGCCGAACCCAACTCGCCCTACGGCATCAAGGGCGTCGGCGAGATCGGTCTCGTACCCACCGCTGGTGCCGTTGCGGCGGCCATGCAAGCTCGAGATGGCGAGTGGCGCACCGAATTGCCGCTGGTCAACGAAGCCAACCGCGAGCGCGCCAGCGCATGGGGCAACTAGTGCGCGACAACACGACCCCGGGGCTGGTGTGTGCTCACCATCACCTGTACTCGGCGTTGGCTCGCGGCATGCCGGCTCCGCCTCGTACGCCCGGCAATTTTCTCGACATCCTCGAACTGGTCTGGTGGCGGCTCGACACCGCGCTCGACGACTACACCATCGAATGGTCGGCCAAGCTCGGTGCTCTCGAGGCGCTTGAACGGGGCTGCACCGCCATCGTCGACCACCACGAATCACCCAACGCCATCGAGGGATCGCTGTCGATCATCGCCGATGCCTGTGCCGAGGTCGGCGTGCGAACCAACCTGGCCTATGGCGTGACCGATCGCCACGGCGCCGATGGTGCCGCTCGTGGCCTGGCCGAGAACGACCGCTTCCTAAGCGAAGGCGGTCGAGGCATGGTGGGCTTGCACGCTGCGTTCACGTGCACCGACGACACCATCGCCGCGGCGGCCGAGATGGCTACCAAACATGGCGTTGGAGTCCACGTGCATGTGGCCGAAGGCCAAGCCGACACCTGGCAACAACTTCAGGGCCACACCGCCGATGACTGGTGGTTGGTCCATGGTGTGCATCTGCCCGACGATCACGGCTTGTCCGGCACGATCATCCATAACCCTCGCTCGAATATGAACAACGCCGTTGGCTACTCGCGGCCCGCTCGTTTCTCGAACCCGATCGGGCTCGGCACCGACGGCATCGGCGCCGACATGCTCGATGAGTTTAGGGTCGCCTTTGTGCGGGCCCGAGAGAACGACGTAACCACCACCCCCGACGATGTGTGGGGTTGGTTCGAACCGGGCTGGGCGCTGATGCCCGAAGCCCGAAACGACCAGGTCAGCTGGGGTTATGCCCCCATGGACCCTTGGCGGTTGGCGTATAGCCCGGGCGTCTCGCCCACCACGGTCACCGTCGCCGGCGAAGTGGTGTTGCAAGATGGCAAACCAACCCGAGTCGACGCCGACGAAATTCGTGCCAAAGCAGCCGAGGCTGCGCAAACTCTGTTTACAAAACTGGAAGAAACCCCATGACCGAAACCGCTGTAGAAAACCTTGCTGTATTCGGCGAGTTCGCCCCCGACGGGCGAGCGTCGTACGACAATGCGGTCACCCGCTTTCGCGAGAACAACATCGTGCTCCCGACCTTTGCGCAGCTGCGCGATCCGTCGACCATTCCCGAGTCGATCACCTCGCAGTTGTCAGAGGTCGAGAAGGACTCGGCCGACCCTCGCAACCTGTTTCGGGTGCACTGGTTTAACGCCCACGCCGACGCCAAGGGTGACAACTTCCCCGGCTTTGTCGACGTGCCGACCCACATCGAATTGCCGAGCGAGATGACCGGCGTCGACGCCCGGATCGTGCTGGCCTTCGGTAACCGGTTCCCGATGATTCGGGCCCACAAGGTGCTGGCCGCCTACTCGTGCCTGGTGGCCCGTTTAGTGACCGGCCGGTTCGACCCGACCCTCAACCGGGCGATTTGGCCCTCGACCGGCAACTACGCCCGAGGCGGCATCGCCATCTCAAAGATCATGGGCTGTCGTGGCGTGGCGATTTTGCCCGAGGGCATGAGCCGCGAGCGGTTCGAGTGGCTCGAGCGCTGGACGATCAACCCCGACGAAGATGTCATCAAGACCTTCGGTACCGAAAGCAACGTCAAAGAGATCTACGACGCTTGTAACGAGCTGTCGCAGGACCCACTCAACGTAATCCTCAACCAGTTCAGCGAGTTCTCGAACCACCTGGGTCACTACGGCGTGACCGGACCGTCGCTCGAGAAGGTGTTCAACCATGTCACGGCCGACCAGCCAGGCAAGCTGGCGGCGTACGTGTCGGCGTCGGGTTCGGCCGGCACCTTGGGTGCGGGCGACTACCTCAAAGACCAGCACGGTTCGAAGATCGTGGCGGTCGAGGCGCTTGAGTGCCCGACCATGCTTTACAACGGTTTCGGTGACCACAACATCCAGGGCATCGGCGACAAGCACGTACCGCTGATCCACAACGTCACCAACACCGACCTGGTGGTGGGCGTGAGCGACGACAGCACCAACCGACTCGACATCTTGTTCAACACGCCGGCCGGCAAAGAGGTCTTGGCCGAACGTGGCGTGGCCCCCGAGTTGACCAACATGTTGGTCGACTTCGGGTACTCGTCGATCTGCAACACCTTGGCCGCTATCACCGCCGCCAAGCAGTGGGGACTCGGCAGCGACGACGTGGTCATGTCGGTCGCCACCGACGGCAGCGACCTGTACAACTCCGACCGCGAGCGCATCATGTCGACCCACTACGCCGGTGGCTTCGACCACGACGACGGTGCCAAGGTGTTCGACGATCACCTGATGGGCCTGCCCACCGAAACGCTCGAGATGGGCGAGGTGGAGAAGAACCGGGTGTTCAACCTCGGCTACTTCACCTGGGTCGAACAACAAGGCATTGAGATCCCCGACTTCGAGAAGCGTCGCAGCCCGGACTGGTGGGATGGTCTGCGTCCGTTGGTCGACGCCTGGGACGGGATGATCGAAGAGTTCAACGACGCCACTGGCGCATCGCACGGATGAGCCTGAACCCGTTTCTGCGGTACCGCGAGCGTCTCGACTCCTATGAGGCAGTGCGGTCGGGCCAGCTGAGCGACGACCAATGGGTGGCGATTGTCGAAGGGCTCGACACCGAAGTCGCCAAGATCCACGGCACCGGGTTTGTCGAAACTCCGATCGTCGATGGTTCGGTGCTGGCCCAAGAGGCGGGCATCGATGTTGAGCTGATCATCAAGGCCGAGCCGCACAACGTGGGTGGTTCGCACAAGGCGCGTCATCTGATGGGCGCGGCGATCCACATGCTCGTTGCCGAGGCGGCGGGAGCCGAACCGGCCGGACGCTTGGCGATCGCAAGCTGCGGCAACGCGGCGATGGGTGCGGGCGTTATCGCTCGGGCGATGGGACGCGACCTCGACGTGTTTGTGCCGGTCTGGGCCGACGAAGTTGTGGTGACCGCACTCCACGAACTCGGCGCCACGATCAACCGGTGCGAACGAGTGCCGGGCGAGGCGGGCGACCCGGCGTACCTGCGGTTCAAAGAGGCCGTTGCCGACGGAGCACAGGCGTTCAGCGTGCAAGGCACCGATACGCCTACCACCTTCGACGGTGGCCGTACCCTGGGCTGGGAGTTTGCCGACCAGACTGCCGACGCCGGCGGTCTCGATGCTCTCTACATTCAGGTTGGTGGCGGCGCGCTCGCCACGGCCGTCTCTTTGGCGATGCCCGAGACTCGGTTGCATCCGGTGCAGGCCGAGGGCTGTGCGCCGTTGCGGCGTGCGTGGGACAAGCTGGCTCCGAACTTCGACTTTGCGGCTGCCGAAGCCGACCCCGATTCGTACATGTGGGCCTGGGACAACCCCGAGAGCTTCGCCACCGGCATCCTCGACGACGTCACCTACGACTGGTTGCCATTACTGCGCCGCACCCACGAAACCGGCGGCGAACCAGTAGTGGCCCCGGAGACACTGATCGTCAGCGCCTATGACCTAGCTCACGCCCACACCGACGTCCCTGTGTGTTCAACCGGAGCGTCCGGCTTCGCCGGCCTCATGACTGCACCCCCGAAGTCGAAAGAACGGGTAGGAGTCCTCTTCACCGGAATCGACCGAACCTAAAATCACCCCAAAACCCGAACTGGGGATGAAACTGGTACCTATAGGTACGCGTTTCCTCCCCAGTTCGGGGAAAAATGGATGTCATGGCTACCGAAACTCATCTTCACCATGTGCAGCGGCCCGGCACGCCGGTCGGCGCGGTGTTGCGCCCGGCCACGGTGGTCGAGGCGCTCGAGATGCTTCGCGACAACCCCGGTGCTCGCCCGGTAGCCGGCGGCACCGATCTGTTGCTCGACCTTGCTCGAAGCGGTGGCGGCGACCCGGTGACCTTGATCGACCTGCATGCGATCGGCGACCCCGCCTTTGGTTCGATTGCCGATGATGGCGATGTGCTCGTGCTCGGCGGGGGAGTGACCCACAATCAAGTCGTGGCTGACCCGCAGGTGTTTGACCACGCTTTGCCTCTTGCCCAGGCGTGTGCGGAGATCGGCTCGCCTCAGCTTCGGAACCGCGCCACCGTCGCCGGCAACCTCGTGACGGCCAGTCCGGCCAACGACTCGATCTCGGCGCTGCATGCGCTGGACGCATCGGTTGAACTCGCGTCGCTAGATGGCGGTGCTGTTGTGTCTCGAACGGTTGCGGTCGACCAGTTCTTCCGCGGGTTTCGCGACCCGGCCATAGAGCCCGGTGAGCTCATCGTGGCGATTCGGGTTCCGAAACTTGCGGCGAACCAGCGCGGCATCTGGGTGAAGCTCGGGCTTCGCAAGGCCCAAGCGATCTCGGTGATCCATGCCTGCTTTGTGGTGGGTCTCGCCGGCGATGGCGTGGTCGAGTCGGCTCGAGTTGCCCTTGGCTCGGTTGCCGCCACCGTTGTTGGCAACACCGGTTTCGAGCACGCCCTGGTAGGCAACCGGCTCGACAATGACAGCATTGCCGCCGCGGCGACTGCGGTCGCAGCCGACATCGAACCGATCACCGACGGTCGGGCCACCGCCGAGTATCGCAGCACCACCGTTGCGACCTTGGTGAGCCGGTCGTTGCAGACCCTTGCCGCAAACCGCCAAGCCGAAATGTGGCTCCACTCGCCACCCATTCTCGACACGCCGGAAACGCCGGTGTCGATCGGTCCTGATGAGACGTTGGTGAACGGCTCTGTCGTGGCCCACACCGCCGCGACGGCCCACCCAACGCTGCTCGACTGGCTGCGAGATACCGCTGGCGCGGACGGGGTGAAAGAAGGCTGCGCCGAAGGCGAGTGCGGAGCCTGCACGGTTCAACTCGACGGCAAGGCGGTGATGAGCTGTTTGGTTAGCTCGCCCCAAGCCGCAGGCTCCTCGGTGGTCACCGTTGAAGGGCTTGCGTCCGACGATGGACTGCACGAAATACAGCAGGCATTCATCGACGAGTTCGCAGCCCAGTGCGGCTTCTGTACCCCAGGGTTTGTGGTGGCGGCCGCCAGCTTGCTCGACGAAAACCCCGACCCGACCGACGACCAAGTCAAGCTGGCACTCAGCGGCAACCTGTGCCGATGCACCGGCTACTACTCGATCATCGAAGCGGTAAAGCGGGCGGCAGCCGTCCGCCGGAGTGCATCGTGAGCGGCGTTGCAGGAGGGGTGGGCGATCGGCCGATCCGCCAGGACGGCCCCGGCAAAGTTACCGGCGCGACTCGGTATCCGGCCGACGGGGTTCCGGCCGACGCGTTGCACGCCAAGGTCGTCTTCTCCGACCAGCCGCACGCCCGCATGGTGGCCTTCGATGCATCGGCGGCCGAGGCGGTCGACGGGGTGGTTATGGTGCTCACCGCGGCCGATGTGCCGGTAAACGAATACGGCCTCACCCTGTTCGACCAACCGGTGTTGGTTGGGCTGAACTCGACCGGCCGCACCGCCGTTGCGTGCGACGTGAGCCGATGGGAGGCCGACAAGATCGCCATCGTGGTCGCCGAAACACCCGAGGCCGCAACCCAAGGTGCCGCCACGCTCAAGGTCGAGTGGGAACCGCTGCCTGTGGTGGGCGACATCGAAGCTGCCCGCACCGACGAGGTGCTCGTGCACCCCGAAGCCAAGAGCAACATCTACACCGAGCTCAACATCGACAAGGGCGACATTGCGGCGGGCTGGGCGGCGGCCGACGTGGTTATCGAGGGAACCTACGAGCTTCCGTATCAAGAACACGCCTATCTACAGGTCGAAGCGGCGACGGCGTGGATCGACGACGAGGGTCGGATAACGGTTGAAACCTCGGGTCAGTGGACCCACGAAGATCGCGAGCAGATCGCCCACGCTCTCGACCTCGACGAAGACCAGGTGCGGGTTATCTACGCGGCGATCGGCGGGGCGTTCGGCGGCAAAGAGGACATGACCCTGCAGATCGTGCTGGCGCTTGCCGCCTCGAAACTTCAGCAGCGAGGCATCGACCGGCCCGTGCACTGCAAGTGGTCGCGCGAAGAGTCGATCGTGGGCCACCACAAACGCCACCGAGCAACGATTCACGCCCGGCTCGGAGCGAGCAGCGACGGCAAGATCACCGCCGTCGAAGCCGATGTGTGGCTCGACGCCGGCGCCTACAACTACACGTCGAACAAGGTGCTGGGCAACGCCCACCTCAGCGTCGGCGGGGCGTACGAGATCCCCAACGCTCGGATCAACAGCCAGGCGATCTACACCACAACCGTGCCCGGCGGTGCGTTCCGCGGCTTCGGTGGTCCGCAAGGATCGTTTGTGGCCGAGACCCAAATGAACAAGCTGGCCGAGGCGCTCAAAATCGACCCGGTCGAGCTTCGCCGTATCAACACCTTGCGCGACGGCAGCGACGGAATTACCCAGGCAATCATGCCGGTAGGTGTGACGTTGCCCGAGGTCATCGACGCCTGCGCTGAGTCGGCGGCGTTCGACGAACCGATGGCTGAGGTACCTGGCTTTGCTCCGGTCGCCACACTTCCCCCGAGCGCCGATGCGGTCCGGCGAGGACGAGGATTCGCCAGCGGCTACAAGAACGTCGGCTTCAGCTTTGGTTTCCCCGAGCGGTGCGTGGCCGAGGTTCACTTGTTTGGCGACGAGGGCGACGATCACCCGACCGGTGCCGAAATTTTCCACTCGGGCGCCGAGGTTGGCCAAGGGGCCCACCAAGCGTTTCGTCAGATGACCGCCGAGGCGACCGGGGTCCCGCTCGACCAGGTGACCGGCACCTTCTCCGACACAGCGTTTACCGGCGACTCGGGCAGTGCATCGGCGTCTCGTCTCACGTTTATGGCCGGCAACTCGATCTTGGGCGCCGCCGAAGAAGCCGAGAAGGCCTGGCGCGAGGGTGCCCGCCCGGCCATCGGCACCTTCCGCTACACACCACCGCCTACCGAGCTTCTCGACCCCGAAACCGGCGCCGGCCAACCGAACTTTGCCTACGGCTATATGGCCCAAGTGGTCGAGGTGTCGGTCGATGTTGAAACCGGGCACATCCGGGTCGACCGGGTGGTGTCGACCCACGATGTCGGACGGGCCATCAACCCGGCGCTCGTGCAGGGCCAGGTCGAAGGGGCAGTGGCCCAGGCCCACGGTTACACGCTGAGCGAGCGGTTGGTGGTGCAAGACGGCCGCATTCTCAACCCCCGCCTCTCGCAGTACCTGATTCCGGGCATCGGCGATGTTCCCGAACACGTTGAGAGCGTGATCTTGGAGCTCGCCGACCCTCGGGGCCCGTGGGGTGCTCGAGGCATGGCCGAGATGCCCTACATCACCTACGCCCCGGCGGTGATCGCCGCAGTTCACGACGCAACCGGGGTGTGGTTTAACGAGTTCCCGCTCACCCCGTCGATGGTGCTCGCCGCGCTGGTCGACGCGCCGTAAGCCTACGAGTCGAGCGCGACGTCGAAGGTGTCGATGTACTCGGCGAAGTAGGTGTGGAGTTCGGAGCGGTCGAGGCCGAAGTCTTCCAAGGCGTAGCTCGCCTTTCGTGACGCTTCGAGCGGGTCGGCGGCGAGCCAGTTGCGCATCGAAGTCTCGACGTCGGCGGCGAGCTCGGTGCCCAGCCAGTCGTAGACCTCTGCGACGGCAGCCATCGGGTCGGCGATGTAGTCGCGGTAGTGCACGTGATGCACGTTTCGACCGGCCAGCGCCGCCATGGGCCTGGTCACTTGTTCGAGTAAACGCTCGGGGGTGGTGCTGGCGATCCAGTCGATATCGGCTTCGCCCATCGACAGCTTGTGCGAGAACGCCAGCAGGTTCATGAACGATGCCGTCGACGTAGCGGGGTCGCGATGGGTCCAGATGATTCGAGCGTCGGGATACACCTTGAGTAGGGCATCGATAAAGAAGGCGTGCGCCGGCATCTTGAGCGCCCACGTGCCGGGTGCTTGGCTCTGGAGTACCTGCAAAACGCTGCGGTGGTATTCGTACGCCGAGGTCATGTCGACCGAGCTGATGAAGTCGCGGTACGCCGGGTTGGGCACCCGCGACTCCCACATCGCCGCCTTGAAATCCTGGGCGAGCAAGAACGTGGATTCGGTCGGCCCGTCGGCCCATTCCCAGTGTGGCGGTGGCGGGTCGATCATCGGCAACACCGACTTTTGAAACTCGAGCAGGTCGGTGCATCTGGCGTCGGTGCGAAGGGTTTCGGTGGTCGGTGGCGGCACCGAGGTGATGGCCTCCCAGTTGAGCAGCGAACGCCACTGGGGGTCTTGGCCGAGGAGGTAGCTCATCGCCGTCGTGCCGGTGCGAGGCAAGCCCAGAATGACGATGGGGGCCTCGACCGGTTGCTCGCTGAGCGTCGGGTGCTGCGAGTGATAGTCGACGACGCTCAGTCGATTGGCCAGATAATTGATCGACGTATCGGCCAGCAATCGCCGCCCGCTCGCCGACATCTTGTCTTGGCGCAGCCCATCGCACAGCAGGGTGAGGCCGTCGAGGTACGTCGGGTCGCCAAAATCGGTGAGGCCCGTGCGCTCGGAGGCTTCGGCACAGAACACATCGGGCGTGAGGAAGTCAGGTTTGGCAAAGTCGACCACCCGGCGAGCGTACTCCGGCCGCTACGCTCGCCAAATGGCTGAACAACATCACCTCGAAATCACCACACGCGGCACCGGACCAACGGTGGTCCTCACCCACGGCTGGATCGATACCTCCGAGGCGTGGGCCGGCACCGCCGAGGCCCTGGCTGACACCTGCACCACGGTGGCGTGGGACATGCGGGCCCACGGCAAGTCCGACCCGACACCGGGGGAGTACACCCGCGATCACTCGTTAGCCGACATGCAACGGGTCATCGGCGAGGCCGACGCCCCGGTGGTGCTCGCTGGC
>CALHTF010000107.1 GCA_938038815.1 uncultured Acidimicrobiales bacterium | reverse complement strand
TGCCGATGGTCGGGTGCCCCGCAAATGGCAGCTCGGCCGTCGTGGTGAAGATGCGCACCTTGTAGTCGGCGGCTGGGTCCTCGGGTTCGAGCACGAAGGTGGTCTCGCTGAGATTCGTCCAGGTGGCGAATCGTTGCATCTCCTCGGTAGTCAGACCCTCGGCCCCCAGCACCACAGCAACCGGGTTACCGAAGTAGGGCTCGGCGGTGAAAACATCGACTTGTTTGAACGATCGCATGGCCACGAATGTAGGTCTCTCGTCAATCGTGCCGGGCTAGCCGGCAAGCGATGCGGTGCCGCCATCGAGCGGAATCGTTGCGCCGGTCAGATATGCGCCCGCCCGGCTGGCGAGGAAGATCACGGTTCCGGCGACATCTTCAGGGCTGCCGATTCGTTGGCGAGGTACCGACTTCTCGACCATCTCGCGAGACGCGGGATCGTCGAGCATGAAGGCCATCATCTTCGACTGGAACGGTCCGGGGGCGATCGAGTTCACGGTGATGTTGTCGGCGACGAGGGTCTTGGCCATGTGGCGACCCATCATGTGAATACCGGCCTTCGATGCCCCGTAGGAGTACTGCTCGCCGACCGGGACCCGAATGCCGTCGATCGACCCGATCATGATGATCCGTGACGGATCCTCGGCCGTCGCCGACTTCTTCAGGTGGCCAACCAACGCTTGGCTCAACATGAACGGTGCCTTGACGTTGATGGCCAGCACCTTGTCGAAGCCGCTTCCGGGGAACTCACCAAACTCGGCGCCCCATGCGGCGCCTGCGTTGTTGACCAAGATGTCGAGCGAGTCTTCCTGGGCGGAGAACGCCTCGACGAATGCGGCGAGGCCTTCGTCGGTGGCGAGGTCGGCCGGGATCGAAACACACCCTCCCCCACCTTCGATCTCGTTCAGACGGGCAGCGGTCGCGTCGCAGGCTTCGGCCTTGCGAGCGCTGATGTACACCTTGACGCCGTTACGAACGAGTCCTTCGGCGATCATTTCGCCGATGCCGCGCGAGCCGCCGGTAACGATCGCAACTTTGCCGCTTACGTCAAACAGATTGTTGAGCAACATCGAAATACCTCAGTTCATGCCCGGCGGGAACTCCGGCGGTGGCGCCCGATCGTAGCGGTGCACTCACCTGGCACAACATTGGTGGGCCGCAGAATCTCACGGGTATTCCCTGCCTATTTCCCTGCCTATTCATGCTTATCTCTTGCTCATTGTGAAACGGCGTTCCATGCTGGGAACTCATGACCTTTGCCGTAGTTCTTCCCGGAGCATTCGCATTCTTCGCCGCCTGTCTTTGGATTTGGGCGGTACTCGACTGCATCTCGACCGACAACATCTTGGTTCGAAACATGCCCAAGACGACCTGGCTCGTGCTGGTAATTTTCGTGCCAACCGTCGGCGCGGTTGCCTGGCTGCTGCTCGGTCGTCCCGAAGGCGCCGGCTTTGCGTTGGGCGGCAAGTACCAAGCCCCGAGCGCCACGAAGTACGTCACGCAGGCCCCGCGCCCCAAGGGTCCCGACGACGACCCGAACTGGTCGCCGCGCACCACGCCGTCTCGTCCGACTACATCGGAGGATCCGGCGGCCAAGCGACGGATGGCCGAGTGGGAAGCCGAGTTAGAAAAGCGCGAAGCCGCACTCGAGGCACGCGAACGCGGGCTCGACGAGGAGTAGCCCACAACCAAGCGAGGGTGTCGGCTGGCGATCTTGCCTCGCCGACCACGCAGTGCAAGGGTTGGCCCTATGACCGACCTTGATCAGCCTGTGTCGTACGACATTTTGCAACCCGAGTTCTACGAAGGTTCCACCGCCCACGACGCCTACAAGTGGATGAGGGCGAACGACCCGGTCCATTGGGATGCCACCAACGAGATCTGGGGCATCTCCACCTACGACCTGGTGGTCGAGGTGGAAAAGAACAAGACCGTGTTCCTCAACTCGGGCAAAAACGGTGGCGGCTACCGCCCGAAAACCGACGCCGACAGTTCAATCATCGGCCTCGACGATCCGCACCACACCAAACGCCGCATGCTGGTCGCCCGACGCTTTACCCCTCGTGCTGTCGGTAACTGGGAAGACGAAATCCGAAGCCACGTCACCGCCCTGCTCGATGATGCCGAAGCCAAAGGGTCGGTCGAGGTCATCGAAGAGCTCGCCGCACCGCTTCCGGCCATGATGATCGGCAAACTCCTCGGGTACCCGCACGAAATGTGGCCCAAGCTCAAGGAATGGTCGGAGCGCACGATCCAGCTCGGCGGCGGCCCGATGTACCACAACATCGACGGCATCGAAGCGGTGTTTGAGTTCACCGAAGCGTGCATGAATGTGTACGAAGAGCACAAAGGCTGCCCAGTGGGCACCTACGACGACGTGATGAACGTGTGGGTCGAAACCGAGAAGAAGGGCATGCCCGACTACGAGTTCGGCCTCGACCAAATCATCTCGGACTGCCTGCTGTTGCTCGACGGCGGCGCTGAGACCACCCGGACCGTTATTGGTCGCACCCTGTTGAACCTGATCGACAACCCCGACCAGTGGCAGGCGCTGAAGGACGGCGCCGACATGGAGGTAGCGGTCGAGGAGTTCATTCGGTACGTGACCCCCATTCACAACATGTGTCGCGTCGCCAACGAGGACACCGTGGTGGGCGGCAAGACCATCAAGAAGGGCGACCAGGTTGCACTTTTGTACACCTCGGCCAACCGCGACGAGTCGGTGTTTGAAAACCCCGACCAACTCGACGTGACCCGCGAGAACAACAACCACATTGCCTTCGGGTTCGGCACCCACTTCTGCCTCGGCGCTTCGCTGGCTCGCCTCGAGATCAAGATCTTCTTCGAAGAGTTCGTCAAACGGTTCTCGTCGATTTCGCGAACCGAAGGCAAGGCCGACGTCGACATGCCCAACGCATTCGTGTTCGGCCTAGCCGAAGCCCACATCGACCTTCACATCTAACCCCGTTCTGATTGCAGTTCGTCGGCGCAGAGCCGATCAACTGCAAAAGTTTCGGGATTAGTGAAGCTTGGTGGCTGCGCCGCCTCGGTGGGTTGGACCGGGCTGTTGGTACGGGATCCGCCGGATCTTGTTGATCGCCTGTTGGGTGCGCCACGAGAAGTAGGCCGGGGTGAAGTTCTTGACCTCGCTCGGGTCGAGATACGGGCTGTTGAGGTCGCCCAGCTTCACCAGAGCGAGCACCTGTTCGGCCACGCTCACCGGGCAGCCGCGTAGCTCGACGACCTGGTCGTCCTTTTCGTCGTAGAACTTCTTTTCGACCTTGGCCATCTTGACAAAGATGTCGGTCTGCTTGGCGTTGAGCGGGTCGTCGGCCGAGCGGTCGCGGTACACGCTGTTGATCTCGACCGGCTTGCCGCCGATGTCGCCGTGAAAGCTGGTGCAGTCGCCGATGAACACCACGCGGTCGTCGGGGCCGGCATCGATTTCGCCCTGGTAGTCACCGAACACGATGTGGGTCTTGGGCATCTTGGCGTCGGTCTGGTCGTCGTAGAGGCGGATGATCTCGATCGCCTCTTGCATCGCCCCAGGGCAGCCACCCCAGCAGTAGTCCTCGGCCCCTTCGCCCTCGGTTTGGGGAGGTTTGCCCGAGTACGCCTTGATATTGGTGCCCTCGAAGTAGTCCTCGATGCGGATCAGCCCGACCTTGAACCCCTCGGCTTTGGCCTGGGCTTCGGCGAGGGTGACATCGCCGGTGATCTCGATCTGATCAAGGTCAAGCGTGCCGAACCCGGCCTCATACGCCAGGCGAAGATGGTCGACGGTCATCGGATCGATGCCGATGATGTGGCAGCACACGGCGTCGAACGCCAGTTGGTCATTGCCCATGATGACCAAGCCCATGTCGAACGGCAGCGGCGTAAGCATCCGGCCCTCACCCGCGGTGATGGCGTCGATGGCGATGAACTGAGGCTGTAGCACGAACTGGAGGTCGCGCACCTTGTCGTTGAGTTTGTGATCGTGATCGATGAGCCGGTGCCGGTCGTCTTGGATGCCGATGTAGTTCTTCATCGAGAAGGTCACCGTGGTCCACGGGTGGGCCTTGAACTTCGGACAGTTCACAAAGAAGTCGGCCTCGGCGACTGGGCGAGGCACGTAGATCGAATCGCGCAGCCGGCCTTCGTGGGTGAGCGGAATCTCGACCTGGGTGGTCTCTTCGAAGTGGTAGTGGTCGACCCCGGTGCGCTTGAACACATCGGGGTAGCCAGCACCTTTGAACGCGTGGCGGGTCGGCAGCGTGATCCCGGACCGCTCGCCGATCGCCATCTCGGTAACGCCATCGGCTCGACTCTGCAGCGCCCGCGTGACGCCTTCGATGAACTCGGGGCGGGTGTACGCGTTGGGGAACTTCTCGCCCGAGGTGACCACGTTTGGCTTGATGAGGGTCTTGCCCGAGGGTCGAAGACCGAGCTCGTCGAGGGCCTCGGTTACCAGACCTTCGATATGAAAGGTGTCGTAGTTGGGGCACGCCCGGATGATGACTTTGGGCTTGGCGGGGGATGTCGATTCTGCGTCCACTCCCCCATCCTCATAGATTCACAGCGTGAAGGCCATCCGCATCTCCGAAAAAACTCCCGAGCTCGTCGACATCGAACCGGTGGCCGACGTGCCATCGGGCCAGGTCAGGGTGAAGGTTGTGTCGTCGTCGATCTGCGGATCGGACCTGCACATGATCGAGAAGGGATTCGCCGAAGGGCGGGTGCTCGGTCACGAATTTGCTGGCCTGACGCCCGACGGCACGGCGGTCGCCGTCGAACCGGTCGCCAACTGCGGAACCTGCGGTCCGTGCGGTCAGGGCCTGCGGGTCATGTGCACCGGCGCGACACTGTTTGGCGTAGCCGCCGACGGGGCGATGGCCGAAGAGGTCGTGGTACCAACCTCGGCGCTGGTCGAGCTTCCCGACGGAGTCGACGTGGCCAACGCCTCGCTGGTCGAACCGCTTGCCGTCGCAACCCACGCCGTTCGCCGAGCCGCCATTGCGCCCGGTGAGCGAGTGTTGGTGGTCGGCGCAGGGCCGATTGGTTTGGCCACCGTCGCCGTGCTGAGCGGGATGGGCATTCAAGCCACCTGCGCCGCCCGGCACCCGCATCAACAAACCGCAGCCGAGTCACTCGGGGCCAGCCTTGAGGTAGGCGACGGCTACGACGTGGTCATCGACGCCGCCGCAACCACCGGATCGATCCGCGATTCGGTTCGGTCCCTGCGGATTCGCGGCCGAGTGGTGGTGGTCGGCACGTTCTGGGATCCGGTAGAAATCGACCTTGGCATTTTGATGAAGGAAGTCGACCTGTACTCGTCGATGGCCTACGGCGGCACCGCTCCCGACCGCGACTTCGACCACGCGGCCCGGCTACTTGGTGAGAACCCGTCAATCGCTTCGGCGCTGGTAACTCACCGATTCCCGCTCGACGGCGCCGCCGAGGCCTTCGCCACCGCAAACGACCGGAGCTCGGGAACGATCAAGGTGGTGTTCGATGTGTAGCGGGCCCACCAGATGACCGAACACCCCGGTGGTCGGGGGCTCGGCCATCGTCTACGGGTCATCGCTGCCCAGCCCCGCATTCGCAAACGGCGCCGGGAAGATGTCGAACCGATGGCTCGGATGTTCCTCGAACATTTCCGCTACTCCGACGCCATCTACTCGCTGTTCGAAGCCACGGCGCGTGACCCCAAGATCACCCACTGGTTCGATCTACCTGAGCAGGCGGTGGTACTCGACATCGGTGCGTACGTGGGTGAGTGGTGTGTGCCGGTGGCCGATTGCAGCCCGGCGTCGATCACGATCCATTCCTACGAACCCGGGCCGCCGCACCTCGAAGATCTGCGCGATGCAATCGACGGTTACGACAACATCGTCGTACACCCGGTAGGCGTCGGCGCCGCAAACACCACCGCGTCGTTGGCGTTTAAGGGGCCGGGGTCGAGCATCTTCGACACGAGCAAAGACTACGGGCGCACCCAGATCGAGATTGTCGACATCGCCGAGGTTCTGGCCGACACCGCAGGACCGGACGGGCGCATCAACGTGATGAAGCTCAACATCGAAGGCGGCGAATACGACCTTCTCGACCGAATCATCGAACTCGACCGGTCGAGCGATATCGATCACCTACTCATCCAGTTTCACGACTGGCTCCCCAGAGCCACCCGCCGCCGGTGGAAGATCCGCCAAGAACTCAAGAAGACCCACGACCTCATCTGGGACTTCCCCTGGATCTGGGAGTACTGGCGGGCGAGGGGCACCGGTTGAGAGACATAGCGAAGCGCGGGAGCGCAGGCGCAGCCGGAGCGACCCAGAGTGATAACGACCAGCGATAGAGTCGCTGCTATGTCTGATGCACCTTGGCAGGGCGATGCCTGCTCGCTGGTAGATGAGTTTCGGGCGGGGAACCGCTCCCCCGCCGAGGAACTCGAGGCCTCGATCTCGGCGATCGAGTCGTCTAACCTGAACGCCTTTTCGTTCCGGGACTTCGACAACGCGCGACAGGTGGCAGCCAACGCCGATGTCACCAAACCGTTTGGCGGCGTACCCACCGGCATCAAGGAACTCGAACCAATCGAGGGTTGGCCCAACACCGAGGCATCGCTGTTGTTCAAAGATCGCATCGCCACCCGCACCGCCGTGCATGTCGACCGCCTCCTCTCGGGTGGCGGAGCGGTTCCGGTCGGGATGACCACCGCCAGCGAGTTCGGTGGCCTGAACGTCAGCATCACCAAACTGAACGGCGTCACCCACAACCCGTGGCAGCACGGTCGAACGGTAGGCGGTTCGTCGTCAGGCTCGGCGGCGGCGGTCGCTGGTGGGCTTGTCTCGTTGGCTACCGGGGGCGACGGCGGCGGCTCGATCCGGATCCCATCGGGATACACCGGCCTGCTCGGCATGAAAGGCACGTTTGGCCGCTTGCCTCGAAGCCCCGGAGCGTTCAGTCGTCCAAGCACGGTGGTCAACGGGATCACGGCTCGATCGGTTCGCGACGCGGCCCGTCACTTCGATGTGTGTTCGGGGCCCGACCTCGAAGACCCGACCGCTCTACCGAAACACGCCAGCTTTGAAGAGGCCTTGGGCAGCCACGACCTCGGTGGACGGACCGTCGGTGTCGTGCTCGACCTCGGTGGGGTCGAACTCGAAGCAGGCGTGGCCGAACATCTCGAAACTCAGGTGACCGAACTCCTCGCCGCAACCGGCATGAAACGGGTCGACCTCACCATCAAAATTCCGAACTTCGCCGCCCACTGGATGATGGGCAACATGTCGACCCTCATGCACGAGATCAGCGACCGGTGGCCCGAGTGCGCCAAAGACATGACCGCCGAGATGGCGCTGGGTGTTTACCTCTCGCGGTCGCTCTACAACATCGAGGTTGCGGCCGAGGCCGAGACCCGACGGGTGCAGGCCTACGAAGCGATGGCCGATGCGTTCCGCACGGTCGACTTTGTGATCGCCGCTACCAACCCAGGCCCAGCCTTCGCCGCCGACGCGACCACGAGCAACCCGAACCCCAGCCCGATCGACCCGCTCATCGACAAGCCGGTCGGCTGGGCCGCCCTGCGCGGGGTGCTCGGAGCAGCCCGGCTCGGGTCGTCGGCCAACCCTCGGTTGCCCAACCTGATGATCGAGCAATCGATCAAACGCGACCCCAGCCTGTCGACCATGGGCGCCCTCACGATCATCTCGAACGTGTACGGCAACCCGGCGGTCTCGATTCCAGCCGGCACCCTCAACGGCCTACCCATCGGCATGCAGGTGCTCGCCCCCCACCATCACGATTCCTTGTTGTTCGACGTGGCCCGAGCCTTCGAACAACACCGGCCGTGGCCGATGGTGGCGCCGTGATTTTTCCGACGCCTTAGTTCGGAAAGATCGACACGTAGACCTCGCCGTCGCATCTAACTACAACGTCGCCTGAAGTCGTTGGACCACAAGCGTCAGCTCCGTTGCCGCCGCGCAACCAGTCACGTCCGGAGCCACCTCGAAGACCGTCATCACCGATTCCGCCGAACAACCAATCGTCACCTTCGTTTCCTGCGAGCACATCGTTTCCCCATTCTCCGACTAGCCAATCATCACCCTCCTGGCCGACGAGCCAATCGTCGCCGGAACCGCCGATCAGCCAATCGTCGCCTCCCCCACCAACCAAGATGTCATCACCACCGCCACCGCACACCACATCGGTTCCGGGGGTTCCAAAGAGGACATCGTCGCCTGGTGTACCGATGATGGTGCACTGGGGACGCACCAAATCGTCGTTCCCCTTAGCTGCGTTTGTTCCATCCCGAACTTCTTGACCGTCGGGAGTTCCGCCGGCATCGGAGTCCGGCAGAAGCGGGTTCAAACCAAAGAGGGCTTCGACACCGTCACGCAACCCGTCGCCATCGGTGTCGCGCTCGACCGGCGAAGAGCCGATGTAGAGCTCCACTCCATCGTCAAGAAAGTCGTAGTCGGAGTCCGCAATGGCTGCGTTCGTCCCGATAGACCACTCGAGTTCGTTTCTTAGCTGATCTCCATCAAGATCGCCTTGGAGGCCATCCTCTAAATTGGCGTCACAAGCATCGCCGAACCGATCGGCATCGCCATCGTACTGATCCGGATTGGCGACCCCGGGACAATTGTCAAAGTTGTCGGCGAGGCCATCATCATCGGCATCGCCAACCTCATCTGCCGGAGGCATCTGCTCAAGGCACAGGGCGCTACCGTTGTGTGTTGCGACCCAGCGACCGTCTTCGGACACAGCCGCATTGAGGGTGCCTGTCCAGTCCGTGCCGCATGCGGTCGGAATTATGTGGCTGACTGGGTACCCACTCCCCGAGCGAACGACCGTTTGGCTTCCTCCAGCGAAAAACACCCGGTCGGATGTGGGATCGGCAAGCGGGACACTACCGAGCGGATCAAAGGATGCTACTTGAGCGAAATCGCTCGTTTGGTACGCTCCACTCGACAGCCAGAACGTACGCCCTCTGAAGCCGATGGTCGCATAGGTGTGACGGTCGAGTTCGATCGACTCCATCGAGACGTAGAGCTGCCCGGCGTTCGATGCTTCGAGTTTCGCCATGCTGTAGTCGTTCCACACTAGGACGACACCGTCCGCCGAATCGATCCGACGTCCGCTCGCTCGACCACCAGCCAGCTGTGTAGTCCCCGCCGAACGGTCGAATAAGGCTACGCCGTGGCTGCTGCCGAGAACCGCAAACTGCTGCGGGGCAAACTCCGTGAACGCACCGACCTCACCATGCACAGATTGGTCAAACTCCGATACTTCTACCTCGCCGGTCGTTACGTCGACAAAGGCCAACTCCCAGGAGTCCAACACGACGGCAAGCTCCCCTCCGTCGCTCGTCGTGGCAATATCGGGGTAGCCCACAGGCAGGTCCAGCGATGACAATGTCTCGCCTGTCGACAGTCGGACAACAAGAATCTTGTTGTCATCTGGCAACGAAACGTACACCCGGTCAGTTGCTGCGTGGACAGTAATACCTTGTGCACGCCCCGAGAGCGAGATCGAGTTGCGACCCTTCATTTCGAGGTCGATAACCATCGAACCATCCAACGGCACTTCGACCGGATTTGGATGGCGCCAATCGATATACGTGCCGGTGGGATCGACAAACGAGAGCTTTACCGGGGCTGGATGGACCCCTTGAAGCTCGTAGTTGCCGTTCGCATCTGTGGTCGCCGTTGGCAGCCCGTAACCATCAAGCCTGTATTGATACTCGAGCCACTCGACCCCTACCTGAATGTTCTCGATTGGCTCGCCCTGAGCGTTCGTAACGCGGCCCGTTAAGGTCCCGTAGGTTTGCAGGCTGAAGTCGACGCCCTTGACCTGTCCCGAGTCACCGACCTCTACGAGGATGGCCTGGTCGCGGTCGGAACGTTCCTCCCACCACTGCTGCACGTGTCCGCTAGACGTGGCCCGCAATCGGTAACCCGCTGGCTCGTCGAAGAACAACTGGTAGCGGCCATCGCTACGGGAGATGGCTTGGGCTCCGCCGGAGACAGTAGCTGAATCCGCCCTTACGAGCGCACCCTCAATCGGCTGTCCATTGAGATCGGTCACGCGGCCCGAGATAGACGGCTTTTCCGTAAGCGACAGATCAACCCCCGTCAGTTGCTCGGCCCTGCCAAGCAAAAACATCGAAGGATCTTCCGGATTCGCTTCGTTTTGCCAGGTGGCACCCTGAAGATCGGACCTATAGGCGCTCACCGTGTACCAGCCCGAAATTCTCTTTTCCATCGTCCAACGACCCAGCGCGTCGGTTTGCCTCTCGTTGTAACCACCAAGGTGGGTGTGATTCCAGATTATTACCGTTGCCCCCTCAACCGGTTCTCCCGTGACCGTGGTGACCACACCACTAATCGAGCCCCAGTCATCAAGGTCAACATCAACTCTCGCGATGGAGTTCGCCTCGACCACGACAGGTGACGCGTTGACGTAGAACGGCTGATCGTCGAAGTACTCTGCCGCCGCATCAGCGTGCGACACGCGAATTCGGTACTCCCCATCGTCGATCTGAAATGCATATCGGCCATCGTCACCGGTGGCCACATGCTGCCACCGGTTGCCACCGGTAAATGGCCTAATTTCGACCCTCGCTTGGGCAAGAGGCTCACCAACCGAGTTGGTTACCTGGCCCTTAACAAATCCAACCGTCCCGACAGTCATATCGATGCCCGAGACCATCGCCTCCGGTGCCACGTCAACAAGGGTCGCCGAGTCATGATCACCACCGTCGTTGTACCACTCTTTGAGAATCTCTGGCGCCGTCCCAAACCAGTTGTCGACCCAAATACGCACCGCACCAATCGGTACATCTGTGAGTTCGTACTCACCAGTGGATGAAGTTGTCGTTTCGACGATCCTTTGACCATTGCTGGCCCTGACCAAGGCCTTTGAAACCGGTGAGCCATTCTCGGCGACAACTGTTCCGGTGATCGACGCGGACTCCCGTGCTGCCTCGCTTGCATCCTGCGCACCGACAGGAGGGGTTATCAGCAATGCCAGTGCAAGTGATGCAGCGGAAAGAACTATGGCTCGTCGTACCAGGCCAGCCACCGAAGGAGCAGTTCCAAGAGGATGACTCGGCATCCGATTTCGACTCTTGCCGCCAGGTTCGAACATCTATCCCTATCGACCGACCCAAACCGGATTTCAACCCTGGACCTAAGCCGTAGGTGACCCGAGCCGCATCGAGGCGTTCCTGCGCTGATCTATATCTGACGTTCGTCCCGAGCCTCGGCAATCAGCTCGATTTCAACCGACGCACCGATCGGGAGCGAGGCAACACCGATGGTCGTGCGGGCCGGAAACGGCTCGGAAAACATCGTCGAGTAGACCTCGTTCATCTCGGCGAAGGTCTCCATGTCGGTGAGGTAAACGTTGCACTTCACTACGTCGTCGGGGCCAAGGCCTGCACCCTTGAGCACGGCGAACAGGTTCGCAAAGCACTGGGCCGTTTGCGCACCGATGCCACCGCCGACCAGTTCGCCGGTTTCGGCGTCGATAGGCGTTTGGCCCGAACAGATGACCTGATTACCTAGCCGCACCGCGTGCGAATACGGTCCGACCGCCACCGCGCCCGGAGCGGTGATTGCGTCGCGCACCTAGATGACGCCTTCGAAGCCGTACGGCGCATACGGACCATACATAACCTGTTCGAGCACACCGATGCCCGTCCGGTCTCCCATCGTCACCTTCATCAGGTGCTGGACGTGCTGGTTCTCAAAGCGGGTGAGGTCGACATCGTCGAGGTTCCACTTCTCGCTCATCATCTCGAGCTCGCCTTTCCACATGCCGTGGCCCCACTCAGGGTGTGAGTAGCCGATGCCCTTCATTTGGTAGGTGAAGATCTTGTCGAACTCGATCTCGATGCGGTCGCCGGCCTTGCCCAGGATGCCGTCTTCGATGGCCGTCATCGCCACAGTGGTCCCGCTGGCGGCCATCCGCAGTCCGTCCTCGAACAACAAGGCGTGTTCGTTGTTGCGCATTACCTGAACGCCCGGGTCTTCGACCCCGGGGATCTCGGCGCTCGAGTTGTACACCGGAAGCGCGGCACCGACTTGGAAGAGCGGACGACCCCGAGTGTCTTCGAAGAGTTGGTAGTGGGTACACAGGTCGTCGAAGTGCAGCGGGGCCCACAGAAAGAACAGTCCACCCGTCCGTTGCTGTGGTGCTCCACGTTTGTCACCGCCGCCGATCGGGCGAGTGCCCCACGACCGGTCCTTGGTTCCCCACGTGGTGGCAGGGTTGATCTCGAGCCGCTTGCCGTCGAACTCGATCCAGCCGCTCCACGTACCGAACTGGGCAAACCGGGTGGTGTCCATGGTCCGACGGATGCCGTTGCCAAAGTGATGGCGAGGCTCTTCGATGGTTGCCGTGCGGCCCTCGAACAACAGGTCGCACGCCATGTCGGTGTCGTTGGCTTCGAGGGTGACCCGCATCGAACGCATGGGCTCGACCACTTCGATCTTGAACGGACCGATAGCGATCTCGCGCTCTATGTTGGCCCGGGCCGACCCATGAAAGGCGTACTGCACCCCGTCGATCACCAGGCTTACGCCACAGTCCTGCATGTCTTGGTGCGGGTAAAGCGCGGCGCCGACGCCGAGATAAAAGCCGCCCTCTTTGTCGTAACCGTTAAACCAATACCGCTCGTAGAAGTCGCCGTCGCCGGTCGCCGGATGAGCGATGGGGTCGGGGGTCTGGTGAATCGGGTAGTCATCGAAAGCGCTGAGCATGAGCCGACCTTACGAAACGAACCGCCACTGTGCCCAATGTCTCAACTGTCGATTTCGCTGCCCTTAACGATTTGTATAACGTCACACCGTGCCTGACCAGCTTGGCGGACTCGCCATGATCATTGCCCCGATCGCTCTTGCCGCCTCAATAGGCGTGGTCGGCATCGTCGAAGAGGACGAACCGTTCTTTCCTGCCAATGGCGAAGAGTCATTGGTGCAGGCGGTCGACAACTCGTTCGCTCCCGAAGATGTCACGATCGAGGCTGGCACCACCCTGGTGTGGCTCAACCGAGGCCGTAACGACCACAACATCATTCCCGAAGATCGAGATCCGACCTGGCTCTTTGAGGACGTCGATTTCACACCCGGCGACGAAGTCTCTTTCGTGTTTCAACGACCGGGTACCTATCGTTACTACTGCAGTATCCACGGCAACCTTACGTTCGGCATGCCGGGCGTGGTCGTGGTCACCGAACCAACCTAGAGGGGGACCTGATGGTTCGATCCAAACTTCAACTTCTCGCAGCATTCATCGCACTTGTAATGCTTGCCGCGGCGTGCGGTAGCTCCGGCGGTGATGATCCCGCGGTGAGCACCAGCGACACCGAGCCCGCCGAGGTCGAGACCGACGACGGTGACTCGGGTGAAGAAGCCGCGCCCGACGGCGTCGACACCCCCGAAGACGAACCCGACACCGATGATGGCGACTCTGGCGAAGGCGACGGGGCCGACGATCTCGGATTCGTCATTCACAACGTCCCCGAAGACTTCCCCACCATTCAGGCGGCCGTCGATGCGGCCGGCGAGGGCGAACTGATCCTCATCGCTCCGGGTACCTATAACGAAGCGGTCGACGTGACCACCAACGACCTGGTGATCCGAGGCGTCGATCGCAACACGGTGATCCTCGACGGAAACTTCGAACTCGAAAACGGCATCCGGGTCCTCGGCGCCGACGGCGTGGCCGTCGAGAACATGACCGCCATGAACTACACCAAGAACGGCTTCTTCTGGACCACCGATGTCAACGGCTATCGCGGCTCGTACCTCAACGCCATCCGCAACGGCGACTACGGCGTGTACGCGTTCGGCGCACGCGATGGTTTGCTCGAACACTCCTACGCATCGGGCAGCCCTGACGCTGGCTTCTACATTGGCCAGTGCTTCCCCTGTAACGCCGTGATCGACAACGTGATCAGCGAGTTCAATGGCCTGGGCTACTCGGGCACAAACTCGGGCGGCAACCTCTACATCGTTAACTCTACGTGGCGGAACAACCGGGCCGGCGTGGTGCCGAACTCCGGGTCATACGAAGGCTGTGCTCCCGAGCGCGAGACCACGATCATCGGCAACATCATTCACAGCAACAGCAACGACGAGACCTCCTCGATCGACGTGGCGCTGCTCGCTCAGGGCAACGGCATCGTCGTAGCCGGCGGTCTCGACAACACGATCGAGCGCAATCTGATTTTCGATCACGATGTGAGTGGTATTGCCTTGGCGCCGTTCCCCGAAAACGACCCGCTTACCGGCATCCCCGAGAACCCCTCGACCGACTGCCTTGAAGACGTTGTGCCCGTGTCGCCCGAGGAAGCCGAGTCGCTTCCGGCCAGCCTCTTCTGGGAGCCCGCACGCAACGTCGTCCGCGGCAACGTCATCACCGACTCTCGTCGGGCCGACCTAATCTTGGCCACCGACGCCTCCCAGGAAAACCGGTTCTGCGAGAACGAGTTTGCCGTTTCGCTTCCCGCCGACATCGAAACTGTTGCGCCGTGTGAAGGTAACGACTTCCTCGAGGTCGGCGGCGAAGGCCTCGGTGTAGTTGCCGAAGCGTTGGCTCGGGTGAACGACGAAACCCCAAACTACGCCGACGTTGATCTGCCCGACCCTGGTCCGCAGCCCAACATGGAAAACCCCGAGACCGCCGAGCCTCGTCCGGCTCGCACCCCGGAGTATCCCGATACCGACGCTATTGGCGTTCCGGAAAAACCGTAGTTGCGCCAGTCGAAAGACCAGCCGGACGCGCCACACTAGAGACATGGCCGCCGGTACCCGTTTGCGCGTGAGTGTGGCAGCACTGTTTGTGCTGCTCGCTTCCGCCTGCGGCAGTGCAGCTACCCCTACCGAGACCGCCGCCGAGGCGCCGGCATCGGTCGGCACGCCGATCGTCGACTCGTCGCTCGAGGATCTCGATCTGCCCGACCGCGGCCCGTACACGGGCACGTTCCAAACCATCTGCGACTACTCGCATAGCTTGCCCGACGACCCAATCGTGTCGCCGGGTGTTCCCGGGGTTTCGCACGAACACGATTTCTTCGGCAGCGTGGCGGCCGACGCTCATCTGACCTACGACATCGCACTCGAGAACGACTCGACCTGTGCCATCAAGCAGGACACGGCGTCGTACTGGACACCGGCGATGTACGTCGATGGCGAGCAGGTGACGCCCCTCACGTCGTTGGCCTACTACCAGGTGGCCGACGGCGTCTCGCTGCTCGACCTCGAACCGTTCCCGGCCGGGCTCATGATGGTCGCCGGCGACCAAGGCGCAACCGAGCCCCAAGACGGTCGAGTGGTCGGTTGGTCGTGTGGTTCGAGCCCGCACATCACGCCCGAGCCTGGCGACTGCGCCAACACCGTCAACCTGCGCCTGGTGTTCCCCGACTGCTGGAACGGTACCGACCTCCGCATGCTCGACAACACCCACGTCGCCTACTCGGGCGACGACGGCTGCCCCGCAAGTCACCCAGTCGCCATGCCGACTCTGGAATTCTCGGTGTCGTACCCACCGGTCAGCCCCAGCGCCGAGGTCCGCCTCGCCTCCGGGTCGCCGCTCACCGCCCACGGCGACTTCTTCAATGCCTGGAACCAGAAGCGACTCACCAACGAGGTGCAGCGCTGCCTGCAACGAAACGTGTATTGCTGAGCCGCTGACCAGCAGGTTTGAGAACAATCCCTAGACCATCACGGCGATCGATGACTAGTTTGTAGCCACGCGCCTACGCGTTGGAGGGCCCATGCGAGCCTCAAGAACCGTCCTGTCGATCCTGCTCATGGCATTTGCGCTCATCGCTTCGAGTGTTGTTGTGGCACCGGGCACCGCGGGAGCCCAGCCGGCGTCGCTCTCGGTTACCCCAAGCACCGACCTGGTCGACGGACAAACGGTGCAAATCACCGGCCAGCTATTTGAGTCCGGAAACAAGGTGTTCGGCGTGTGCGCGTTGCCGCTGCCCGCCGACGCACTTGAAGGATTCTCGACGTGCGCAAGCACCGGGATTCTTCCTTCGCCCAACCCAACCGATTTCCCCATCACCGTCCGTCGCGTCGTGAACGGGGTCGACTGCGCAACCCAGCAATGTGTGCTCGCGATTGCGACCGTGGTCGACACATCGTTTGTCGAGCTGGTGTCCCAAGAACTCTCCTTTGTGGGCGGGCCGTCGGTGTTGGTAACCAAGGCTGGCGGAACCGCAGCGCTTTGTCTCGCCGACGGGGACTCGCTGGAATTCGCTGGCCTTGACCTTCCCGTCGGAGCAACCGCCGAACCAGTGCACTGCTTTGGCATCATCGATTGCACATCGCTTGGTGCACCACAAGCCATCACCTCGCCTACCCAAACCTTCAGCGGGAGTTCCGAACGGACGATCGCCGCACCAACAGGCCGCCACGACTGCGTCGAGCCCGGTTGTACCGCTGGCATCCGGATAGCCAACATCCCCGGTTCGCCGGGCACCGAGTTGGTACTAACCCGCCCGGTCTCGTATCAAAGGATGCACTTCACGAGCCTGCCATCGAACGTGTCGGCCGAATCAGTGGTGTCGTTCCAGCTCTCCAACCACCAACCCTTGGCCAGCATCGGCGTTGCCCAATGTGCCTTTCTGCGGGCCGATTTCTCGATGCACTGCACACTCGACAACAGCGAGGTAAGCGACCCGTTCGCCGAACCGCCAACGTCAATGACCGTGCAACAAACCTTCACCGCAGACGACGGCACCGAGATCGATTGCCGCCGATCTAGCGGCAACGCGGGGTGTGCGCTCCTCTTCTTGGCGCTACTCGATGGCGAGTTCATCACCGCTGGCGCTACACCATTGCGTTTCCCCTAAACCGACGTGGAACGGCAATCGGCCACTAGATCATCCACCTTCCTTAGGTCGCAGGGAACGGAAGCTGAAGCCATGCGCGGCGGTCGGTCAGCTCAATGTCGACCACCCACTTGATCCACCAAGGCCCCCGACGATTGGGGGCGACGAGTCGCACCGGAGCGCCATGGCCCCGCTGGAGGGGCTTACCGTCGTACCCAAAGCAGAGATACACGTTCTTGGCGTCGCTGCGGTCGAACAGACGGCTGTAGCCGGTCGCCGACGTTACCTTCACGCTTCGACCCGGCCTGTCCGATAGCAACCTGTCGAGCGGCACCACATCCCACCGTTGCTGGCTACGCCAGCCGTCGGTGCAGTCGAGCCAAGCGACCATTCGCTCGGTTTGCTCGGCAAGGGCATCGATCTCGACCGACTCGCCCTCGATGCGCAGATCCCAGGTGTCGAGGTCGACTCGCGGTGCGGTGTCGTTGATCCATTGCATGCTGGGCATCTTCTCGGGCTCGAACGATGCGATCTCGTGCGATCCGGTCCCGGCTCGCTTCTGGTCGGTGGCGGCCAGGACGACTTCCTGAGTTCCGTACACCACAGCCCCAGCGCCCGCTAGACCAGCGGCCGACAGCAGCGCTCGGCGATCAAGGTCAACGAGTTTGGGTTTCGATGGACGGGTGGCGGTATGCCAGAGAAACAATGGAATGCCGGTGAACCCGAGCAAGAGGTGGGTCCACATCGCCGACCAGTACCCGATCCCCCACCAGATCGCGGTGGTGTGCAGCCAACCGAGCACGATGCCGCTCAGCAGCATGAGACCAAAGATGGTCGATAACCACCGGGTTAGTCGACCTCGTTTGAAGCCGGTCATTACCGAACCGCGGAGTTTCAACGGCACCATCAACACCAGCATGAACCCGGCAATCGAGTGGATCGTCGCCGCAATCCACGCATTGTCGAGGGCGAGCAGCCAAGACCCCAGCCCGGACAAGATCAGCACGACAAACAAGATCTCAAGGATCACGTTCACCTGTCGGGCAGTAAATGCAAAACGATTCGAGGGCTGGACGCTCATGGCAAAACGGTAATACTTAGAGTTAACTCTAAGTCAACCCCATCAGTTCCCGAAGTGAAGGCGCACGGTGCCAGATATCGACGAAATGCTCACAATCGGCCAAGTCGCAGCGATAAGCAACACTCCGGCCACCACGTTGCGCTACTACGAAAAGTGCGGGCTAATCGATCCCCCGGCCCGGATGAGCGGGCAGCGTCGCTATGACATGTCGATCATCGGCCGGTTGATGGTTATCCGGTTCTGCCGGGTAGCTGGCCTCGGCTTGCCTGTGATCGCCAAGGTTCTCGCCGACCGCTCGTCGAACCGGCGGGTCACCAAATCGCTCGCCCACAATCAGGTGGCGCTCATCGATATCGAAATCGAAAAGCTCCAGATGGCCCGCCGCATGATGCTGGCTGCGTCGCAGTGCAGTTGCCCAACCCTCGAATCGTGCGGGTGCGGCTCGATGGACGACGTAACCGCCGAACTTCGTGCCTACTTAGAAAACGAGCGCGCGAACGCCTGATGGTTGGGCCCAAAGAAAGAATGGCGGGGCCTTTCCCAACGTTCGTTGTCTGCGGGGCGAGCTAGTGCCCCGCGGCGTGGACTGCTTCGTGGTAGATCTCGCTGAGTCGAGCGGTTACCGGCCCGGGTTCGCCGGTGCCGATCGCGCGGCCGTCGACCTTGAGTACCGGCGTGAGCGCACCGAAGGTTCCGGTCACGAATGACTCGCTGGCGGCGTACACATCGGTGAGCGAAAAATTCTTCTCCCGGGCCGTGATGCCCGCCTCGTTTGCTAACTCGACGACCAGGCCACGGGTAATGCCGTTGAGGCAGTAGTCGCCGGTCGAGGTCCACACCTCGGGGTCCCCGCCGGTCGGTTGGGTGACGATGAAGAAGTTGGTGGCGTTGCAGGTCGAGACGAACCCGTTGGGGTCAAGCATCAGCGCCTCGTCGGCTCCGGCCTCGATCGCCTGCACCAAGGCCACGACCTCGTGCAGTTTGCTGTGGCAATTCCACTTCTGATCGATCGTGTCGGGCGACATACGCCGCACCGTCGAGGTAAACAGCGAAATGCCGGCCGTGGTGACCTCCGGGTCGGCCTTCTTGTGCTCGGCGATCACCACGATGGTCGGACCACCCACAACCAAGCGAGGGTCTTGGGCAGGAGTCTTCTTGGTACCCCGCGAGATCATCAACCGCACGTGGGCATCGGTAGTCATCTCGTTGACCTTGGCGGTCTCGTAGAGGATCTCGGTGAGTTCCTCACGGGTCTTGCCAATGTCGAGATGCACTCCCTTTGCCGAAGCGAAGAGTCGATCGAGGTGCCGATCGAGATAGGAGTAGACCCCATCATGCAAACGGAGCCCCTCCCACACGCCGTCACCCACCAGAAATGCCGAGTCAAAGACCGACACCGAGGCAACAGCACGCGGAACGAAGGCTCCGTTTACATAAACCAGGACTGACTCGTTGCGGTCGTCATGGACCGCAACATGAGTGCCCTTCATAGGTGGTTAACCGTTCTGGGTCTTGAGGATTCCCTTATCGATTCCAACCTTGATCGCCACTGCGGCGAGGATCACGGTCAGTACAAAGGTGATCGGGATCCAGAACCACGAGAACACAGCGCCGCCGATCAGGCCAGCGAGAACGCCGACGCCGATGGTCTGGGGAAGGCCGATGTCCTGGGCGCCCGGAAGAGCTACCCGCGCGAGTCCACCGACGATTGCGCCGAGGATCAGGTTTCCGATGATTGACAAGATAATGCCCATATGGGGATCTCCTAGATTCTTTGCCCGAACGAGATCCGCCCGGGCAATGATTTTTTACAACACTTTCACCTTACTTTCAGCCTTGGACGAGTTGTCAGAAGTGACACGACCACGCCAAAGTCAGCCCATGCGCGACATCAACTTCTCGATCGACACCATTCGGATCCTGCTCCACGTCCTTGGCGTGTCGGTGTGGGTCGGTAGCCAAATCGTGATGCTGGCCCTGTTGCCGGTGTTGCGAAAGGCTGATGTTGAGGGACTTCCTGCGGCGGCCGCTCGGGGGTTTAACAAGGTGGCCTGGCCGGCGTTTGCCTTGGCCTTCTTTACCGGGATCTGGAACCTCATGTCGCTCGACGGTTCGGCCACCACCTCCTACAACGTGGTGTTCGGCATCAAGTTTTTGCTTGTCATCGCGTCGGGTGGCGCGGCGTTTGTGCACTCGAATGCTCAGACCCCAGCGTTGCGAGGCATCACCGGCGGCATCGGCTTCGCGGCCGCCCTGGCCGCCATGATCCTGGGGTTCGCGCTCTCCCACTAGACAGGCCACCGGACCAGCTCGCCAGCCGGGCGAGGGTTTCGAGATTTCGTCGAACCACCGCTGATTCGTTAGGTTCTGTTCTCGATTCACTTCGTCGAGAATTTGGCCAACAAATCAGGGGGCATAGTGGTTGAAGATTCAACCAGCGACGTACTTCGTGCGCCGCTCACACTCGAATATCCATTCACCAGAACCACCGGACCAGTGGTTGGTGGATTCCTCACCGGTCTGCGAGAGGGCATGGTGCTGGGCGCCAAGCGAGCCGACGGCACCGTCATGTGCCCGCCGCTCGAGTACGACCCGATCACCTCTGACGCCATCACCGAACTGGTCGAGATCGGCCAAAGCGGAACCGTTACCACCTGGACATGGAACGGCGAACCGCGAAAGCAGCAGCCGTTCGGCCAGCCGTTCGCTTGGGCGATGATCACGCTCGACGGTGCCGACACACCCATGCTCCACGGCGTGTTTGTCGAAGGCCCCGACGACATGTCAACCGGCATGCGGGTCACCGTGCAGTGGCGAGAAGAACGTGAGGGCCATATTGCCGACATCGCCGGGTTTGTGCCCGAGGGACAGGAGTAACCGTGGGCTATCAACAAGATCCGAAAGTGAAACCCGCGGGCCTTTCCGGCGAGGTCAGCCTCCCGGCCGCGTTAGCCGATGTCGAACTCGTGCAAGCGGTACGCACCCCCGCAGCCATCGACTACATCGCCACCCCCGGTGCATCGTTGTCGGCCTACCTGCGAGGCATGAAACAAAAGAAGATCCTCGGCGACGTGTGTCCGGTCACCGGTCAGGTCTTTTGCCCGCCACGTGGCGTTTCGCCCGTGTCGGGCCAGCGCACCACCGAGATGGTCGAGGTTGCCGACCAAGGCTATGTCGAGTCATTCAACGTGACTCGCCTACCGATCAAGAGTCGTCCAGACCTGAAGCCGCCGTATGTGTCGGCCTGGGTCGTGCCCGACGGCTCGAGTACCGGATCGATCGCCCTCGTGGCCGGTATCGAACCCGAAGAGGTCCGTATGGGCATGCGCGTCAAGGCGGTGTGGAAACCCGATGACGAACTCGAAGAGTCGGCCGCCAACATCTTGCACTGGGAGCCGACCGGCGAACCCGACGTTGTGCTCGAAGACCTCCGGGTGATCGGGAACCCAGACGGAACCGCTGGAGGTGCCCAGTGAGAGATATCGCCGTCGTTGCCTCGATGCAACGCCAAGAACCTTCAATCGACAACGAATCCGAAGTCGAATACATGGTGCCGCTGATGCACGGCGTGAAGGAAAGCATCGGCATCACCCAAGCCGACGTAGGTTTCACCTGCTCGGGATCCTCGGACTTCATCGCCGGGCAAGCGTTCTCGTTCGTGATGACCGTCGACGGCGCCAACCCGGTGCCGCCGATCAGCGAAAGCCACGTCGAAATGGACGGCGCCTGGGCGCTGTACGAGGCGTGGGTGAAGATGCAGATGGGCGAGGTCGATATCGCCCTCATCTACGGCTACTCAAAATCGTCGGGCGGTTCGCTGCGCGACGTTCTGGCCACCCAGATGGACCCGTACTACGTGGCTCCGCTGTGGCCTGATGCCTTCGCCATCGAGGCGCTCGCGGCTCGCCAGATGATCGAGTCGGGCAAGGTAAGCCTCGAACGGTTGGCCGAGGTTGCCAGCCGCAGTCGCGAGCACGCCGCCAACAACCCTCATGCGGTTCGCACCGCCCAGAAGTCGGTGGCCGACATCATGGCCGAGTCACCGATCATGGACCCACTGCGACCTTCGGATATCCCGGCGTCGGCCGACGGCGGTTGTGCGCTGATCCTGGCCGCCGGAGACCGAGCCAAAGAGCTGTGCGAACGCCCAGCATGGATCAAAGGCATCGATCACCGCACCGACGCCCACACCTTGGGCGTTCGTGATCTCACCACCTCGATGTCGGCCCGTATCGCCGGCGAGAAGGCCGGTGTCGGTAACGACAAGGTCGACTTCGCCGAACTGTACGCTCCGTTCACGACGTCGGAGGTGCTACTCACCGACGCATTAGGCCTCGGCGATGACACGGTCATCAACCCATCGGGCGGAACGCTCGGCGCTCACACAATGATGGCTTCGGGCCTGATCCGCATCGCCGAAGCAGCACAACGAATAACCAACGGCGACGGCGACCGAGCCGTGGCGACCGCAGGGTCGGGACCGAACCTGCAACAGAATCTGGTCTGTGTATTGGAGGGCGAATAATGGGTCAGCCACAAAACAAGCCGACTGTAGAGCTTCGGGGCGAGGGGGCAACCACATGAGCAAGCAACGTGCAGCAGTGATCGGCGTTGGCCAAACCAAGTACGCATCGACCCGAGGCGACGTCTCGATGGCCGGGCTGGTCCGAGAGGCCGCATACCGAGCCCTCGAGATGGCCGAGAAGACCTGGGCCGAAATCGACGCCGTGGTGATCGGCAAGGCACCCGACTTCTTCGAGGGCGTCATGATGCCCGAGGTGTACCTGGCCGAAGCGCTCGGTTGTGTCGGCAAACCCATCCTGCGGGTTCACACCGCCGGATCGGTTGGCGGGTCGACCGCGTGTGTCGCGACCTCGCTCGTCCAGGCCGGAATCCACGGCACCGTGCTGACCCTCGGCTTCGAGAAGCAGTCGGAGTCGAACGCGATGTGGGCGCTGTCGCTGCCGTCGCCGTTCACGACGTCGATCAACGCCGGTGCGGGCGGCTACTTCTCCCCCATCATCCGGCGCTACATGGCGTTCTCGGGTGCTCCGGAGTTGATTGGCTGCATGGTGGCTCTAAAGGACCGTCAGCACGCCCTCAACAACCCGTACGCCCACGTGCGCGACAAGGAACTCACCTTCGACAAGGTTGTCGAGTCGCAAATGCTGTGGGACCCGATCCGCTACAGCGAGACCTGCCCATCGTCGGACGGTGCGTGTGCCATGGTTCTGGCCAGCGAAGACGTAGCCGAAGCGCACGACGGCGCGGTTGCCTGGGTGCACGGTACGGCGATGCGCTCTGAAGCCAACAACTACGGCGGCCGCAACGTGGTGTCGCCCAAGGCCAGCGAAGACTGTGCCGCCGACGTTTTTGCCCAAGCCGGTATCACCAACCCGCGCAAAGACATCGACGCCGTCGAGATGTATGTGCCGTTTAGTTGGTACGAACCAATGTGGCTCGAAAGCTTGGGCTTCGCCGAGGTTGGCGAGGGCTGGAAGATGGTCGAGTCAGGCGCCACCAAGTTCGAGGGCGGCGACCTTCCGGTCAACTGCTCGGGCGGCGTGTTGTCGTCGAACCCCATCGGCGCATCGGGCATGATCCGCTTCGCCGAGGCCGCACTTCAGGTCATGGGCGAAGCTGGCGACCACCAGGTCGATGGGGCCAAGAAAGCCTTCGGTCACGCCTACGGCGGCGGTGCGCAGTACTACGCCATGTGGGTCGTGGGCAGCGAGAAAAACTAACCGGTCCGCACCCCGGGGCCTGACCCCGGGTGTGCTTGCTCAGAGGGTGATGACCGAGCACTCCGGCTTCGGCGGATCCTCGACCGGCAGCAGGAATCGCCAGAAGATCGATCCTCGGGCGTGGCCTTCGGTGTCGAGCCAGTTCGGTTCACCCGGGTCCTTCGCCGAGATGACGATGCGGTAGTTGCGATCGCCGGTGGTGACGATCTGGGCGGCGTTTAGCGACGACCGACGGTTGCGGTACTCGAGGGTCTGCATGTGCACGTTCCACAACATGACGTTGGAGAACACGCCCTCGGGCAAGGTGCCTTCCATGACCATCGCCTCGTCGGGCCCAAGATCCCACCGCCCCATCGAGTACACGATGTCGGCCGCACCCGGCACCGGAAGTCCGGTGTCGCGAAAGCTAAACGGTGTGGCGACGTCGTTGGGAACATCGGACACAAACGGAACCGACGACGGACCACCAAAGGTGTTTTGGCCCACCGTTGCTTGGCGGAGGAACCCGACCGCTTCGCTCAGCCGACCGGCAAACACATCGTCGGTGAGCCGGTCGGGGGTACCGGGCTCGAGCGGCGCAATACCGATATCGACCGACACGCTCGGGTCGTTCTGGGCCGAAATCTCCAGCTCGAAGTAACTGCGGACCACGATCGCGTGGGCGTCGGCGTGCAACTCGACCCACCGGGCCTCGTCGACCCCATCGGGCTTTGCGGCGCTAAACACCAGCTCGTACGAGCCGTCGTCGTCGACCGGAAACTGGTTGTTGTTGAGGTCGCCCAGCAACGGACCAGCCATGCCGCCGTCAGCTGCCACCCCATGCACGGTGAACGATGTGTAACAGGCCTGACCCATGTTGCCCGTCACCCGATAGGCACCGCCGCCGTTGATACGGGCGAAGTGGTAGATCGCATCGGGGTTGTCGCCCTGCAACTTGCGAGCAGGCGTAACGATCGACGAGAACCACGGAAAGTCGGGGTCGCCCTCGGCGAACATCTCCGACGCGCCGCTGAGCACCTGGCCCACGTAGCGGTACGCCTCAACCACTTCTTGGGGGTTAACGAATCGTTCCTCGTTGAGCACATACCCGTCGCGGATCTCGGTGAGGGCGGCGATCAGATCATCGAACGCCTCGGTTGACCTCGGCGCCGAACTCATGCGCCCGGCATTCCGTTGGTCCAGGCGGTCTTTTCGATGAGCTCTTGGCTCTGCCAACCGTTCTCGGTGCGCACCAACTTGTGGTGGTAGGCGCCCCCGCAAAAGAACTGCGGACCGTCGTCGACAAACTTCATCGGGTTGTAGAACAACGCGGTAACCGTTGCGGAGTCGCCGTCGATCGCCACATCGTGGTTGGTGATCAAGTGCTGGGTCATTTCGAACAGGCCCATCGACGCATCGAGAAACTTCACGATGGCCTCGACGTCGCCTTTTTCTCCCCCAGCCGACGTGTAATCGATATGGGCGTCAGCGGTAAAGACCGAACGAAACAGATCCCAATCCCGGGTGTCGACCGCCTTGGCGTAGTTGGTCAACAGGTCCCCGATCGCGATCCGGTCGGCGATGGTTTGTAATGCAGCGTTGTCGGTATCCATGTCGGGAACCTACGACGTTGCGCTGGTAGTTCACAAAAATTTCTGACAGGTTGCCGCTTGTGCAACGGGACTGAAAGCGTTTACATAGGTCGACCCCTCGGAGAGGAAACCCCTATGAGCGTTGCCCGGAGCGCACGAGTACAAGAACTACTGGATCAGCTCACGGTCGAGGAGAAGTTCGCCGTCGTGACCGGCGAGGGTATCTGGACCACTCACGAGGTCGAGCGGCTGAACGTTCCGAGGTTGGTCGTCACCGACGGACCCAACGGCGCCCGCGGCGCTGGCCTGATGGGCACCGGCACACCGACCGCGTGTATCCCCGCCGGGTCGGTCATCGGCGCAACCTGGGACCCACAACTGGTGGGCGAACTCGGCGATCTTTTGGGCATCGAAAGTCGGGCCAAAGGTTCGCACGTGCTGCTCGCCCCCACCATCAACCTGCATCGCAACATGCTCGGCGGGCGCAACTTCGAGTGTTACAGCGAAGACCCGTTCCTCACCGGCGTATTGGCCGCCAGCTTCGTTACCGGTGTGCAATCGCACGGTGTCGCGGTCACCGCAAAGCACTTTGTGGCCAACGATTCAGAATTTGAGCGCAACACCATCGACGTGCAGGTCGACGAACGAACCCTGCGCGAGGTGTACCTGCTTCCGTTCGAACACGCGGTGCGCGACGGCAACGCGTGGGGAATCATGTCGGCCTACAACCTGCTCAACGGCACCTACTGTTCCGAACACGAGTGGCTACTCAAGACGGTGCTGCGCGACGAGTGGGGCTTTGACGGTTTCATCGTGTCGGACTGGTTTGCCCTGCGCTCGACCGGATCATCGGTCGCTGCCGGACTCAGTCTCGAAATGCCCGGCCCGGGCAACTGGTACGGCGACAAAATTCAAGCCGCGCTCGACGACGGCAGCTGCACCATCGACGACCTCGATCTGCTGGTCGGCGATGTCCTTACCGTGCTCGAACGTACCGGCGCCTTCGACGGAATGGGCGGCGAACCCGAGAAGCCCCTCGATCGCCCGGAAGACCGCGCCCTCATCCGCAAGGCGGGTGCGGCGGGCACCGTGTTGCTGCGAAACGACGGCATCTTGCCGCTCGACACCTCATCGATCTCGAGCATCGCGGTGATCGGCCCCAATGCCATCAACGCCAAGGTGATGGGTGGCGGCTCAGCCAACGTGCGCTCCTATCGCGAGATCAGCCCGCTCACCGCCATCACCGAACGACTCGGCGACTCGGCGACAATCTCGTTCTCGCAGGGTTGCGACATCGACCGGTCGATTCCGCCGCTCGGAGCGCCCTTTGTCGACAGCACCAATCTTGAATTCTTCAACGGCCGCGAATTTGCGGGCGACGTGATCAACACCTCGGTCGCCTCCAAAGCCGCCATGTTGTTCTTCGGCGAACCGGCCGAAGGTGTCGACCCAGCAGCGTTCTCGGTTCGACTTTCGAGCACCTTCACCGCCCAAGCCGACGGCGATCACCAATTCTCCATGGTCCAAGCTGGCCGAGCACGAGTGTTGCTCGACGGCGAGGTGATCATCGACGGAACCGAAGGCGACTTCCCGACCGGCGACGACTACTTCGGCTTCGGGTCGATCGAGATCGACTCGACCGTTGCCCTCACCGCGGGTTCTACTCACCAACTGGTTATCGAATACACCAACCAAGGAGCGGTTCTCCTCGCCGGTTGCCGCCTCGGCGTGGTGGTGCACTCCGACCGCGACCTGCTCGCCGAGGCCGAATCGGCCGCTGCACAAGCCGACGTCGCAGTCGTGGTGGTCGGCACCAACGATGACTGGGAGACCGAAGGCCGCGACCGTGACCAGTTTGCGCTGCCCGGCGACCAGCCCGAGCTCATCGCTCGAGTGGTGGCCGCCAACCCTCGCACCATCGTGGTGGTCAACACCGGAGGGCCGCACCAACTCGATTGGCTCGACCTCCCAGCCGCCGCGTTGTCGGTCGGGTTCGGCGGCCAAGAACTCGGCGACTCTTTGGTCGATGTACTCCTTGGTGATGCCGACCCGGGCGGCCGTATGAACACCACTATCCCGGCCAGGATCGAACAGAGCCCGTCGTACCTTTCGTACCCGGGCGAGAACAGCGTGGTCCGCTACGGCGAAGGCTTGTTCATTGGTCACCGGTGGTTCGACAGCCGCCACATCGAACCAGCAGTTCCGTTTGGGTACGGGATGTCGTACGCAACCTTCGCTTGGAGCGAACCCAACGTCAGCGGGGCAACGACCACCGCGGTCGACGAGCCCGTCGTTGTGGAGGTTGAGGTGACCAACACCAGCGACCGCGCCGGATCCGACGTGGTGCAGCTCTACGTGGAGCCGCCAGCCAGCAAGGTTCATCGACCGGTTCGCGAACTCAAGGGGTTTGCCAAGGTGCACCTTGGCCCGGGCGAAACCGAGACCGTTCGGATCGAACTCGATCGTCGGGCGTTTGCCTACTACGACACCGGCGACACATGGTTTGCCGAAGCGATCTCGAAGAGCCCCGTGCCCGCCGGCGGCGCCAACGAACGCCACGAAGTAGCCGGCTGGTACGTCGAACCAGGCTTGTACGCGCTGGTGGTCGCACGATCGTCAACCGACCATGCGACCACCGTTGTGCACGAACTCAGCGGTGAGGATTCTCGCTCGGACCGCTAGGGGTTGGTCGCCCGGCCGAGCAATACCGGTTGGTTCGCCTCGGCGTCGTTCGCCTTGAACGGATCGGCGGCGAACACCATGACGCTGTCGGTGCCGACCGAAACGTGCGATACGTCGAGTCCCTCAAGTTCGGTCGCCGTCCAGTTGATGCCGTCTTGGCTGAAGAACACCACCGTGTCGATGTCGGGCACAAAGTCGACTGGGTTGAGTTCTCCGGTCTCGTTCCAGCGAGCCGCCCAGGCCACGACGCCGTAGTCGCCGGCTACAACCTGGTTGAGGTGCAGATCCTTGGTATCGATTCCCGAATCGCCGACGAGGTCGGCGACCGTTATCGACTCGCCGTTGCGGTTCAACGTTGCGCTATTGGTGTAATCGTCCTCGGTTTCGGACCAATCGATCGAGAACGACCCACCGTTGAACTCGACCGGATCTTGCCAACTGATCACGCCGGTTCCGGCGTTCTCCCAGTTGATCCCGTCGGCCGACACATAGTTGATCGCCTCGGGTTCGTTCTCGAGATAGTCACCGAACATCAAGGACTCGAACGAGGCTTCGAAGCCGCCGTTGCGGGCCGCCACCCGGATCAGGTAACCAGCTTCGTTCGTGAACACCGGGCCGGCCGAGGTGACTGCGCCGTCGGCAAACAGCAACGCCTCATGGCGTGACTTCCACACCTCGGGAACCAACACGCCCAATTCGTCCCAGCTGGCAAAGCCCATCTGGAAGTTTTCCTCTTCGTAGGCGTCGTAACCCAGCTCGGTCGAGCATCCGGATTCGGTCAGCCACGCCTCGAACTCTTCGTAGATTCGCTGCTGCTCGAGTTCGAACGCTTCCTGCTCGGCGGGGTCGTCGGGGTAGTCCCCTTGTTCGTCGAACAGCTCACGTTGGCGGGTCTCGGAGTCGGTCAAGCACTGGCTAAAGAACTCGCATCCCTCGACCTCGCCGATCGACTTGACGATGTCGAGATGGGCTTGGGCGTTGGCAAGCTCCCACGCCTCGAGTTCGGCTTCTTGTTCGGGGGTGAGGTTCTCGAAGTTGACGTCTTCATCGAACGGGAACGGTACGAGGCCGCCCTCGTTGGTTTCGAATTCGCCGTAGCGGCGGTCCATCTCGGCCTGACAGGGCGCAAGCTCGGGCCGTTCCATCCACCGAATCCCTTCGGCGTTCACGTCGATGACCTCGTTGGTGTCGAGATCAATGTCGGCGCCAGCATCGATCGCCAGCTGCGCAGCAGCCTCGTAGTCGGGGGTGCCAGAGGAGCTTGCGATGATCAACAGGTCGCCGTTGGACTCCGCGGTCGAGAACCGCACATTGCTGCGGAGTTCGTCACTGACCTCGAGCGGCGTCCATTGCCAGGACTCACCCCCGTCGGCCGACGTACCCATCGCTGGTTCGTCCGACGTTGGTGAGCCGGTGCTCAGTGCGTAAAGCACGCCGTCGGACTCGCCGAAGTCGGTCACGAATCGGTCGCCGAAGTCGCTGTTGCTCCAGCCGTCGTCGTAGCGGTAGAGGGTGTCGGGTCGCCAGTCGAAGTCGTCGCCTGGCTCACCCGGCGAGGTCGACAGGGTGTAGTACACCCCGTCGGCACCGGCGACACTAGTGAACACGTTGAACCCGCCTGGTGAGTTGGTATCGGAGACGTCGTCGAACTCGAGCGGGCCGGTGAGGGTCTCGGTTGGCACGCCGTCTTCGGTGGTCGAGCCGTCGGGCTGCGAGGTGTCTTCGGCGACCTCGGCAATGCTGACCGGCGATTCGTTGGAGTTCCCGCCAACGATGAACCCGCCAACGCCCATCAGCACGACCGCGACCGCCATCGCGCTGGCGGCCATGCGGCGCTGGCGTTTGGCCGAGGAGCGGTGGGCGACATCGCCCACGGTTGCTGGCTCGATGTGTACTTCTTGGCTCTGGTTCTGGAGGTGGTTCTTGAGACGATCTTCAAAGTCCATTACTTCGTACCGGTTTCGTGAGTGGGGGATTCTTCAAGGGAGTTGCGGAGGCGTTCGAGGCCAACGGAGAGGCGTGACTTCACCGTGCCCGAGGCAAGGTCGAGCGCTTCGGCGGTTTGTTCGGTGGTCCAGTCGAGCAGGTACCGACACACCACGACCGACCGATATTTGATATCGAGGTCGCGGAGCGCTTCTTCGAGCGCCACGTCGGGGGTGTCGGGGAGGGCAACCTGTTCGGCGGTCCAGGGGAGCTTGCGATTGAGTCGGCGGTGCCAGCTGCGGGCGTAGTTGAGCCCGACCCGATACACCCAGCCTTGGGGGTTGCGGTAGCCCGCAACCTCGTCCCACTTGTCGTAGGCCCGGGTCATTGCCTCGTCGGTTGCTTCTCGACCCCACGACTGGTCGCCGAGGGTTATCGAGAGGCCTCTCGCAATCGTGCTGTAGTGTTCCTCGTAAAAGGTCGCAAAGGCAAGAGTGCGCGTGTGGTCGATCGAAATCTCGGTGGGTTCAACCATGGGGACTGCCAGTACCGACCGGGTCGGTGCATTCGCCGTTAGTTCCATGCCCGTTAAAGCCTTGGGGGCGCCAATCGGTTCGGTCCACTAGCAACTTTTTTCTCCAGTAGCCGCCAGCAGAGCCGTCACCCGAGGGTTTCCGGGGTCGATTTCACCCGCTTGAGCTGCGGTTATACATGCGTTTGGCCACTCGGCCGCATTGGGGCTTTCTTGTTGAGCAGTTGCCAGGTTTATGAGTGGTTCGATGTCATCGGGAGCCAAAACCACGGCGTGTCTGAGGACCTCGACCGCCGAGTCGTAGTCGCCGCGTAGGGCGTAGGCGATACCGAGTCGTTGCTGATTCGCCGGGTGGTTCGGGTCGACTTCGCCGAGGTGTTCAAGCCTGCTAAGTGCGACGTCGAGGTCGTCGGCTCGCCCCGTCTGTCGCGCCAGATCCAGCGATAGCCGCGCCTGCTCGGTGAGCAGGGCGGGGTCGCGAGGCGATACCCAAAGCCCATCGGCCAGACGGTTGAGTCGATTTTCGAGCGGTTCGTCGATGCTGGCCCCGAACCTCGATGCAACGAAGTCGTACCGAATCGACTCGACCCGTAGTCCGCGTGCTTCGTCGGCCAGGGCAACCGATCGAGCCGGGCTCTTGAACGCCGCCTCGATCTTGTGATCGGCGACCACGTCCGCGGCCGCCCCGACGATCGCGACCACAAACACTCCCCCAAGCAGTGCGCAAGCGCCCGCCGACACTCCCCCAGGCACCCGCAGCGAAACCGGCGCCGCCGAGGTGTCACCAGCCACCAGCAGTCCGGCAAGGGCAAAGACCAACGGATCGAGTTCGGCCAACGAAAACAGCGCGAACTGTTGCACGAAGTAGGCGATGACCCCAACGGCCAGACCGAACCGCAAGCCGTTTGCACCATCGAGCGCTCGCAGGGTGCTTGTACCGATGGCCAGCAACAGGACCGCGAACCCAACGGCGCCGATCAACCCGCTTGCCAAGGCAACGTCGAGCACGCCGTTATGGGCCCGGTCGGTAAACACTTCCCTCCCGTGGTCGATCACGTACTGCTGGTCGACCTGGGCGCCGAACTCGGTGCGGTACGACTCGGGGCCGAGACCGATCAACGCCACCTTCGGACTGGAGAACAAGGTGGTGGTGCCGACCTGCCATTCATCGATACGGCCGGCGACCACCCCATTGCTCACATCGGTAAGGCTGGTTGCGCGCTCGCGCAACGGGCCGATCGCCAGGACAGCGAGCACCAGAACTGCCATCGCGCCGAGAATTGCTTTCTGAGTGCGGTCATCTGGACCTCGCCGAGCTCGAACCGCAACGATCCCTGTGCTGATGGCCAGGCCGACCCATGCCGCCCGTGACTGCGATGACAGCAGGGCAAAACCCGCACCGATGGTTCCTACAAGGCCAACCGCTTTTGCCTCCAGGGAGAACTGTCGGTCGAGCACCACCGAGAGGCCAATCGGTACACCAAGGGCACAGGCCGCTCCGAGGTACGCCGGCTGGCCGAAAGGCCCACCGGCCCGGTCGCCGGCAAACCCGCTCGCGAAGCCCCCCACTCCCCCCATTTCGGCCAGCACATACAACCCGACCAACCCAAACCCACCGGACAGGACAACCATCAGGTCGCGCCAACCGTTGTCGCCTTGGGTCTTGGAGAAGAGATACCCGGCAACGAACATCCCGCCGCACAGAAGCCACGTCAACAAACCAAACCGCCGGTCGGGCGTGCCGACCAGACTGTGCCAGCGATCTACCGACGCTGCGGTGGCGATAGCCATCGCGACCAGTAACACCCCCCACCCGGCCGCAGCGAGCTTGGGCACCTTCAGGCCTCGATACTCGACCGACGTTGCGGCCCGGGCGACCAACGCGACACCGGTGATCAGCACGAGCGCGAAGCGGAATGGACCAAACCGGTCCCAGCCCCACGGGTCGACCGCCAAAAGCGACGCTAGGGCCAGCGGCGCAAACCTCAAGGACGCATCAGCCCGAGGCGTTCATCTTCTCGAGCATTGCACCCATCTGGGCGTGCACGAGGTTCACTGCTTGAAGCGGGCGGATCATCACCTTGAACTCGGTGATCATGGCATCGTCGTCGCACGTGATGAGGTCGACACCGTTGACGTACTTGCCTTCGATGCTGGTCTCGAACTCAAGCATGGCGTCGTGGCCGGTCGCGATCTCGCGGCGGTAGTGAAATTTTCCGGCTGAGTCAGGCGTGGTCGCCGCGGCGTCAGGTTTGTCGTCGCCCCCCAGCGTTCCCCCGGCCGCCATCAGGTACGCCTTCGTGATTTCGATGCCCTTCTGAGGCGTGAACACGATCGGTGACAAGAACTCGACGTCTGGGTGTAGCAACGCGTCGAGGCCGCCCTCGAGCTGGCCTCGCAAGTGCTGATGCCAACGTTCGAGGCAGACATGAATCGGGTCGGTTCCGGTGGTGCTCATGGTTTCCGAGTCTGGCAGCAGATCATGGTAAACACCACCTCATGCCGAATGTCGCCGATGTGCCGTTTGAACCCGCTGACTTCGAAACCATCAAGGTCGAGATCGTCGACAACGTTGGTTGGGTCACCCTTGACCGCCCCGACGCCATGCATGCGTTCAACCACCGCATGCAGGCCGAAGTACGGGCCACCTGGCGGGCGTTTCGCGAACTAGACGAAGTACACGCTGCAGTACTGACCGCCTCGGGCGACCGGTCGTTTTGTGTTGGCATCGACCGAGGCCAAGACATGAGCGCCATGGGCGGCGGCAAGCTGTATGGCACCTCGAACAACTTCATGTACGACGACCCGGGCGACGACCTCGGGCCCAAGTCGTGCGACCTCTGGAAGCCGGTAATCGCGGCGGTTAACGGCGTGTGCTGCGGAGGGGCGTTCTACTTCATCGCCGAGGCCGACATCATCATTGCGTCGGACAACGCCACCTTCTTTGACCCTCATGTCACCTACGGCATGGCGGCGGTGTACGAGCCGATGAAGATGCTCCAACGCATGCCCCTTGGCGAGGTGATGCGGCTCACGCTGTTGGGCAACCACGAGCGCATGTCGGCCGAAACCGCCCACCGGATCGGCCTGGTTTCCGATGTTGTTCCAAGCGACGAACTCCACGATGCGGCCGCCTGGCTCGCCAACACGATCGCGTCGCAGCCACCGGTGGCCGTCCAAGCCAGCATGCGAGCCATCTGGGCCGCCAACGACCTCAGCCGCAACGAAGCGATGGCCGTCGCACCAGCGATCCTCACCACCGGCATGGATCCCGAAGCCCTCGCCCAAGGCCAAGAATCCTTCACCAGCGGCAAACGAATCACCCCAAAAATCCGCTAACCCCCGAACACTCCCGAACTGGGGATAAAACGCGTACCTATAGGTACAAGAAAACGCCCCAGTTCAGAGGGTGCCACGAACTGGGGATGAAACGCGTACCTCTAGGTACGCGAACGCGTGCCAGTTCGGGGGGCTTTAGGGGGTCGGGTCGGTTGGGAAGAGGATTTTGATTAGGGGGATGGCGACTGCGGTGGCGACGAGTTGGCTGAGGATGAACCCCGGGGCCGAAGCGGGTTCGATGCCGGCGAAGGTGTCAGAGAACATTCGAGCCACGGTGACGGCGGGGTTGGCGAAGCTGGTCGACGACGTGAAGTAGTAGGCGCCGGTGATATAGCCGCCCACCGCAAACGCCACCGACGCTGCTTTGTCCGACCGCACAACACCGAAGATCACCAGCAAAAGCCCAAGCGTCGCAACGCCGTCGGCGAACACGAGGTTCCCGGCCGAGCGGTCCTTGGTCGACCAGTTCACCGCCGAGAGATCAAACATGATGTTGGCCGCCATCACACCGACGATTCCGCCAGCCACCTGAGCGACGATGTAGCCAACGAGCGTTTGGTTGTCGATACCGCCGGTAGCCCGTTCGGCAATGCTGACCGCCGGGTTGAAGTGAGCGCCCGACGCCGAGCCGAAAGTGAGGATCAAGGCCACCAGGACGCCGCCAGTGGCCAGCGCATTCTGCAAGAGCTGAAGCCCAACGTCGGTCGACAGCCGTTCGGCCATGATGCCCGACCCGACCACGCCCGCGAGCAAGAAGGCAGTACCGACGAATTCGGCCAAACACTTTCGGGCTAGGGGCGTCACAGCGCCTGAACCTAGCGCGCCACCATCGAGTGCTCCACGTTCGCTACGCGGTGGCCCAACTAGGGTGAGCTGCTGATGGCTGCCTACCAATCCGTGAGGTTGCGAGAGTCGCTCCGGTCCGAACTCCACACGATCGCCGAGATGGAGCGCCAACCGCACGCCGAGCGGTTCGTCATGCCGTACTCGATCGCCGAGCACGACGCGGCGTTCGATTCCGCAGCTGTTCTCTACCTGACCATCCTCGACGACGAAGACACCGTTCTCGGATTCTTCATCCTGGCCCTGGAAGACGACGACGCAACGGTGGAGTTTCGACGAGTCGTTATCGACGCCGGTCGCCGAGGGGTCGGCCAAGCCGCGATGGACCTCATGGAGAACTACTGCCGCACCACGCTGGGGCGATCGGCTATCTGGCTCGACGTCTTCGACGACAACCCGACCGGCATCCACATTTACGAAAAGCGCGGCTACCAACTCGACCGAACCGCACCGTACAAAGGCCGAACCTTGCGGTACTACTCAAAGAGCCTGCGGTCCGAAAAGTAAGAACGCGGGGTCAGACCCCGCGTTCTTTCTTTTGGGTTACACCGCTTTGGAAATGAAGACGGGGATGTGGCGGTCGGTGGCGTCTTGGTATTCCTGGTACGGCGGGTACACCGCGACCGCCCGTTCCCACCAGGCTGCTCGTTCGTCGCCCACGACGAGGCGCACCTCGGTCTGGATGGGTTCGGGGCCATCTTGAATGGCGATGGTGGGGTCGGCCATCAGGTTGTAGTACCAGCCCGGATGGGTCGGCGAACCGCCCTTGGAGGCAATGACGGCGTACTCGCCTTCATGCTCAACTCGCATCAGCGGCACCTTGCGAACCTTGCCGCTCTTGTGGCCGATCATCGAGGTGATGATGATCGGGATGCCGGTGTCCATGAGCGTGTTGCCTTCCGCGCCACCGGTCGACTCGTAGAGCTCGACCTGATCGCGGACCCATTCCCATGTGCTTGGTTCGTATTCGCCTTCAATTGCCATGGATCGAACCCTAGCGAAGTAGGTTGGCGACATGGCAAAGCACATTCTCATCACCGGTGCAGGTTCAGGGTTCGGCAAGGGGGCAGCGATCGAACTCGCCGCCCGAGGCCACTCGGTAATCGCCACCACCGAGACCGAAGAACAAGCGGCGGCATTGGCCGCCGAGCACCCCGAACTCACGGCCCGCAAGCTCGACGTAACCAACGACGCCGATGTGGCGGGCGTCGCCGAACTCGACCTCGACGTGCTCATCAACAACGCCGGCTTCGGGTTGATGGCACCGCTGTCGACCGTCCCGCTCGACCGGATGCGCAAAGGGTTCGACGTGAACGTCTTTGGCATGGTCGCCATGAGTCAAGCCGTGATCCCCCAGATGAAGGCCAAAGGGTCGGGTCGCATCATCAACCTGTCGTCGATCGCCGGGATCTTTTCGGGTCCGATGACCGCCCCGTACGCCATGACCAAACATGCGGTCGAGGCCTTCACCCGAGCGCTTCGTGAGGAAGTCGCTCCGTACGGCATCGACGTCACCAAGCTCAACCCCGGCCCGTACAACACCGGGTTTAACGACTTCATGGTCGAGGGAATCGCCGAGCACCTCGACGAGGACGACGCACCAGCCCACGAACAAGAGGCCGCCGTCCGCGCCCTCGTACTCGGCGGTCAACTCGACCCGAACGAGGTCGTACAATCGATGGCCGACCTCGCCGAGGCCGACGAAACACCCCTCGAGACTTTCTTGCCCGATGGCATCAAGGATCTCATCCAAGCTGCACTCGACTGACCCGAGGAAAGAACTACGCGATGGCAATCGATCCTCACGCCGCGCCTGCTGGCAACTACGCCTCCTATCCGTCTCTTGCAGGCCGCACGGTGTTCATCACCGGAGGGGCTGACGGTGTGGGCCGGGCGCTCGTCGAAGAGTTCGCCGCCCAGGGCGCAGTCGTCTCGTTCGCCGACATTCAGGTCGACAAGGCCCACGAGACCATTGCGAGCTGCGAGGGTGCGGCCACTACTCCTACCTTTTATGAGGTCGACCTGGTCGACATCGCCGCCTTGCAGGAAGCGGTTGCTGCGGCGACCAAGGCAATGGGTTCGATCGAGGTGTTGGTGAACAACGCAGCGAGCGATGATCGGCACACGTGGGAAGAGGTCACCCCCGAGTATTGGGACGACCGTCTCAACACGAACCTGCGCCACTACTTCTTTGCGATCCAGGCAGTGGTGCCGGGCATGCTCGCCGCCGAGACCGGATCGATCATCAACATCGGGTCGAGCAGCTACATGATGCAAGAGGACTTCTTTCCTGGGTACGCCATCGCCAAATCCGGTGTCGAAGGAATCACCCGCACCCTGGCTAGAACGTTCGGTCCACACGGTGTTCGGGTAAACACCGTGCTTCCTGGTTGGGTGGCAACCGAGCGCCAGCTCGAGAAATGGTGGTCGCCCGAAGGCGAAGCCGGAACCCTTTCCGATCAGGCGATTAAGCGGCGGATCTATCCCAAAGAGTTCGCTCAGATGGTGCTCTTCCTCGCCGCCGACGACGGAGCAGCGTGCACGGCGCAGGAGTTCCTGGTCGACGGCGGCCGCCGGTAACCAGACCTACCTCCTCGGCTTCGCTGCTCGAAACCCGAGGTCGGCTGCACCAAAGTCGGGCAGCAAACCGCAACGACTCGTCGTCGTGGTCAACGACTGTTTGGCGAGCCGTTCTCGGCCATTCGGAGGTCCGGTGGGGTTTACCCGCTGCTCATCTCGGTGAAAAAGCGGATCGAAGAAATCGCTACACCACTCCCACGTGGCGCCAACGTGGTTCGGATGGGCTTGCCCAAGCCGTTCCCATTGCGCCTCAGTCAACATCTCGACCGAGGCCCATTGTGCATACTCGGCAGCGTCGATCCACGAGATCTGGGTTGCCGGTTCGGTCTCGATCGACCGCCGTCCATCGGGTCCCGACGGGTACCGCCACGAAGCTCCGGGAATAAGGGTTCGGTCAGCGACGGCCACAAACCCAGAGTCCTCTCGCTCGGCGGTCGTTCGGTACCCGGTCTGGGCCACGAAATGGCCAAACTGCCCCACGCTCACCGGCGCGGCGGCCGGCAAAAACCGAGCGACGGTGACATCGCGAGGCGGGCCTTCTCCGGTCGGGTCATCGCCATCGACCGTGCGGCCAATCGTGAACCTCGCGGTCTCCAGATCGAGCCAGTCGATTTCGCCGGGCGACATGAGCGATGGTTAATCGAGCGTGACGATTACGGCGGTGTCGGTGCCGCTGCCTTTACCGATGAGCTTGGCGCCCTTACCGACCAGTGCCATTGCCGAGTACTGCCAGGTGTACTTCTTCTTCACGATGGCCGCCGCCTTCTCGAACTCGGCTCCGGTCACCGTAACTGCGGTGCCCGACACTTCCTCGGTTCCGGCGGTCACGTTGCCCTTGGAGTCGCACGGTTGCAGCGTGACCCGCGGGTCGTTGTTGATGCGCTTGACCTTGTAGCTCGACGACGATGTGGTGAACCCGAGGGTCCCGTCGCCCAGGTCGGCAATCCATACCGGCAAGGCCTTGGCCGAACCGTCCCGCTTGTAGGTGGTGAGGCTGACATATTTTTCATCCGCTAGTGCTGTCATAGCGTCGAACCTAGCGAGGTAACCGAAGCGGCGTCGACCCGAATTTCACCGGCATCAGTTACAGGCTGACCATGGCGAGTGCCGCCAACGCAACCATGGCAAACCCACCGAGGCGACTAAGGGTCACGCGCCGCTTGGTAGAGAGCCGCGGACCCAACGCACCCGAAGCTAGACCGAGCGCCAGGTTGACGACCGCCGATGCCAACACGATTCCGGCGGAGAACCACATGAGCTTTGTGGCATCGTCGGCGAACGGCATCGCCAGCAACATGGCGAGCCAGAACCCAACCGCCGATGGCGAAAGCACCGTGAACAAGAACAGGGCTCGGCCGGGGTGACGAACCTTGGCCGCCAGCGCCTGGCAGGCGGTTGGCCGTACGACCAAGGCGCCACCCATCGCGACCAACACGACCACCGAGAAGTAGCGCACACCCAGGAACAGTCGATCCGGTAGCGATGCTCCGGCGGCCACCATCGCCACCGCAATCGGCGCCAGAAACGCATCGCCGCCGAAGGCACCAAAGCTCGCTTGCATGCCGGGCCGGCGACCCCTAGCGGCTCCAACCTCCACCACGCTGAGCGTGACCGGTCCAGGTGAAGCAACGGCAACGATGCCGGCGAGGAGGCCGACGAAGAGCAGACCAAGTCCGTTTGCGGTGGTGATATCCATAGGAGTCAGTGTGACGATTTCGGGCCCGCAATGGCACCGGATTTCGACTACGAAACCGAACCGCAACCGTATATTCTATGGCAATGGACTCTATTGACCATGAAATCATCGGCATCCTGCAAACTGACGGGCGAATCTCCGCCACGGAACTTTCCGACCGCATTTCGCTGAGCTTGTCGGCGACGAGCGACCGGCTGCGTCGGTTGCAACAAAACGGTGTGATTGCCGGGTTCACTGTGGTGGTCGACGCCGAGGCCGCCGGGCGACCGATCCAGGCCCTCGTCGATGTCCGGCTAGGTAGCGGCGGGTCCTACGCCACATCGCTCGATGCCCTCACCGAACTCGACATGGTGGTCGATGCGGTTCATCTCACCGGGCGGTTCGACACCCAACTTCGAGTAGCGGCGCGCGACATCGCCGAGCTCGACTCGTTACTCGAGATCCTCAAAGATCAGCATGGCGCCGAGGAAACCAACACCCGACTTGTCCTGCGAACGATCGACGGATTTCCCCGCCCGGTGCAGGTCGCGACCTGAGGATTAGCTGGCGGCTACTTCGTTGATCTTGCCGGTGGCGACGTCGTACACAAAGCCCCGGATGTTGTCCTTGTGAGGAAGGAACGGCGACTGCTTGAGTCGGTTGATCGACTGAACAACGTCGGCCACCGGGTCGGTGAAGTTCTCAAGCGCCCACGATGGTTTGACGCCCAGCTCGGCTTCGAGCTCGGCCTTAAAGGCGTCGTCGGTCACGGTCGCCAAGCCACAGTCGGTGTGATGGGCGAGCAAGATCTCTCGGGTGCCAAGCTTGCGCTGCGACAAGCACAACGACCGGATCACGTCGTCGGTGACGACGCCACCGCCGTTGCGGATGACATGGGCTTCACCGTCGGCGATACCGAGTGCATCGAGGATGTTCACCCGAGCGTCCATACAGGTAACGACCGCGATGGTTCGCGACGGCTGCACGGCCATTCCGGCGTGAGCGAAGTTGGCGACGTACTGGTCGTTCTTGGCGATGAGTTCGTCGGTATAGGGAGAGTATTCGGTGCTCATATCGTGGGCGAGCTTACTTCCACTGCCCAGCCGCCGGCCCGTCGGTCACTCCCCCGGCAAACGCCTGGGCCATCTCAAGCCACTCGCGGGCATCGGCACCGGTAACCACGAGGTCGGTGTCGTCGACATGGCGACGTTGGGTGACCACCTGGCAGAAGTCTTCGGCCGCACCGGATACCGAGTTCTCGGCCCCGGACTCGCCAAACTCCCAGGTTTCCCCCGCCGGCGAAGCGAGCGCCACGTGCACGGGCGAGGTCGGCGGCTCGAGCTTACGGTTGATGTAGGTCCAGCCCCGAGTGATGAACCCGAGCTGGGCGATGTGCTTCAGCCGGTCGTTCGATTCACGTTCGGCTCCGACCGTGTCGACGATGTCTTGGCCATGAGCCCAGGCTTCCATCAACCGGGCGGTGAGGAACGACTTCGAACCCATCGAGGGGCCGTACCAAAGCACCCGGTCGTCGTTGGTCAGCGTGGCTGCCGCGTCGGCGAGCACCGACCGGTTGGTGCGCCATGCTTCGAGCAGGTCGGCCGGGGCCATCGCCCGGTAGTTCCCAAGCGTTGCGTTGTCGGCATCGTCGGGCGTGCCACCAACCGCTGCGACGAGATCGCCCATCGCCGCAGTGAAAGCCTCGGGATCGTTGATTGCGAGCGCGGCGCTTTCGTCGAAGAACGCGAGGTGCCCGATCTGATCGGCGACACTCCACCGGGGACTCGGCGTGGCTAAGGCCCATTGCTCGTCGGAAAGACCGGCCACAACCGCATCGAGGGCAGCCTGTTCAGCCAAAAGGTCGGCACGTACGTCAGCAACATCCATAGGCGGTACTTGATCAGAAACCGCGCCGCCCTGCAAGGTGACTAGCCGGGTGTTGTAATACCCAACGTACGCATCGCTTCATCGACCTTTTCGCTCACGACCTCATGCATTCGACTCTGCGGATCAGCCGTCGACAGGATGTAACCAAAGATCGGAAGCGACTCCGCTACCCGGCCGACCTGCAGATACCCCGATCCGAGCAAGCGCGCACACTCAAGGTCGGACGAACCTGCCGCCCAGAACTGCTCAAGGAGGACGATCGCTTCATCGATCCGGTTTAGATCCCAAAGACAACGAGCGATCTGTCCGGTCGTCACAGCGTGCAGATCGCTTCCCGGCGGTATCTCGTCAGCAACGTGGGTGAGGAGCGAAATGCCCTCCTCTGAGCGACCGGAGGATAGATAGTACGAACCGAGCTGACGACGGGTCTCCAGATCGGCATACCCGGTGCGAACGAGTTCCTCGAGCTCGGCGATCGCCTCGCCAACTCGGTCGGTCTCGGCCAAAAGGGTCGCCCTTAGCGCCACAACCGTCGCAGCTTCATAACTCTCGACAACCTTGATGGCGTCCATTGCACCGATCACCCGCTCGGCATCTTCGAGCCGACCGAGACGCTGTAGTTCGCTTGCGTACTGATGGGCCAAGGGAAGATTCTGTGGCGATCGATGCAACGCCTCGGCGAGAAATCGCTCCAGGCAGTTGTCGGCGAAGCCGCCGTGGTGGAGCAAGTGGCCTACCACCGAATCGTGATAGGTCGGGCGATTCTCGGTCCGACAGTAGGTCTGCAATAACTCATTGGCCGACGACATGTCACTCCGGTCGATCGCCTCGGCAAGATCAGCGATCGAGTGAGCGCTAACCGATGCGTTGGTTGCCAGCGACAAACGACTATCTCCTGAATGGGTCACGAGTGGGAGCAGAGAATCGGTGTAGTGATTCGCAATCGTTCTCCATTGCTCACCAAAGCTCATGCCCGTCCACATGCCCGCACCGGTTCGGCGGTAAACAATGGATAGGCCACTAATGACCGGGATTGGAGCCACCAGGGCGGCCGTCCAGTGCCACAGCCAATCAACACCACCCGCGTCGAGGGTTCGAAGAAACGACGAACGGTAGAGCATCGACGACATCGGTAACGGGTTCTCGGCAACCAGATCGTCAAGTTCAACGAACCCTTTTGCGTAGGTGAACCGAGGACTCAGTCCGCCTTGTGAAGTCAGGCTCAACCCTCCAGCACCACACGCCACCGCATCGGGATTCCATCGCAACATCGCGACTTGGCGCGCCAGTTTGGTGTCATCGATCCAGTAGTCGTCGCCATCGACCCAGGCGGTGTATTCGCCGGCGCATTCGTGGATACACCGGAGGTTGTTGAAGTATCCAGCACCTCCAAGGTTTTCGGTCGCAAGGAGCACCGTGAGACGGTCGGGGTATCGCCGCTGGAGATCGAGGAGGATTTCGGGTGTTGCATCG
>CALHTF010000106.1 GCA_938038815.1 uncultured Acidimicrobiales bacterium | reverse complement strand
TCCCGAGCCGGAAAGGCCGGTGAAGACGATGAGTTGGTCACGGGGGAGATCGACGTCGACGTCGGCGAGGTTGTGTTCGCGGGCGCCACGCACAATGAGCTTTTCTGACATTGTCGGCGAGCATAGTCGCGACTATTGCCGGAGTACCGAACGGGCGTTCGATTGCTTCCCAGCGGCGTCGACCCGCTATTCGGCGTACACACTCACGGTGAGCGGAAAGTTCTCCAGCGGCTGTTCGGTGCCAGTCAACCGGTAGCCGCCAAGGTCGTCGACCGATTCGCCTTCGGCCAACGAACCAACCACGACGAACTGTTCGACGTTGTTGTTGGCCAGCGTGTCGACCAGGTCGGTCAGCTGGTCATCGTCGACCAACAACCAGCGACTATCCGGGTACAGCTCGAACGACCATCGACTCGCCGGGTTGATCGTGCTCACGACCACCGGTGGTTCGCCGGTGCCTTCTGCTACTTGTTCGATGGCGGCGCGTTGCGCGTCGACCAGCATAGCAACTCGATCTTTCGATCGGTGCAGACCGAGCAGGCCCATGACAACGGTGCATGCCATCAGAACACCGATGGCGACCCGCCAGCCCCGACGAGCATCGGCTGGGCTACCTCGGCCAACCGACGACGCGGCGGCCACCAACAGCGGGGTCAACACGGGCAACATCACGGCGAAATAGCGACCACCAAACTCGGCCGAGCCGCCCTCGCGGTGCTGGGTGAGCACCACGGCGCCAAAGAACAACGTGGACGCAATGGCGATAACCATCGCCGGTCGAGTCCGCAGCAGCGAAACACTCATCGCCGCCGCGCCGATCGCAACCAGCGGGAACGCCATCAGCAAGCCCCGCACCACGGTGGTCGGGTCGATGGCCGTGCGGGCAACCGCGAGCCCGGCGGCCAGGAACGCCAGCTTGGCATACTCGCCCGACTCCGGGTCTTTGTTGGCCGACAGGACACTCACGACCGCAAGACCAATAGCGAGAACGAGCAGGAGATCTTCGAGCGCAAAGCCGCTCGGGGTAACGCTCAGCACGGTGAGTTTGAACCCCCGAATCCGGTCGGCGAGCCAGCTGGTCTCTGCGGATCCGGTCGTACCGGTGACGACACTCACGAGCGGGCCGAACAGCGCACCGACCAGCGCCTTGTTCACCAAGACACCGCCCACCGTGCCGGCCCCGGCAGCGAAACCACGCAGCGGAATCCGGCGGTCGACCGCGCCGTCGACCACCAGCAGGGCGATCGTCAACGCAATGCCGTACAGAATCGCCTCGGAACGGAACAACACCGCGGCGCCGATCAGCAGCGCACCCACAGCAAGCTCACGGTTCGCGGTGCGTCGGGCGGGAGCGCCAAGCAACATCACGACGCTCCACCCCAGCAGCCCGGCGGCGATCGTATGGGCGATCGCCCAGAAACTGTTGAACATAAGCGGGCTCGCCAACCCGGTAACCCACAGGGCGACAACGTCGAGCTCGGGTTTCCAGTGACGCATGATCCGTCCAGCAGCAGCCGCCGAGGCCACGGTCCCCAGGATCGAGAGCGAGATGGCGCCAAACAGTCCCAACCCGGCGACCATCGAAAGAGCGAATGGATAGGCGGGGCGCCGGATGAAGTACGCAAAGGAGCCGTCCTCGTACTGCTTGGCCAAATGCACACCAAAGGCGTCGCCATCGGGATCGATCACCGGCAGCTTGTTTGGCTCGGACCAGTCGCCCGTCTGGTCGATCAGGTTGGCCTGCAACATCGCCGCGCCCTCGTCCGCCGAGTACACCGAACCGGCGCCGATCAGCGGGGCGAGCGCCAACAGCACGAACGCAAGCCCCACCACGTGCCCGGTCAACGACCGAACCTTGGGCGGATCAGCGACCTCAGCTGATCGCTCGAAAGCTAGCGACATACTCGTCCTATCGACCTTCCCCGGCGGCTTGTGACCGCAACACGTACACCGGCCAGTCGAGATCGCCCTCGGGTGTATGGACCGACGACACATCCCAATGGGCAAGGGCGTCGCGTTCAGCGGGGTCGGCCTGACCAATCACGACCACGGCGCCGATATCGAGTGTGTCGATTTCGGCGACGTACTCGTCGAGCACACAACAATTGGGCATCAGCCAGTGGGCGTCGAGCGACAGCGGCCACAAGATCTCGGGCAACAGGCGACCATGGCCGACCACCACCGTGCGACCATCGAGCACCGCATCGTCGCCGGCTTCATCGATAGCGGCCTCCACGGCGTGTCGCAGGTCGGCCGAAGAGCCACGAACTTCACGCTGCTGGGTTACCGAGAGGGCGAACGTTGCGCTCGCCATAAGGGCAAAGCACAGCAGCGCAAGGTCGCCGAACCGGTCTCGGTTTTCCCAAAGCCGGGCGACCGCCAACGGCACCAGCAATGGCAAGGCAACGGCGAAGAACCGGCCGCCCCACTCGTAGCCACCGCCTTCGGGGTACTGGGTAGCGGCGACCAGCACAACAATGCCGGTAACCGCCAAGGCGACAAAGCGACGATTCGCCAACTGCTCGGCGTCGCGACTGGGCGACGACGCGACCCGGCGGCCAAACCCGGCCGCCACGATCAGTAGTGGACAGGCGATGAGCAGCCCCGGGAGCATGTGGACATCGTCGGTCAACAGCGGAAGCACATACACCGTCACGCCGAAGCCGCCCAAGGCGGTCCACGCTCTGGCTGGGACTGGTCGAACCCACGACACCACGACCAACCCCATGGCGCCCAGGACCCACACGATGACCAGTTGATCGAATGGCCCACCCGCGCCGTAGCCGGTGCGTAGCGAGGTGATCCGCAGCGCCCCTAACTGATTCATCAAAAACGATCCGGACCGGCCCGCCGAAGGCGAGGCGACACCACCCGAGCCAGCGATACCCGCAACCAGCTCGCGTTCGAGAAGGAACACAACAGCCGGCGTCGCTACCATCGCCGCCGCCCCAACGAGCGACAACCGGCGGGTGAGTAGCGCAGCGACGGCAAGCGCCGCGACCGCCAGCACAACCTCAGACCGGAAGAGCACCCCGAAAGCGAGAAAGCAGCCAGCGACCACGGGGGCGACGAGCGCCACGAGGGTCCGCCCTCGCAACGTGAGCAGTGCGGCGACCGCCAGGCCGACACACGCGGCCCCGATCGTGTGGGCCTTGACAAGATTGGCGTAGAAGAACAGAGGCGTCGCCAAGCCCACACCCCACAGGGTTACGCGCTCGGCCCCACCGATCCGACGAGCGATCACCATGGCACTCACCGCCGCCAACCAGCCAGCGACCAGCGACACAGCCCTCGGACCATGCTCGACTTCGAGGGCCCATCGCAGCATCGACGGATAGAGCGGGTGCTTTCGGTAGTACACCGGGCCGTCGGCGGTTTCGACAACGCCGGGAAGCAGCGTCGCGGCGTTCGACTCATCGATGTCGCGCAGCGGCGAGCGAGCATCGGCCCACTCCCCCGTTTGGGTCAGAACGTCGGCCTGCATGAGGGCCAAACCCTCGTCGCTGACAAACACCCCGGCACCGGCGATCCACGCCGCGCAAACCAAAACCAGCGCCAATCCGCCCAGGTGCCAACCGAGCGACCGGCGTGATGTCGCAGGTTCAGCGGGCGCGGTCGGCTCGCTTGTAGGCGCTACAAGGGTCACGGTGTTCTTTCGGCACCGCGACGGCTTCTGTAAGCGGGCGCTACTTCGACGCGCCGGTTATATCGCGCAACTCTCGCTTGAGTTCTTTGATCTCGTCGCGCAACCGAGCGGCGTACTCGAACCGCAACTCTCGCGATGCGTCGTTCATCTCTTGTTCGAGGGTAAGGATCAGCCGCTCAATATCGTCGCCCGCCATCTCGGTGGTGTCGATCACCGGGCGGGTGCGGTCGGCCGAGGACGACGACAACTTCTCGGGCACCGGCGCCGTCTCGCTGGCAGGCCGAAGGAACGCCAAGATGTCGGTGACCGCTTTGCGTATGGTCTGGGGGTCGATGTTGTGTTCGGCGTTGTAGGCCTGTTGCAACCCCCGTCGGCGGTTGGTTTCCGAGATTGCCTTCTGCATCGAGTCGGTCACCGTATCGGCGTACATGATCACCTGCCCGTCGACATTTCGAGCCGCACGACCAATGGTCTGCACCAGCGACGTAACGCTGCGCAAGAACCCCTCTTTGTCGGCGTCGAGGATGGCTACCAACGACACTTCGGGAAGGTCGAGGCCCTCACGGAGCAAGTTGATGCCGACCAGGACGTCGAACTCGCCCAGCCGTAGATCGCGCAGGATCTCGATGCGCTCGATGGTGTCGATCTCGCTGTGCAGATACCGAACCCGCACTCCCATCTCCAGCAGGTAGTCGGTGAGGTCTTCGGACATCTTCTTGGTAAGGGTGGTGACCAACACCCGGCCGTCTTGTTCCTTGCGCTTTTCGATCTCGGCGAGCAGGTCGTCGATCTGGCCTTTGGTGGGGCGCACCATAATTTCGGGATCGAGCAGACCGGTGGGCCGCACGATCTGCTCGACGATCTGGGCGCTATTGCCTACCTCAAAATCGCCGGGCGTGGCCGACAAGAAGATCGCCTGCCCAATGCGCTCCATCACCTCGTCGAATCGCAGCGGCCGGTTGTCCGACGCCGACGGCAAACGGAAGCCGTGCTCGACAAGAATTTCCTTGCGGCTGCGGTCGCCCTCGTACTGGCCGTGCAGCTGCGGGATCGCCACGTGCGATTCGTCGATGACCAACAAGAAGTCGTCGGGGAAGTAGTCGATCAGGGTGCTCGGGGCCTCGCCGTAGGTTCGGCCGTCGATGTGCATCGAGTAGTTCTCGATGCCGTTGCAGAAGCCGATCTCTTCCATCATCTCGAGGTCGTATTCGGTGCGCATTCGCAGCCGCTGGGCTTCGAGAAGTTTGCCTTCTTCCTGGAAGAGCGCGAGTCGTTCCTGAAGCTCGGCCTGGATGCCTTTGATCGCCCGGGCCATGCGTTCTTGGCCGGCCACGTAGTGAGTGGCGGCAAAGATGACGACCTCGTCAAGTTCTTCGAGCCGTTCGCCGGTGAGGGGGTCGACCCGGGTAATCGACTCGATATCGTCGCCGAACAGTTCGATACGAACCACCGTCTCGTCGTACGCCGGGTGGACTTCGATCGTGTCGCCCCGCACCCGAAACTTGGCCCGCACCAGGTTCATGTCGTTGCGCTCGTATTGCATATCGACCAAGCGGCCGAGGATCGCCCGTTGGTCTTGTTCCTCACCCTTGCGGACCAGCAGCATCTGCTTTTCGTACTCGGTGGGCTCGCCCAAGCCGTAGATGCACGAAACCGACGCGACGATGATCGTGTCGCGCCTGGTCAGCAAGGCTGAGGTCGACGAATGCCGCAACCGGTCGATCTCGTCGTTTACCGAGGAATCCTTCTCGATGTAGGTGTCGCTAGCGGCCATGTAGGCCTCGGGTTGGTAGTAGTCGTAGTACGACACGAAGTACTCGACCCGATTGTCGGGAAAGAACTCGCGCAGTTCGTTCGCCAACTGCGCAGCCAGCGACTTGTTGGGGGCCAAGACCAACGTGGGCCGCTGGCAGGCCTCGATCGTCCACGCCATGGTCGCGCTCTTACCCGAACCGGTAATGCCGAGCAGGGTCTGGAATCGGTCGCCTCGTTCGAGTCCGGCCGCTAGAGCCTCGATGGCCTTGGGCTGGTCGCCGGCCGGCTCAAAGTCCGACACCACTTTGAAGGGAACCATCGACCGTTCTATTGCCATCAACGCATCCTAGATGCCGCCTATGACAGGGCCATTCGCGGACCGGGTTTCGGTAACGCCGATCTAGGGAACCGGCGGGAAGATTGGCCGCGACCGGCCGCCCTCGATCTTGACGGCCCGAGCCGGTTGCACGGGGTTCTCGGGATCGTCCCACACCGGATCGTCCTCGTGCGGGTAGCGCGAATGGATGTAGGAGAACATCGCATACACCGCTTCGTCGACCATCACGTCGTGCTGGTCGGGCGGAGCAACCACCATGTCGCCAGCCAAGGCCAGCAGCATCGAGACGAGGGTACGGCTCACCAACGCGCATTCGGCTGGTTCGATTCCCTCCACGCGCGCCACGAGCAGCATCTCGATGATGTCGGCCATCAGGGCCCGCAACTCGTTGGTACCCGAGGAGGTTCGGTCGACATCGAGCAAGTCGAGCGCCGCCGGCTGTTCGACAAAGAACATCAAAACGGTGCGGGCATGACTGGCCACCAGGTCGGTGGCGTCGCTCGAGTCGACGTCTTTGATCTGATCGGTAAAGAACCCGACGAACTGGTCCTGCAACCGAGTCCGTGCCGCATCGACCAGGGCGGCCTTATCTTCGAACCAGTAATACACCCGGCCCACCGAAACGCCAGCTTCTTTGGCCACCAACACGGTGGTGAGCTGTTCAACGCCGACCGAACTCGCAACCCGCACGGCCGCGTCGAGAATCTCATCGATCGACCGTTCGGATCGCTGCTGGCGGGGTTTCGACCGCAGCGGCTCGACCGGATCGGTGTGAAAGATCTGGTCGGCTACCGCATCGATATCGAGCGCTGAATCTTGGTTAGCCATGCACTTTCGCCGTATTTGGGTGGGCCGACTGCTGCGCCGGAACGTAGGTCAAACCCTAGCGGGTGACATCGCCAAACCGTACCTGGAGAAACACCACCAAAGTCGCTGCTACAGGTACTGCGACATGTGCCGCGACATGACGAAACCTGGGGAAATGAACTTGACTTCACCTTTTTCCGAACATAGTTTCAGATTCAGACATCGGGCGGCGGCTCGCTGTCATTTCAGGCAGGGACGGCCTGGGGCGACTGCAGATTTCCTGTACGACCCTCGCCCGATGTCATCTACCTTGGGGGACCACGTTGTACACACGCAAGATCGTCGTCGGCGCGCTTGGGGCGCTCGCCATGCTCGCCGCCAGTCTCACCGCCGCAACTGCACCAGCAGCCGCCAACGGCGACTTCGACCGGGTCATTACCCTCGGCGATAGTTACGCCTCGGGAATCGGCATACACAAGCACGAGACCAGTTACGACGACCACGGCCCCGACAACCACTCGTTCTGGGGCCACCTGCGACTCGGGGCGAGCACCTGCAAACGCGAGGACGACACCAACCACGGCGCACAGCTCGCCAGCTGGCTCGGTGTGCCACAACAGCTCATCGCATGCGGTGGTGCCGAAACCGCCGAGATGGCCAACCAACTCGGCAACGCCTCGATCCCGGGCAACGGCGACCGCACCCTGATCGTCATCACCATCGGCGGCAACGACATCCGCAGCAACGACGGCAAGGTCTGGCCCGAGGTTCTCGAGCGCTGCATCCTTTGGGACTTCAGCTGCGAGAAGCGCTGGAAGAACCAAACCGGCAACTTCTCGACCATCACCAACCGGGTCCGCGACGTCTACACCGACATCGTGAACCAGTACCCGGCCGCCACCCTGCGGGTCGTCGGATACCCCGAGATCATGCAACGCTCCCCCGGCTGCTTCTACGTCACCGGCATCGACCGCAACGAGGCCGACTGGGTCGACTCGCAAATCCGGTCGCTCAACAGTGCGTTGGTCAGCGGCGTCAACCAGGCCCGCAACAACACCGGTGGCGACATCGAGTTCGTCTCGGTGGCCTCGGAGTTCGACGATCACGGCGCCTGCCGCAAAGCATCGGAGCGCTACGTGAACGACAAGGTGCTGGGCTACACCTACAAGCGCACCTACGACTGGAACACCCACCAGGTGACCCACCACTACAACTACACCGGACTCAAGACGAGCTCGTCGTCGTTCCACCCCACCCAAAAGGGCTACGACGCCTTCTACCGAGCCGTAAAAGCCTCGCTGTAACCGGCGAACCAGACCCCCCGAAGCAAGCACCCCCCAGCCCCCACAAGATCAGGGACGCGAGTTCGCTCGCGTTCCTATCTTGTGGCTGCGAACCTTTTGCGGGTTCGGTCCGTCAGGTGACACATGACGGCGATTCTCGACTCCAAGACTTCCGACCCCTTAGCTGCCCATCAACACTCGGCACCTGGCAAAGACGTATCACCGCAGCACCCTGAGCCTGACCGCGCCGGCGACCGAGCACTATGGCCAAGCGTGCTTGCTGGGCTGGTGGTGTTTGTTCCAGCGATGATCGCCGGTGCCTTGGTTTGGCAGGTCGTCGGGTCAGGGACTGCTCCGCTGTTCGTTGTCGACGACGGCGGGGCGGTATCGCGCATCGATCCGGGGCAGAACAGTCCCGCCTACACGATCGACAACGCCACCGTGTCACCTGATGGCCGCGCAATCTTCGCTACCGAGCCGACACCTGGCGACAACACCACCGTTCGCCAAGTCGACGTCGACAACGGCGAAACGGTCGCCGAGGTTGAGTTGGATGGCCAGCGGCGAATCGCCGTCGTTGCCCCCCACGCAAACGCCGTAGCCCTAGTACCACCTGGCACAATCAGCACTGAGGAACTGTACGAACCCGTGCCCCGGTCGACGACCGAACTCGACATCTTGTTTACCGATGACCGTCCGGCCAAATCGTTTGCGCTCGCCGGAAACTTTGAGCCAGAAACCTTCAACCGTGATGCAACGGTGCTGTATCTCCTCGAGTTCTTCCCCGCAGAGGCGCCGGACCGCTATTTCGTTCGCCAGCTCGATATCGAGAGCGGGGAAATTACCGAGGTCTATAGCCCGAACGTCGAGCTCTCACCGGAGATGAGAGGCAAAGCCCGAGCCCAAGTTCTCGCGCCGGACTTTTCGTTCATGTACACCCTCTACACCTTGGAGCCCGACGCAAAACCGCTAACCGATCCCACGGCACAGGGTGACCAAAATCGTTGGGCGTTCATTCATGTGCTGAGCCTCGAAGAGGACTGGTCCTTCTGCATCTTCTTGCCCGTGCCGATCGGCACAACAGCCCAGGTCGAACTCAGTATGGCGATATCACCCGACGGCCAGTTCGTGTATGTAGTCGATCGCTTTACGCAAACGATCGCCGTAGTTCACACTGCGACCAACCAAGTAGTCAACACCGCCGAGGTCGATCTGTGGGACGGCAGCGGCCCACAAGAGCACAACGTGCCCGTCTCAACGGTGACCAATGAAGGGAACCTCCTCACCACCACACGAAGTGGGATCCAGTCGTTCGGCCAGGACCTCGAATCGCCCGAGAAGTTCTGGTGGCACGACCCGGAGTCAACGGTGGTCGACCTGCAATCCGCGAAGGACGTCAACCAGGTACAGGTCGCCTTCGCCGATGGGCGCATCATCGTCTACGACCTCGACCGCGACGTCGAAGTAGCGACATTGGTGGCCCCCGGCGATGGCACGGGATTTGTCGGACCACCAGGCAGCGCCGTGACGTTGTCCCTAGGCAACCTCGAATGCGCCTGTTGACCAAGCCCTTTCGCGGTAATGCTGGGAGAGGGAGAAAGATCCAAGGTTGGACGAACCGGATAGGGCGATCGTGGTAGCGGCACAGCACGGAGACCATCGCGCCTTCACCGACCTAGTTCGTCTCTGCCAGCCCGACGTGTACCGCCTCCTCGCCCATCAGGTTGGCGATGGCGACCTCGCATTAGACCTCACCCAAGAAACGTTCCTGCGAGCCCATACCAAGTTGCACACCTTTCGCGGCGACGCGTCGTTTGCTGGTTGGCTGTTGCGCATCGCCCGGAACCTTGGCGTCGACGCCCTTCGCAGCCGCAATCGTCGGACGAAGCTGACCCAGCAGTTGTTTCGACGAGCCCGTATCGATACCGCAGGCCAGACAACCCAGCTCGACGACACCCAAACCGAGCTGGCCCAGGCTCTGGCGACGCTACCGGGCGACTACCGGGAGGCGTTCGTGCGGGTTGAGGTACTCGGATACAAGTATCGCGAGGCGGCCGAGGTCCTTGGCGTAAACGACAACACGGTAAAGGGACGCGTGTTTCGAGCACGGAAGCAACTCATCGTCTGGTTCGAGGAACAGTCATGACCGACCACGACATCAACGCCGAACTCGAGGCGGTTTCCGAGCTCCTCGACACCGATACCAACGCGGCGTCGGCAACGGACGCGTTGTCACCCGCCGCCCAGGCCTTTCTCGCCAGCGCGCTCGACCTCCGCGAGCGCGCCCGCCTGGAGAATCAGGGACCAACCCCCGATGTGTCGGCCCAAATTTCGCGTCGCCTCGCTCCCCGCCAATCACCGCGCCGAGAGCCACGGGTGGGGTGGCGACTCGCCGCACCCGTCTTCGCTATGGCCGCGATTATCGGCTCGGTGCTGGCGGGCTTCCCCAATCAGGGCGCCGACACCGCATTCGCCGATTTAGCGAACGAGATGATCGTGGCGCAAGGCAACCTCGACGAGTTCCACGCACGGATCTCGTTAACGGAATACGGCTGGGACAACTCGGTACCCGTTCGCAGCTACACCGGCGGGCTGTCGTTCGAATCGCCCGAACAACTGCGGCTCGAACTCGACGACCTAACCGACTACCCAAACCAAAGCTGGCAACCAAACGATCGGGCGCTCGGGATCGACAACGGCGA
>CALHTF010000105.1 GCA_938038815.1 uncultured Acidimicrobiales bacterium | reverse complement strand
CCAACGATCGATGAGGTGATCTGGCTCGGCCAATCGGTTTCTTCGTCGGCGCCCGCAGACGAGACAGCGGAGGCCGACGAGAGGTTCGACGGAGCAGATGAAGTGGAATCAGCCATAAGCCGCGATCCTACTCGTCTTCGTCTGAGGATTTCACCGTGAGCTACTGGATTGGTGCGCAGGTTCCGAATTCGAAGACCCGGATGAACGGATCGGCGTCGATGAGATCGTCGCGGTAGACGAGCACGTTGACGCTGATGCCCTCGGCGTCGGTAAGGATTGCCGGCTCGAGGAATACCAGAGAGTTTGTGTCGGACTCGTTTGCTTCGGTGCGGCATGCGTCGGCCATGTCGATGACCTCACTCGTGAACACCAGTGGCTCTCGAGATTGGGTCTCCGCCCGCTCTTGTTGTTCGGTGAATACCTCGGTCAGTTCGTCAATCGAACCAAAGCTGCGTACTTCAAAAACTGGTGCCGACTCGGCCGACGCGTCGCTGGCGGTCTCTTCGTCCTCCGCAACTGGGGCTTCATCTTCCATCGCTTCTTCGTCTTCCATGGCCTCTTCGTCCTCCATCGCCTCCTCAGCGACGGTGGTGACCGGGGCTTGCGAGTCGCCGGTGGAGGAGTCGGTGGCGATGTCGGAGCCGCATGCGGCGGCGACGAGGCCAAAGCTCAACAGCAGAGCGGCGAGCTTCTTGTTGCTCTTGGCCGAGGGTTTCAGTGAATCGAATTCTTGGGGGTTGGTCATGGTGATCTTTCGCTTTCCGAGAGTGAACCTCGCCGATTCGGTTCCGGCGAGCATGTGAAGAAGAACGGGCCTACTGGCCGATGAGTTCCGGAAAATGAACGGAATCTTTCGCAACGATGGCGGGTTCTGGTCGTCCAAAATCGGGCCCACCCTCGGCACTTTGTGCCGTGAAAAGCCCTGTATTTGCAGTCGTCGGGGCCCTTCGGGTGCGATAGCACAACAGAAAGTACTTTACTTAGTAAAGTTTGATCTGTATCTTCAAGATATGGGAACCACTTCAGAACAAACACGTAACGCACTCGCCGCCAACGCCGCTTTCTCGCTCGGTACCGGCCTGCTGTTGGCCATCGCTCCGGCGACCGTCGGTGGCTGGCTCGGGGTCGAGGTCGATGGGTGGCTCCGGCTGCTCGGCATCGCCCTTCTCGGTCATGCGGCGATGCTGGCCTGGGCGGCTTCGCAAGCCGAGACCCGCAAGTGGGCCCAGCTCAACTTATTGGCCATCGCTCCGTATCCGGTGCTGATGATCGGGCTTGTTGTCACTGGTCTGGTGAGCCGTCCGCTCGGCCAAGGCCTGGTGCTCGCCGATGGAGTCATCGTTGGCGCCATCGCCGCCATGCACTGGCTCGGGTTGCGCAAGGCTGCTCCGGTCGTTCAAGCTCAGGCGGCGTGACCCCACCAGCGAAGAAAGCACCCAAGACCGACACCGCCACCGGCTTGCTCGATGCGGTCGACGCGGTCATCGCCGAGCACGGTGCATCGGGGGTAACGCTTCGCCGGGTTGGCCAAGCGGCTGGCCTTTCGCACACTGCGGCCGCCTACTACTACCGGGATAAGCCGGGCCTGTTTACCGCCTACATCGCTCGGGCGTGGGAACAGGTGGCCGACCGGCTCGAGGCCGTGGTCGAGATCGCCGACGACCGCCAGGCGTTACTCGCGGCGGGGGAGGGGTACGCGGCCTTTGCCCTCGAGAACCCTTCGCCGTTCAGTGTGATGAGCCGCATGGAGCTCACCCGGGTCGACACGCCGGAACTATGGGCGGCGCGGGAGCGGGGGTTCTTTGCGTTAGCCGGGCTGGTCGACCGGGCGCAAAAAAACGGATGGGCGACCACCCACGAGACCCTCGACGTGGTGGCGACTACCTGGGGGTTCGTGCATGGATTTGTCGAGCTCTGGGTCGGCGGTCCGCTGTGGGCGCCCTATGACGGCAACGAGTTGCAGCCCACCCTGCGGCGCCTGCTCGACAGAATCCTCGATGGGCTGGATCAGCTCTGAACTAGCCCATCACCGAACTGAAAGTTGTTGCGCTTTAGCAAGGTAAGTCCGACCCAAGCCATCCAGGCAGCGGCGACTATTTCGAGAAGCACCGCGACCCAGGTGAACGAGTCGACCTCGCCCCCGATGAGCGAGTCGCTGAGCGGCCCCCAGTCGGGCACAAGATGGGCGGCGGTGACCCCGATGGCGATCGCCGCGCCGCCCGCGGTTGCGGCGGCGGGCGCCAAGCTGTGGCGGGTCATGATCAAGGTGACGATCACCGTGGCCAACACCATCGTGAGCGTGCCCGCCCACACCACGGCTTCGCCGGTGGCGTCGATACCTCGGCGAGCGTGGTCGCCGTTGTGCACGACGAATCCGGCGATCAGCAACAGGGCCGAGGTTCGAAGGGTTCGTTCGGTGATCGTCACTTCGTGCCTGCTTTCTCGTCTTCGATGAGTAGGTCGACAACTCGCGCCGCCATCTGGGCGGCGACTTCGGGCGGGTGGTCCATCCGTTCGACCAGCTCCAAAAACATCGAACTCGACGTCACGGCGACAATGAGGTCGACCGTTTCGGGGTTGGCGCCCGGCGGTAGTCCGGCCGCCGCGGTCTTGCGGGCGCTCACGAGTCGGGTTGTCCGAATGTCTCGTCCTGCTGGTGAGGTCCGTTCGGCGATGACGGCCGGGATGTTGTCGGCCAGCCCGCTCCACAGCATCTTGAGTTGGTCGGTGAGGTTGTCGGCGGTGCTGTCGTTCATCGATCCGCCAAACAGTGCCTGTTCGCTCATCCTGAATGAGGCAGCCTCTTGGAGTTCGCTCTTGCTCGGGAAATAGCGATAGATCGTGCGCACCGACACGCCGGACAGTTCCGCAACCGCGGGGATCGATACCGTCATCGCTCCTTGTCGATGGGCAAGTTCGAGGTAGGCATCGAGTACCGCGGCGCGCCGCTCGTCGAGCTGACGGGCTCGAAGGCTCGGTTCTTGGCCGGCATTGTTCATGACATGAACAATGCCAAACTGGCATGATTCATGTCAACAAGTGGGGGTGGGCTAGCTAGAAGCGCCCCGCTTCGCCATGCACCAAGTCAACAGCGTTTCACCTGCTAGACGCAAGTGTCGGACTCGTGGAAGCAAACTGAATCAGGTGTCAGACACCTGATTCAGTTTGGCTAGCAGCCTCCGTCGGCGAAGGGGTTGTCGTCGGTGGTGGCTTGGAAGATGACGGCCATGGTGTGCGAGACCGAGCAGTACCCACCGAACTCATCTTTCTGTGAGGTGACGAGTCGGTACGAGAGCAGGCCTTCAGGGTCGGCGTTGGTGATGGCCGCCCAGCCTTGGGCTCCGTTGGTGTAGTTGCTGGCGAACCAGCCGGTGTCGATTCCGTCGAGTGCAGCGTTCAGGATGGCCATGTCGGCTGCCGTTGGCTTCTCGGGTACGTCGCCGGCGCACGCGACCTCCCAGTAGTAGAGGAAGGCGTCCGGGTCGACGCTGTGCAGCATCGCATCGGCCATGAGCTCGGCGTAGTTGCAGACATCGCCGTAGGTCTTTTCGAAGTAGAGCTGCGCCTTACCGAAGGGTCCGGCGCCGATCGGCAAGCCGTCGGTGCCCTCGAACACGTGGGCGAGTTCGTGAATGATGACCGACTCGCTGGTGAGGAACGCCGGGTCCATGGTGAAGGTGTCGGCTTCGCACGCTGGCAAGGCGGCGGAGGTGAACGAGCAGTTCGACGAGACCGTTCCGGCTGTGCCACCAGCGAGGTCGCTTACCTGGACCGTGCCGTTGGCTTGGATGTACGCCCAGGCTTCGCCAATCCATGGCGACGTGGCGTTGTGTTTGGCGAGAACCGAGTTCTCGATCGTTGCGGTTAGTTCCTCAACCGGTGTTGCGGGTTCGGGTTCCGGCTCGGGCTCTGGGTCTGGTTCGACCGGCGTGGTGGTGCCGTTCTCGCACAGCCGGAGCTCTTCGGCCACACAAGCGTCTTGGCCGGCGCCGCCGTTTGCTAGATCGTTGCCTGGGCCGCCATCGATAAAGTCGACTCCGCCCTTGCCGCGAACCGTGTCGTTCCCTTCGCCGCCTTCGACGGTGTCTTTCCCGGCGTTACCCGAAACCAAATCGTTACCGCTTCCGCCCTTCGCAATGTCATCGCCGCGACCGGCAAACACGCTGTCGTCGCCCGCCCCTCCATCGAGGATGTCGTTACCCGCTTGGCCTTTGAGTTTGTCGTTGCCGTCGTCACCGAAGATCACGTCGTCGCCGTCGCCGCCTCGGATTCGATCCTGACCCGGACCACCTTTGATGACGTCGTTGCCGTCGCCACCGTTGAACCGGTCGTCGCCACCGAGGCCGATCATGATGTCGTCGCCACCTCCACCGACGATGACATTGTTTCGTTCGTTACCGCAGATGAAGTCGTTTCCTTCGGTGCCGTAAAGGATTCGTTTGTCGTCATCGATCAGGTTGTAACCCTCGGGCACCGAGCCGCACGCCGACGTGTCGGCGGCGGCTGACGGTTCGGCGAACCCTACGCTCAACATCGAGGTCGTCATCGCTGTTGCGACGACCGCCATCTTCTTTAGTCGGCCAGGGCGCGAGTGTGGTGGGACGTGATCGGACATGATGGCGGTATCGACAGATCAGCGAAATATCTTGAATTTTCGGCCGCGGCGGGTCGAGGTGGTTGAATACGACCATGAACGAAAGCCAAAAGGTCGAACAAGTTTGGGAAACGCCTTCCGCCGACGAGATCGTCGAGCTCACGAAGGCTCATGTCGGCGCCATGGAGACCATGACCGACGACATTGTGTGGGTGCAGGCCGGAATGCATCACATCTTGTTGCAGACCGTGGGCCGTAAGTCGGGCAACGTTCACAAGGTGGCGCTGCCGATCTGGAAGGACCCCGATGGTCACCGCATTGCCGTGGCATCGTTTGCGGGGGCAAAGAATCACCCATCGTGGTTCTTGAACTTGCGCGACCGCACCGAACCCCGGTTGCGGATTCGGGTGCAAGACGGCGAGTTCTGGTCCGACGCTGAGGTTCTCGAAGGCGAAGAACGCGACCGGATCTGGGACCTACTGGTTGCCGACCGCAGTTGGTACACCGACTATCAAGCCAAGACCGAACGGCAGATCCCGTTGGTTCGTTTTCCCGAGACCGAACGGATTGGTTAGTTCTCGCACCCGTTGTCTTGGGTGACCCACGGGACCTGACCGTTACGAACCGAGACCACCACGTCGTCGATGGTTTCCATCACGATCCGGTATTCGGCGTCAGCGCTGTCGGCGGGTACGAAGGTCAGGGTTGATCCCGAGGTTTCGATCCGTTCGGCGTAGGTGGTGATGACGTCGATGCTGGTCGATCCAATGCCGATGCCGGATCGGGTTGCGTTTCCGTCAACCATGTCGAGCCGCGCAATGGTGCGGCTGGCGAAGTCGCCGCCGCCGACGACCATCAGGATCGGGCTGTTGGCGTCGCCGCCGATCGTGGTTTGTACACAACGAGCGTCGATGGTCGGGGCAATGATGGTGCCGCCGAGCGCCTCTTCGGCCTCGGCGACCGACATGCCGATGGTGATGACTCCCATGCCCCGCAAGGTCATTGGCTCGCTTCCGACCAGAACGTCGGGTGGGTCGATCGCCACGGGTTCTTGGCGGCTCTCGGGTTGGGTGGTTGGGTCGATCCCGACGGCGGTCACTTCGGGTTCACCCGACGAGACCGGATCGGCCGACTCGTCAGAAGTCGATACCACCGCAGCATCTTGTTGATCGGTGGTGGTAGTCGTGTCGTCGCCGCTCAGCAGCTGCAGCAACACAAAGGCGAAGAACAAGGCAACGACGACCGCGACGACACCAAAGGTCATCGCCCGGCGCCGGTTTTCCCGCTCGGCTTCGATGATTGCGGTCGTTACGTTGACGGCAGCCGTCGAGTTCGGGAGCGGACCCCGGTCATTGGTTTCGATATCCCGCTCATTGATCACAAGAAGCAACCTATTCAACTTTGACGACTTTTGAACCAACTACCGAAGAATCCTTCGATATTTGTCGTTATGAAACCATATATTTCAACCCATTTGCATCACAGCAGAGAGCGGTGAACCGACCGCTCTACGACGGTTCTGTGACAAATGTTGGCCAATGTGCCAAAACGCAAAAAGGGAGGTTTGAGCTGGTTCGCATACAATCTTTGTGTGACTTTCCCCCCGCCACTTTTCCGATTGAGTCGGCTGATCCTTGGGTTCGGCCTGACCGTTTTGTTGTTCACGAGCTGCTCGAGCGACCCCGACGATGAAGTGCTGGTCGTGCCGTCGTCGGCTCCCGAGCCGGTCGTGACCATCGCTCCGGTAACCCAGCCACCAGCGCCTCCCGAACGAGCCGATCTGTTCGCGACCGCTGCGCCAGCTGCAACCGCCGAATGCCCGGTCGGGGGGCTCGACAACAACTCGTCGGTCTCGACCGTTGGACTCGACGAAGTCCTCTTCGGCATGACCGTCAACCAGGCCCAATCGGCCGCTGGGATCTGTTTGGTTCCCGAGAATGAAGTCGCTCGTGACTGTTACTACGTGCGTCCGGTTGGCGGCCCCGACGGTGTTGGTTTCATGGTCACCAACGGCACCATCGAACGGGTCGACATCATCTCCGGCACCCTCACCACCCGGTCGGGTGCGGGCCTACGTTCCACCGAACAACAGATCCTCGACCTGTTCCCCGGAAAGATCGAAACCACCACCGGTGCGTTCGGGGGAAACCAGCTGGCGTTCATCCCAAGCGACGCCGACGACCAGCAGTTCCGGGTCATCTGGGAGACCAACGCCGACGGAAACGTCGTGTCGTTCCGCAGCGGTCGACTCCCGCAAGTGTCCTCGGCTTCGGGTTGCGCCTAACCCATCGACCGGTTGGGCGGTTTGCGAAGCCCGGCGGCTCGGAGGCGCTTCACCAACACTCGGCAGTCGACCTGTTCGGCTCCGAGATCGACCGCTGCCTGAAGGTACCGCTCCGGAAGGTCGTAGTGATCGCCCTGAAACGCCCGCCGCGGAATCCCCAGTTCGTCGGCAAAGGCGTGGAGTTCGTCGTAGCTGACATCGCTCACCAGATGCGACCAGCGTTCGCCGCGGAAATGCCAAATGGGCTGGTCGATCAGGATGGTCATTGCGGCACGAACGATACCGTTCTCTAGGTGGATCCCGCGTTTGCTCCGATCGTGCCGATGAAGGCGGCGCCCGGCGACCTGCCTCACGACGACAAGTGGGCGTACGAGGTCAAGTGGGACGGCATGCGGATTCTCGCCCACACCGATGGCACCGATGTGGTGCTTCGGTCATCGAACGGTATCGATGCGACTGCCCGGTTTCCCGAGCTGGCCTCACTGAACGAGGCGGTCGGGAACCGCTCGGCGGTGCTCGATGGCGAAGTGGTGGCGTTTGACGAAAACGGCCTGCCGAGCTTCGGGTTGCTTCAGCAACGCATGCATGTGGCGAACGCTGCCGAGGTCGCTCGCCGGGTGGCGTCGGTGCCGGTCACGTTCGTGGTGTTCGACCTGTTGTACTTCGATGGCACCGATGCCATGAAGGTGCCGTTCGCCAATCGGCGCGAACTCCTCACCCAATTGGTCGACTCGGGCCCCACCTGGCGGGTCACCGACATCCACGACGACGGTGCAGCGTTGCTCGAAGCGGTGGTCGAACGCGAACTCGAGGGTGTGGTCGCCAAGCGGCTCGACTCGCACTACCAGCCCGGCAAGCGGTCATCGCTTTGGCGCAAGATCAAAATGCGAAAGCACCAGGAATTGGTGGTCGGCGGTTGGGGCCCCGGCAAAGGGAACCGGTCGGGCCGCATCGGTGGTCTGCTGGTCGGCTACTACGAAGGCGACGTATTCCGGTACGCCGGCCGGGTTGGGTCGGGTCTCAACGAGGTTGAAATCAAACGACTCATAAAGCTATTCGCTCCGCTCGTGGCCAATGGTTCGCCCTTTGATGAGCCGGTTCCGGCCGCCGACGCGAAAGGCGCGACCTGGCTTCGGCCCGAAGTTGTGGTCGAGGTAGCGATCGCCGAGTGGAGCGGCGTTGGACGCATGAGACACCCGTCGTATCTCGGGCAGCGGATCGATACCGACCCTCGGTCGGTCGTACGGGAGTAGCAGGGCCGAGTTCTGCCATATGCTTGAACCCGTGAGCGATGCCCCCGACGAGACCGAGTCAGCAACCGAGGTGCCTCCCGAGGTCATCTTGTTGTCGCTGCCGGCCACCGGACCGTTCGGCCGCATCGCCCGCATGAGTGCAGCATCGTTGGCTCTGCGTCGCGGGCTCTCGCTCGCCGCGGTTGATGACCTTCGTCTCGCCATGGACGAAGCGCTGATTTTGATGCTCGGCCATCAAGACCACACCGGATCGATCGACCTGAGGTTCGAGTTGGAAGCCAACGCGGTCGCGGTGAGCTTCACGCCTCGATTCGACGACGGCCCGCCAACCTTCGCCGCTGAGGACCTGGAGCGGTTTACCGAACTTGCCGGCCCGCTGCTCACCGACTTTGCCATCGACGAGTCGGTCAGTTCGCTGCGGCTCTCGAAGTCGGCCACCAACGCCTGACCGCTAGCGGCCCGAACTCCCGAACCCGCCCTCGCCTCGTTCGGTCTCGTCGAGTGTCTCGACCAGTTCGAAGGCCACGTGTTCGACCTTTTGGATGACGAGTTGGGCGATTCGCTCGCCTCGTGTGACCTCGAACGGGGTCGTCGGGTCGAGGTTTACCAAGATCACCTTCAGTTCACCCCGGTAGCCCGAGTCGATCAGGCCAGGCGTGTTGAGCACGGTGACCCCGTGCTTCGCGGCGAGTCCGCTCCGGGGTTGGACCATCCCGGCGTAGCCATCGGGGATAGCGATCGACACGCCGGTCGAGATGAGTGCTCGCCCGCCGCCCGGTGCCAGGGTGACATCTTCGGCAGCGACGAGGTCGGCGCCTGCGTCGCCGGGGTTGGCGTACGACGGGGCGGCGAGATCGGAGTGGGCATGGGTCATCGGGATCTTGATCACGGGTGCACAGTAGCAACTACGCGTTCTTCGACCGCCGGTCGGAGCACGCTGGCGCTAGGGTCAAACCCATGCTGGCCTGGATGGACTTAGAGATGACCGGACTCAATCCGGCAAACGACGTGATCGTGGAGATCGCCACCCTCATCACCGACGATGAGCTCGAGCTGGTGGCCGAGGGGCCCGACATCGTGGTGCATGCGCCGGCCAGTGTGATGGCCACCATGGACGATGTAGTCCGCGACATGCACGCCCGTAGCGGTCTCACCCCCCAGATCGAGGCGTCGACGGTCACCCTCGAGGAAGCGGGCGCCCAGACCCTGGCCTTCCTGAAAGAGCACATCGCCGAACCTCGCACCGTTCCGTTGTGCGGCAACTCGATCGGGACCGACCGACGTTTCCTGGCCGTGCATCTTCCCGAAATCGAGGAGTTCCTGCATTACCGCTCGATCGACGTGTCGACCATCAAGGAACTCGCTCGTCGCTGGAACCCCAAAGGTCTGGAAGGGGCGCCTCGCAAGTCGGGGGGTCATCGGGCGATGGACGACATCAAAGAGTCGCTCGAAGAGTTGCGCTACTACCGCACCGCGCTGTTTCAGGCTCCCGCCAGCGAATAAGCCGCAAAGGGGCCGAGTCGCGCTGTTGCGTAGATTTCGCCCGACGCTGAGTCCTGGAGCCAGAGTTCGTAGTTGTCGCCGGTCTGTAGCCAGTGGGCGTTCGCGTGCCGATCCGGCGGTGCCGGCGCCTTGTATTCGAGCTCGACTCGCAACCGGTGCCGAGCAATGCTCGCTTCGCTGAGCAGCGCCTCGACCACCGACCAGTACACGGCGTTGTTGACGTGGTCGAACAGATCGAGGTCGACCCGGCGAAACGGCCAATCGATCGACGTGGTCGGCGCGGGGTCGGGAAGAGGTGGGTGGTGCAATCGGGCATCGGCCTTGAGGCCGCACCCCGACTCGGCGTAGGTGTCGGTGAACTCCTGGCTGAGCCGCTGAGGCCGAGCCGACGCAGGGTCGACGTGCACCCATACCGTCGACACCGCAATATCGGCCCCGGCCGACCCGGTGATTTGGGTTTGGCGCCCGGCCCAGCGGCTGCCGACCCCATTGCAGAAGGTGACGAGTTCGAGTTCCTCGCGAAACTCTGCCGGTTGACTGATTTCGATGAGGGTTTTGCGGACCACAAAGTTGAGGGCGTCGGGGAGCGCAGCATCGAGGGCGTCGTCGTTGGCGATGTCTTGGCAATAACGAGCAATCGCGTCGAATCGCAGCTCGTTTGCCGGGTCGACATCGCCGAGGCGAACCGACCGCACCGAAGAAAATCTTCGGCCCGGTCCGTTTTCTGCAACCAGTCGGGCGGCCGGCGCGATCGTTGTGTTTGCGGGGTTCGAGTTGCTCATCAGCGACCCGAACAGTAGCCCGAAACACTCGATTGCCTCGTTCTTCGACAATTCTTCAATTAAATCGTTTGACGAGCTTGGTGAACCGTGATGTGGTGAATGCACCAGCCCGTCCGGGCTGGACGGGCCGCACGCAAGGCCCGAACCGACTCCGCAAAGAGCACATTCCAATGGCAAGCAAGATGCGCAACATGACGAACCCGGTGGCCTCGGCCAACCGCGTCGCCGCGCTCTCCGTGCTTGGTCGTGCCGCTCTTGGTCGCACCTATGCCACCTGCGCAGCTTCGGTGACCGAGACCACCATTACCTGGGCTCACAACCCGGTGCCTGGTTTCGCGAAGAAGCACCAACGGCCGAAGGACCCGCTCCTCTGAGAAAGAAATCTCAGTAGCGAAGTTCCGGAGGCCGTCGAGAAATCGACGGCCTTTCTGCTTTTTCCGGATCGGTTCTTCACCACTCTCCCCCCAAGTAATCCAGCAACACCCGTCCATATCCCCGAGAAACATCCACCAACCAACTGAACCAATTCCACCAACGGAAAACATGGAGAGGAGAGGGACATGCGTGCCCCTCTGGAAATCATCAACAGTCTCGAACTGGGCGGCGACGCTGCTAGTTCGTGGGAGAACGATGCGGCGTGCCGCGGGGCGAACGTTGCCGCCGACTTGTTCTTCTCCGAAGATCTTGGCGACATCGCAACCGCCAAGCGGATCTGCGCCGAGTGCCCCGTGCTGGGCGAATGCCTCGAAGGGGCGCTCGAACGACGCGAGCCGTGGGGTGTGTGGGGCGGACAGCTCTTCCTGAACGGCCGCATGGTCGCTCAGAAGCGTCGTCGGGGTCGCCCGCCCAAGGTTGCTCGTCCCGAGGACCAGCTGCCGGTCGTGCCGATCCCGGTTCACCTGCGTGAGCTTGCCTCCACGGCCTGAAGTCTGACCCACCGATACAACCAAAAAACGAACCACAGGAAGGACTGCGGGGCTTGGCGATCTTTCGCCGAGCCCCGCCCAAGTTTTTCGGTCGTCATTAGATTGGAACTGCTAAGCGTTGGGCGACGTTCAGTACCTACGACCCACTTCTCCCGATGGGAAATCTGAGACCGAAGGGAATCAGATACCGATCGACCGGGTTCATTGTCCCAAGCTCAACCCGAGCTCCCTATCCGTTTCTTGAGGTTCCCATGTCAGCCAACCAACCAAAGCGAGCCGGCCGCCTACTCGGTGTCGTCATTGCCTTGTTGTTGTTGGCCACCGCGTGCGGTGGGTCGTCTGAGGCGACCAACGTTGCGGCCTCGGGTGGCGAAGCTGTGGAGCTGGCCGAAACCGACCAAGCAGGGCTCGCCGCTCGTTCCGACAAGCCCATCGTGTTGAACTTCTTTGCCTCGTGGTGCCCCTCTTGTGTGGCCGAACTCCCCGACTTTGAAGAGGCCCACCAAAGGTTCGCCGACGACGTGGACTTCATCGGCGTGGCCAACCGCGACCGGCCAGCCGACGCTATCGCTCTTATCGAACAGACCGGAGTCACCTACGACGTGCTCGGCGACCCAGAAGGCGAACTGTTCCAATCCTTCGGTGCGCTCGGCATGCCGACGACCGTCTTTCTGTCGCCCGATGGTGAGGTCGTCAAGACCTTCTCGGGTGTTCTAACCACCGACGCTCTCGAAACGATCATCAACGAGGAACTCCTGTGAGCCCCCTACTTGCCATCAGCTTTGCCGGCCTGGCCTTTCCCTTTTCCGCCGGTCTCATCGCAGCGTTTAACCCGTGCGGCTTCGCCATGCTGCCGACCTACTTGGCGTTCTTCTTAGGCCAAGACGGGGCGGATGACGATGTATCGCTCGGCCGCAGCATTCTTCGCGGGCTGATCGTTGGTCTGACCCTCACCGCCGGGTTTGTCCTGGTCTTTGGGGTGCTCGGCATCATCACCTCCAACTTCTTGTCGACCAACGTGGTCGCCAGCCGACTGCCATGGGTCACGATGATCCTCGGCGCCGGCATGGTGCTGCTCGGCTTGGCGATGGTCTTTGGGTACGAACTCAAGATTGCTGCCCCTCGACTCAACAAGGGCGGCAAGACCCGCGAGCTTCGATCGATCTTCATGTTCGGTGTTTCCTACGCCGTGGTGTCGTTTGGCTGCACCGCTCCGTTGATCATCGGCACCGTCGCTAGCTCGTTCACCAACCAAGGATTTGTCGATGGGGTCGCCACCTTCCTCGCCTACGCCCTGGGTATGGCCGCCATCGTTGTGGTGCTGACCATGAGCGTGGCTGTTGCCCGTGGCGCCTTGGCCAACAAGATGCGCCAGGTGCTGCCCTTCGTCAACCGGGTATCGGGTGTGTTGTTGTTCTTCGGCGGCTTCTACGTGGCGTTCTACGGCTGGTACGAGATCCGGGTGCTCAACGATCCGCTCACCCCGGTCAACCCGGTTCAGCGTCGGGTCGAGGAACTCCAAGCGACGATCAACAACAACATTGCCGAGATCGGCGCTGGTCGCTTCGGTCTTATCTTGTTAGCGATCATCGGCGCCCTCGTGTTGTTTGCGACGGTGCAGTCGAAGCGTTCGGCCGCTCGCAAAGAGGCCGAGCTTAAAACCACCACGGCTGCCTAACGTCAATCGCTAATGCCGGTTGGGAAATGAACCTGCCGGTCGTGCCCGTTACTGTGGCCACGTGTCGACCGCGCCCACCTACGCCGAGCATCTCCTGACCCCTGGAGTTACCGAGTCGGTTTCATTGGGGTCGACCTTTGGGGTCATGGCGTTTCACGGAGGCCACCTCGAGAAGGTGACTGACATCATCGCATCGTCGGTCGCCCAGCAAACCGGCAGCTCGTACTACGAGGTGCTGCACGCCGAAGATGTGCCAACCCACATGCCGTCAAAGCTCGTCGACCCGGCCGAGTCGCCGAAACTGGCCGAGTTTCTCGACCACGTCGATGTCGCCATTGCCTTTCACGGGTACGGGCGCGATCACTTGCGGCGGGTCGTGTTGCTCGGCGGATCGCATCGCACCTTGGCAGCCCACTTAGCGGCATCGATCGAAGACGCGTTGCCAAAGTACGAGGGGCGTTACGACCTCGACGAGATCCCGCCCGAGCTGCGGGGCGTGCACGTCGACAATCCGGTCAACCGGCCCCGAGGGGGCGGCGTGCAGATCGAGCTGCCACCGTCGCTGCGCTGGCACTGGGATGACAAGAACTGGAGCGACTTTGGTGGCGCTCGCCGTGCGCCACAAGTCGACATGTTCATCGGGGCCATGGTCGAGGCAATACATGCCTGGGATTCAGGCACCGATGAAAAACCCTCATTTTGGTAAAGCGAGGTCATTCGCTGGTCGATTAAGCGGGTATGTCCCCCGCAACCCGTGACGACCAAGGTTTGTCGGTTTACGCGTCGATCGAGCATTTGATCGAAGCGTTGCTGACACCGGAGAATGTCGCATCGGTTTTGCGTACCGCAACAACGTGTCTTGCCGAAATCACCGATATCGAACAAGCGGGTGTGGCGGCACTCGATCACGACGGTACCCAACACTGGATTCTCCGCAACGGCGAGTCTCGCCCCCGGCCCCTGCAAATTGGTTCGCCGACTGCGTACGTCGCCGAGATCGGTTTGACCTTGCAGTACCCTCTCGCCGCGATCCCGCCAACCCCCGAGGGATACGACCCACAGATCTGGCTCTCGAGCCACGACCATATTCAGGACTTCGAGCAGCTCGTTATCTTGCCGCTTGTTGCGAGTAATCGCCCGCGCGGCGCCATGTGGCTTCTTAGCAACGAAACCGGTCGATTTGATCCGTGGTTTCTTGAACAGGCCCGTGCGCTGGCCGCCGTCATCGCGATGGCGCTCGAGCGAGCCCACGAAAGCGAGCGTGCCCAAGAGCAGCTAGAGACGATTCGCCAGGCCAACGAGGTGCTGGCTGCGTCGAACCGAGAGTTCGAGGACTTCGCCCAGATGGCATCGAGCGATCTCCAGAATCCGTTGCGCAAGATCATCGGCTTCGGCGACCGGCTCGAAAAGTCGGCCAAGCACAGCCTGACCGAACGCGAGCTCGACTACCTGAGTCGAATTCATAACGCGAGCGACCGGATGCAACGACTCATCAATGACCTGCTCCAGTTCTCGTGTGTGCACGCCGCCGATGCGCCTCACGAAGCGGTTGATCTTAACTGGCTCATGGTCGACGTTATGAGCGACCTTGAGGTTGCACTGGTCGAAGCCGGCGGCAAGCTCAAAGTCGGCCAACTGCCCGTCGTGCACGGCAACGAAATTCAACTTCACCAGGTGTTTCAGAACCTGGTCGGCAACGCCATCAAGTTCAGTGTCGACGGGCGCCCTCCGGCGATCACGGTCGAGCATGTGCCCAGCGATGACGGGCTTTGCCACATCGAGGTCGTCGACAACGGCATCGGCTTCGACATGTCGTTCCACGACCGCATCTTCAAACCGTTTCAGCGGCTTCACGGCGTGCAGGAATATCAAGGTTCGGGTATTGGCCTGTCGATCTGTCGGCGGATTGTCGAACGACACGATGGTGGAATCGAGGCGATGAGTGTGGTCGGCGAAGGCACCAGATTCGTTGTGCAGCTCCAACCGGGAGCGCAGGACTAATGGTTACCGAGCTCGACTCCCGACATTCGCTGCAACCCGATGAGTCCTCGGGCCTTGCCCGCCAAGACATCGACCACCTGATCGAGATCATCCACATGGTCAACCGTCATTGCGACGAAGAGACCTTGATCCAGCACGTACTCGACCGGTTGATGCAGATTGGGGTTTCGTCGTTCGTGGTTGCTCGTCGACTCAGTAACGACAAATCGCTGATGGTGCCGGTGGCCCAGCTCAACCCGACAACCAACGATGCCCTGGTCGACACCTTGGCCAACTTGACCGTGCCGGCCGAAGGCACGTTTGAGGGATATGCGTTGGCGCATCGCGAGCCGCTTGTAGTGAACGGTGAGGTCGGCACGCCAGACGTCGAGCTTGCCCCGGACTATCTCGACACCGTGATGTTTGTCGCCCAACGAGGAGCCACGGGTGGGTACTTCTTCCCGATGGTCGGTGCCGACGAGATCGGGGTGATCACCTTCTACGCCGATGACCAGGCCGAGTTCGACACCAAGCGACAAAAGCTGGTCGCGAGTGCGGTGCGGGTCCTGAGCTTTGGCATCGACAAGTGCCGCATGTTGCGTACCTTTGACGATCAACAGCTCGCCCTGGCGGCCACCCGTGACCGGCTGGCTGCCAGCAACCGTGATCTTCAAGACTTTGCCTACGTTGCGTCGCACGACCTGCAAGAGCCGCTGCGCAAAATCCAAGCCTTTGGCGACCGCTTGGAGAACTTGGCAGCCGATCGGCTCGACGATCAACAGCTGTTGAACCTCGAGAAGATGCAGTCGTCGTCGAGCAAGATGCAATCGCTGATCCAGGACCTGCTTCGGTTCTCGCGCATCAACACCTGTGATCTTGAGGTTGGTCCGGTTCTGGTCACCGAGCTGGTACATGAAGCGACCATGACCACCCAAGGTGCGCTCGAGCGCGCTGGTGCAACGATCGAAATCCTCGGCGAACCGTGCATCGATGTCGACCGAAAGTTGGGGGTCCAGCTCTTCGCCAACCTCATCGGAAACGCCTTGAAGTACCGGTCGCCCGATCGTCCACTTCACCTCATTATTGGGGCCGAAGGAACCGATAGGAGCACGACCGTAAGGGTTTCTGACAATGGGATCGGCTTCGAACAAAGTTACGAAAAACGCATCTTTGATCCGTTCTTCCGACTTCACAACGACTCCGAAATCTCGGGCTCAGGAATTGGGTTGGCCTTGTGCCGACGCATCACCGAACGCCATGACGGGAGTATCGAAGCAACCGGATCGGAAGGGGTTGGGGCAACGTTCTCCCTTTCGTTCCCTCGTGTTTCGAGCGACGACTCCGAGTCATCAGTTCAACCGAAAAAACCAGCAGTACTAGCCAAATCAACAACTTCCGCAACAACCAAGGATTCACATGAGTAACAAGCACGTGGCGCGGCTTCTTCTTGCCGACGACGACCCCGACGACCGTCTCATGACACGCGAAGCTCTTGACGAGTGTCGAGTTTCAAACACCCTCGATACCGTCGAGGACGGCGAAGAGCTCCTCGAATATCTGCGAGGCGAAGGTCGATACGCGGAAAACCCGCCCGAACTTCCCGACATCATCTTGCTCGACCTCAACATGCCTCGACTCGATGGCCGTGAGGCGCTCGAGCAGATCAAGGCCGATGCCAAACTCCAGTGCATCCCGGTGATCGTGCTCACCACCAGCCAGGCCGAGGCCGACATCGTGGCTTCGTACAAGCTCGGTGTGAACTCGTTCATCACCAAGCCGGTTACCTTCGACTCGCTCGTCGAGACCATGCAAACGTTGGGTGAATACTGGATTCAGATCGTGAAGCTTCCGTCTGGTGAAGTTGTCCGAGATGCCGCCTGACAGTCGGGTTCGCGTCCTATTAATCGAGGACGATGAAGAAGACTTCATGATCACCGAGGACCTCTTGGCTGAGGCCACGGGATCCTATGAGCTGACCTGGGTCTCCGATCAGTCAGCCGCCCTCGAGGCGCTCGCGTCCGAGACCTTTGAAGTTTGTCTCCTCGACTACCGCCTCGGGGCTCAGCACGGCCTCGAGGTTCACGAGAACCTGCTCGAATCGGCGGGCCTCATGCCGTTCATCTTGCTTACGGGCTTGAGCGACGAAACCGTTGACCGCCAGGCGATGGAGGCTGGTGTTGCCGACTACCTCGTCAAGACCGGTCTGACGGCCAGCACCCTCGACCGGGCCATCCGCTATGCGATCAGTCAAGCGCAAACGTTGCAGTCGCTTCGTGACTCCGAAGAACGCAATCGTTCGCTGGTCGAAGCGGCTACCGACGGAATCGCGCTGCTCAACTCCGAAGGTTTCATCGTGGGCACCAACCCGGCGATGGGCACGATCTTTGCCCAGCCCGATGAGGAGCTGAAGACCCAACGCCTGTCCGATCTGGTGGCCGACATGCCATCGTTGCGGGCCTCGACCTATGGCGTGGGTGCCCCGCCGATCCAGAACCTTCTGCGCAGCGCCCGCACGGTGAACGGCCCCGTGCCGGTCGAATTGTCGCTCGCCCCGTGGGAGAGCGCCGGCTCGCACTACTGGACCGCCATCGTTCGTGACGTAACCGAACGCGAGGAGCTCAACCAGAAACTGAGTCATCAGGCGTATCACGACCAGGTAACGGGCCTGGCCAACCGCACCATGTTCAACGAGCGGCTGACGGCCAACCTTGCTCGTGCCGAACGCTACGACAGCGTTGCCGCTCTGGTGTTTCTCGATCTCGACGACTTCAAACGAATCAACGACTCCCACGGTCACGCGGTGGGCGACATGTTGCTGGTCGAGGTCGGCAAACGGCTTCGCCAATGCACCCGTGAATCTGATCTGGTCGCCCGCTTTGGTGGTGACGAGTTCGCGATCTGTGCCGACTACCCAGCGTCGAACCGGGGCGAGGGAATCTTGCTTGCGGCCCGCGTCGTCGACATCTTGAGCCAGCCGTTCTTGCTCGGTTCGCTCCGCATCGACATCACGTCGAGTGTCGGTGTGGCGCTCGACAACGGCACCGGCCTCGACTCAGAGACCTTCGTTACCCACGCTGACGTCGCGATGTACCAGGCCAAAGAGCGCGGCAAGAACACCTTTGCGGTCTTCGAAGACACGATGCACGCCGAACTGCTCGAACGCCTCGAACTCGACAACGATTACGCACCCGGGCTGGAGCGGGGCGAGTTCATGCTCCAGTACCAGCCGCTGATCGACGTACCGACTCGCCGCATCCTGGGCTTTGAGGGCCTCTGCCGGTGGGATCACCCCAAGCGAGGCCGCCTGTACCCCGACCGGTTCATCGAACAAGCAGAATCGAGTGGCCGCATCAGCGCCTTGGGTTCGTACCTGGTCGGGTTGGCCTGTCGCGATGCGCAGAAGTTCACCGCACTGACCGGCGAAGAGCCGTACATCTCGGTGAACGTTTCGCCTCGCCAGCTCGCGTCGACCGAGATCATCGATTCGGTGTACCACGCGCTGGGCGACAGCGGCCTCGACCCAAATCGCCTGGTACTCGAGATCACCGAGTCGGCGATGATGCTCGACTTCGACGTTGCGGTGAAGCACCTCGTCGCCGTCAAAGACCTGGGTGTTCGTTTGGCGCTCGACGACTTTGGCTCCGGCTTCTCGTCGCTGAACCTGCTGCACCGGCTTCCGCTCGACATCGTGAAACTCGACCGGTTGTTCATGTCGGATGTGGCCAGCAGCACGGGGGCGGCCAACATTGTTCGGTCGATCTCCAAGCTTTGTCAGACCTTGGGTATGGCGGCGCTCGCCGAAGGAATCGAAACCGGCGAGGAGCACGACTTCATCGCTGAATCAGGATTCGATATTGGCCAGGGGTACTTCTACGCCCGCCCTGCGGACTTCGACGACGCGGTGAAGCTCTTCGATGCTCAGGGCGGCGCCCAAGCTGCTTAGGGGTTGAGTCGGGACCGGTTCCAGGTTCCGTCGTCGCCGAGGCGGTACACGATGCGGTCGTGCATGCGGTTTTTGCGTCCCTGCCAGAACTCGATGAGTCGAGGCTGCACAACAAAGCCGCCCCAGTGCGGTGGACGCTCGACGTCGCGGCCTTCCCATTCTGCTTCGAGGTCGGCGAACCGTTGCTCGAGCGCCGCCCGGGAGTCGACTGGTCGGCTTTGGTCCGACGCCCAAGCGCCGAGCTGACTACCCCGAGGCCGCAGGGCGAAGTACTGGTCGGATACCTCTGTTGGCACCGGCACGCACGAGCCGCCGACGCGAACCTGGCGATGCAGCTGCAGCCAGCTAAAGGTGAGCGACGCCCGAGGGTTGGCGGCCAGATCGGTGCCTTTGTCGCTCTGGTAGTTGGTGTAGAAGATGAACCCGGTTTCGTCGAGGCCCTTCAACAGCACGTTGCGAGCGCTCGGCCAACCGTCGGCGCTGACCGTGCTGACAACCATGGCGTTGGGTTCGGTGCAGCCAGCTTCGATCGCTTGATCGAACCACGACGAGAAGACCTCGCCCGGGTCACCCTCGAGCGTGGCGTCGTCGATGCCGGTTTCTTCGTACTCGTGGCGAAGCCGAGCGAGCTGTTCGGCGTCGGCCACCCCTAGCCGCCGCTGACCGGCGGCAAGAACGCAACCTCGTCGTTCGGGCTGACGGGGTCGGGGAGTTCGGCTGGCTCGCCGTTGACCCAAATGCGGCAGGTCTGCAGCACATTGGCGAAGTCGGCACCGTACTTTTGCTTCGCCGCTTCAACTACTTGATCGACGGTTTCGCCCTCGATGGTGTCAGATCCGGTGCCGGCTGCCACTCGGATCGTTGCGAATAGTCGTATTTTGGCCACGGCCGAAGTGTAGAGAATCCCTCGGTCTTTGGCCCACCGGTATTGATATTGCTGTCGATAGGCTCAAGTTCGGAGGAAAAATGCCGCTAAGTCCATTAATGGAAGAGCTATCACGGGTAACCGTCCCCGACTATCTCACCGATCTGGCTGACCGTCCCATGGACGAGATCCGCCAGATGCGTGCTGAGTGCCAACAACTCGAAAACGGCACCTCGTATGTCCGTCGTCTCGCTCAGGGCCGACTCGACATTGCGGGTGGCGAACTCGCTCGTCGTCGCCAGGGCGGCGAGAAGGGCGACCTGTCCGAGCTCATCGGGCGCCTGCCCGACCTGCTCACCGAACACGAGGCGAAGCCCGGTGGTGCGCCACGCCCGCCTGCGGAGATGGAACCAGCAACCGGTCTCACCGTCGAACTTTCCGATGAACTCGACGAAATCTTTCCGGCCAGCCAGATGGCATCGGTTGTCGACATGGACGAAGCCGAATTGGGTTCGCTCGTCGAGCGGCTCGAAGGTTTTGAACACCGGGTCTCGAACCACCGCAAGTCGTTGTTCAACTCGATCGACAGCCTCCAGGCCGAGATCACTCGCCGCTACAAGACCGGCGAAGCGTCGATCGACGCCTTGCTGAACTAACGCCCACCCGGCCAGCGTTGGCGGTGTTCGGCCGGTTTTGGCGACTCGCTAGGAAATACCACGAGGCTCTAGAATCGCCCGTATGGGAATGACTCCAGCGGGAATGCGGTTCTAAGTACTAGATGCGCCGCCTCGCCGTCCTTTCTTTGCACACGTCCCCGTTGTCTCAACCGGGGTCAGGTGACGCGGGTGGAATGAACGTCTACATCCGCGAACTGGTCTCGTCGCTCGCCCAAGCAGGGGTTGAGGCCGACGTGTATGTACGTCGCTGGCACGACGAACTGCCCGAAGTTGTAGAGGTCGAACCCGGCTTTCGGGTGATCCATATCGAAGCTGGTCCGGTCGACCTTGCCAAAGAGGACCTCCCGGCGATCGTCGACGACTTCGCCGACGGCGTTCTCGCTCATCTTCGCTCCGATAAGCCAGTCGATGCCTTGCACGCCAACTACTGGCTATCGGGCGTTGCGGGCCACCGGATCAAACACGAGCTCGATCTGCCCCTCGTGTCGGTGTTTCACACCTTGGCCCGGGTGAAGGCCGAAACCGGCGACCCCGAACCCCAGCACCGCATCGATGCGGAGGCCTACGTGATCCGCTGCTCGGATGCGATCGTCGCCAACGCGGCGGTCGAAGCCAGCCAACTCGAAGACCTGTACGGCGCCGATGCCGATCGCATCGAGGTCGTTCCGCCCGGCGTGGTGCACGCCTACTTCTCACCTGGCGATCGCCAAGGCGCACGCGACGCGCTCGAACTGGGCGACGAACCAATCTTGTTGTTCGTTGGCCGAGTCCAGCCACTCAAGGGCATCGACATCGCGGTCCAGGCGTTGGCCGAACTCGACCGCACCGACGCTCGACTTCTTATCGTTGGCGGCGCCAGCGGTACCGAGGGCGAAGCCGAGGTGGCCCGACTCTCCGCCCTAGCTGTTGAACTCGGTGTGGCCGACCGAATCGAGTTTGTGGCGCCGCAACCGCACCACCTCTTGTCGACCTACTACCGGGCCGCCGACCTGTTGGTTCTGCCGAGCCGTTCGGAGTCCTTTGGTTTGGTTGCTCTCGAAGCTGCCGCCTGCGGAACTCCGGTCGTCGCGGCGGCTGTCGGTGGGCTGCGCACCCTGGTCGACCACGGCAAGACCGGTTTCTTGGTCGACAGTCGAAACCCGAGTCACTTCGCCACCTACATTTCTCAGATTCTCGCCGACACCTCGATGGCGGTTGAGCTGTCGGCCAATGCGGTTGCGTTGGCCCAGAACTACACGTGGTCGTCGACCGCCGCCCGGCTGCGTCGTTTGTATGTCGACCTCACGACCAAAGCACCCGTGAACTGCGTCTAGCGATGTCGCAGCCCAACAGCATCGCCGAACTCGACCAAGCCGAAGCCCTTATCGAAGAGTGGTTGGGCGAGCAGTTGGGGGAGAATCCGGCCCTCGATGCGTTCGAGCGCGATATCGACATCCCTCGGCTGTGGCACATCCGGGTGCTCGGCGAAGAAAAGGATGTCTTTACGATCCGGTTCCGGCTCGATCAGCGCAACCTGCACTACGAGACTTACGTGATGCCGGCCCCGCTCACGAACCATGAAGCGTTCTACAACCATCTGCTGCGCCGCAACCTGCGCCTGTTCGGTGCGGCCTTCGCGATCGGTGCCGAAGACGCCGTCTATCTGCTGGGCCAGTTTCCGGTGCGCTACCTCGACCGAGACGAACTCGACCGGATCCTCGGCTCGCTGTACGTCTGGGTAGAACAGTTCTTCCGGCCAGCAATGCGAATCGGCTACGAAGGCAAATTCAAGGGCTAGGCCTTCCTGAAATTTTTGCAGTTAGTCGGCGCTGAGCCGACGAACTGCAATCAGAATGCGGGCACGTGGCCGCGCTCTGCCGGTACTTCGGGCACAGCACCCCCGCTCCCGCAAGAATGATTGGGCTGGGCGGGCACTTCGCGACGCACCCGTCTTCGGCTCCGAACTCGACAGTCCGGGGCCTGAGTTACTGCACTCCGTGCAGGCCGTTCCGGGGCCACGGAGGCCCTTGCGCGTTCTGGTTCGAGTGCTGGTTGAAGGTGCGAGCGGATATTCCGATCCACGGGTACCGAAGACGGCACTCGACGCTCGGCGCAGGCCTAGTCGGCTAGACAGCCAGGGTGTGGTCCAACCCGACAGAAGATCGTTTGCACTGGGGCAAAGCCAACAGAAAGCGGCCAAAGAGCCCGGAGCTCGCGGAGGGCGAGGGTGCAGGCTTGCAGAGATAGCGAAGCGCCGTAGCCGCAGGCGGAGAACAGGGAGAGAGAGCCCGGAGCTAGCGGAGGGCGAGGGGCGCAGGCTTGCAAAGATAGCGAAGCGCCGTAGCCGCAGGCGAAGAACAGCGAGATAGCACAGACCCGGAGAATCGTAGGAGAACACTCGCACTTCCCCGATCGAGCGAACTCCCGCGAAACCCCGGGTCCGTGTTGAAGAGAATACCGCGGTATTCCTCGGGATTCAACGAGAGGCGCTGAAATGAGTGTTTTGGGATCGAGAATGGCTCGTTTGTGCCGTTTGGATCGTGCTGGGGATTCGAGTGCAACCTCGGCGCGGCGGACCTAGGGTTTCGTATGCATCGAATTCAGATAATCGGGGGCGGCAAGATGGGCGAGGCCCTGCTCGGTGGCCTGTTCGCCACCGGGTGGACGACCCCCGAGGACGCAACCGTGGTGGAGTTGTCCGAGCAGCGTCGCGAAGAGCTCGCTCAGGCGTATCCGGGCCTGGGTCTCGACACCGCACCTATTGCTGGGGTCGACACGATTCTGGCGGTGAAGCCGGCCATCGTGCCGGTCGTGGCGGCTGAGGTTGGCCGGCTCGGCCCCGGCAGGGTGCTATCGATCGCCGCTGGGGTAACCATCGCCACCCTTGAAGAGGCATTGCCGCCGGGCACCCGAGTTATTCGAGCTATGCCCAACACGCCAGCGCTGGTTGGCAAGGGTGCGGCGGCGATCGCCCCAGGTACCGCAGCAAGCCGTGAAGACCTGGCGTGGGCGAGCGACATCCTTGGTTCGGTCGGCGTTGTCGAAGTGGTCACCGAGCCCGAAATCGATGCGGTCACCGGCTTGTCGGGATCGGGGCCGGCCTACGTTTTCTTGTTGGCCGAGGCGCTGATCGACGCAGCGATCGCCCAAGGCCTCTCGCCTGAGACCAGCGAGGCGCTTACCAAGGCCACCTTGCTGGGGGCCGCGACATTGCTCGATCAGTCGTCGGAATCGGCGGCGACCTTGCGCGAGAACGTCACGTCGCCCAACGGCACGACCGCGGCAGGGCTGGCAGTATTTGATGAGCGCGATCTACGCGGCGTTGTCGCCGACGTTGTCGCCGCCGCTACCGCCCGCTCAAAAGAGCTGGGCGGGGCGTAGCGCAGGGGTAAAACAGAGAATGCCGCCAGTGATCTGGCGGCACGGTTCTGAGCTTACGTGAAGCGTGAAGATGTCGAGCGCTGGCTAACCAGTCGCTTCGGTATACCTCGTGTGAAGATACTTGTCGACGTCGTCTTCTTTAATTCTGTACGACTTGCCGACACGAACCGCCGACAGGTCGCCGCCCTTGATCAGGCGATAGACGGTCATCGTCGACACCCGCATGAGCTGTGCTACTTCGGCAACGGTTAGAAACCGTGCACGTCCTTCGAATTGAGCCAATGGAAATACCCCTTGTTGCAACTCCGAGGTCACCATAGGTCTGAGTGGTCCGCACGCGCCACTTGGACACCAGAGACATCATGAGCCGCGTGAGTCACAACCTATGACAACAGCGGAATTTCAGTGGCTTCTGAACTCTGTTCGTTCGGGAGTTGTTCGGTATCTGTTGGGTTGTTCGCTCGCCCGTTGGCTCGGCCGGGGTTTGGTTCCCGTCCGATAAGGAGCATCGATTGTGGCGCCGGTACGTTCGAGACGATGACCTCGCGATACGACACCATCTCGTTTCTCTCCGACTACGGAACAGGTGACGAGTTTGTCGGCGTGGTGAAGTCGGTCATTCGATCGATTGCGCCTCATGTCGGGGTGGTCGATGTCACCCACGACTTGGCTCCCCACGATGTTCGAGCTGCCGGGCTTACTCTGGCCCGAAGTGCGCAGTACCTGTGCCCTGGTGTGGTGGTCGGCGCGGTCGATCCCGGTGCTGGCACCGACCGACGCAACGTGGCGATCGACGTCGGCAACGGCGCCTCGGTTCTGGTCGGACCCGACAACGGCCTCTTTGCTGCCGCGGTTGCCTTGGTTGGAGGAGCAACCGATGCGGTTGAGCTCACCAACCCCGAGTTTCACCTCGAGAGCTTCGGCCAAACCCTCGACGCCGGCCGCGATATCTACGCCCCAGTCGCCGCGCATCTTTGCAACGGTGTTCCCCTCGACGCCCTCGGCGACAAGCTCGACTCGGCGTTGTTGATGCCCGGGGTGCTGCCGGTCAGCGAGATCTCCGGCGACATTGTTTCAACCGAGGTGCTCTGGGTCGACCGGTTTGGCAACGCCCAACTCAATGTCGGGGCCGACGACTTGGTTTCGGGTGGGGTCTTGCGGATCGAAACCGACGACGTTTCTCGAGTGCTGATCCGGGCGACCGCCTTCGACAGCATCGGCGCTGGTGCGGTTGGTCTACTCACCGATAGCTACGGGTTGCTGACCGTTGCGGTGCAGCGCGGCTCGGCCGCCCAAGAACTCGGGCTGCGACCCGGCGACGTTGTGCGCCTTGTTCCGGCCGGCGAATCGGCTGGCAGTACAACATCGGTCGCGATCACGTCTCGACCCGAACCCGATCCGGCCTCCGGAGGCGACAATGCGTAAACGAACCGTGCTGATGATGGGACTCTTGCTGCTGGTTATCGTCGGCGCGGCGACCCTGCAGTTCGTACTGCTGGCGTCCTAGTCGGCCAGCGAATCCACCAAGGCGTCGATGCGCTCGCGAGTTGCGGGCGGCGGAACCAGTCGGCCGTCAAGGCCGGCGTCGATCGCGGCTGGGGTCGTGCTGGTTAGCTCGGTGCCGGCGGTCACCGGGGGAGTGGTGGTGGGGGTCGACAGTTGTTGGTCGGCCAACTGCATGAAGCGGTGCGTGGTGAACATCAGGTCGCCGTCCCAGACGACGGCGACGCCGACGTGGGTGAAGGCTGGATCGATGATGTTCTCGTAGTGCGATGGACTCTCGATGAACTTGTCCATCAGCACGTCGACCTGGGGTCCGACGCCCACGTTTTCGCCGAGCTTGAGCCATGGGGCGTCGAGGTTGGCCGAGATCGGGTTGGCGTGGAAGATGTTGTCTTCGGCGGCCATATCGATTGCGTGGACCCTCGATAGGTCGGTGAGTTCTTGGTGGAAGGTCAGTCGCGGTAGCCCGAGTTCGGCCCGGGTGTTGTTCAGGGCATCGATGAACTGCTGCTCTTCGACGACCGGGGTTTGGGCCGATGCGTTCGAGGTCACGAACAATGGCACGAGCACGGCGACCAGGAGGGCCACGAGCGCTAGGGCTAGTTGTTTGCGGAGGGTCACTTCGAATAGGTCCAAAGGTTTGGTTCGGCGGTGGATTCCGACGAACACTAATAGTGGTATGTGCATCGACGCAGAGTGAGAAAACCTTAAGTAGATGCTGTGTTCAAAGCGTCACCTACTGGGCTGGCAGGCCACCTTTGCCCTAGGCTGACAGGCCTATCGACCCGATTTATTGGTCAACTGTTATGGGCCAAGGAGAGGTAACCCACGTGAACTTGGCGTCTCTGATCGCCGAACATCCGGCCGACCGCATCGCATTTATCGATAGTTCGGGCCCGGTGAGCTACGGCGAACTCCGTGAGACGACCGACAAGTTACGGTTTGGGCTGCTGAGCAAGGGCCTTGTCGCGGGCGACCGCCTAGCGTTGGTGTGCGGCAACACCCGGAATTTTGTGTTCTCCTACCTCGCCGCGTTGGGCGCAGGAATAATCGCCGTTCCGCTCAACCCGCTCAGCCCGGCCGCCGAGCTGCAGCGCGAGCTCAAAATGGTCGGCGCTCGAGCCACCATCTTTGGTCCGGCCGGCGCGAAAGCGATTGCCGAAGTCGACCGCGCCGACTTGCCGGACCTCGAACTGCTCTACAACTGCGGGCCGTCCTTCGAGGGTGCCGAATCGCTCGACTCGCTCATCGGCGACGAATCGTCGCCGGTTGTCGATGTCGAGCCCGAACACTTGGCGGCGCTCATCTTCACCAGCGGTACCGCCGGGTTCCCGAAGGCGGCGCAACTGTCCCACGGCAACCTCGAGGTCAACCAGCGACAAACCCTCGCTCAGTCACCCGACGGGTTCCTGGCGGTCGATGTTGCCTACTGCGTCATCCCGCTGTTTCACATCTTTGGGCTCAACACGGTTCTCGGAACGTCGCTTCGTCAGGGCGCAACCGTGGTGCTGGTGCAGCGGTTCGATCCTGCGTCGTTGGTCGAGGCGGTCGCCGAGCATCAAATCACCCTGCTGGTTGGGCCCCCGACCTTCTGGCATGCCATCGCCTCGCTGCCCGACGTCGAGCCGAGCCAGTTCGCCTCGGTTCGGGTGGCAATTTCGGGAGCCGCCAAGCTGCCCGAGCGGGTTTCGGCGTTGGTGACCGAGCGACTCGGACTCACGGTGTACGAGGGTTACGGCATGACCGAGTCGTCGCCCAGTCTGACCTCGGCGTTGCACACCGACGCGCCCCGCGGGTCGGTTGGCCGGCCGGTTCCGGCGGTCGAACTGCGGATCATCGATGCCAACGGCGACGATGTGCTCATCGGCGACGCCGGCGAGATCATCGCTCGGGGTCCGAATATTTTCAGCGGCTACTGGGACGATCCCGAAGCCACTGCCCGAGCCATCGACGCCGACGGTTGGCTCCACACCGGCGACATCGCGGTGGTGAACGAAGACGGGTACATCTCGATCATCGACCGGGCCAAGGATCTCATCATCGTGTCGGGCTTTAACGTGTACCCCGCCGAGGTCGAGGCCGTGATTGCCGAACACGAGTCGGTGCAAGCGGTCGCGGTTGTCGGAGTTGCACATCCGCACACCGATGAGGCGGTTCGGGCGTTCGTGGTACTGCACCCGGGGGCATCGATCGAGGAGGACGAATTGGTGGCGTTCGCTCGTACGCAGTTGGCCTCCTACAAGTGTCCGTCCAAGATCGATGTGGTCGACGAACTTCCCATTGGCTTCGGCGGCAAACTGCGCCGACAAGATCTCGCCACCGGCGCCCCCGACTAAGTTCTGATCGCGTTTGACCCGCTCTGAGCGGGTTTTGCGCGAAAATTTCCGGGTCGGTGGGCGATAGTCACACGCTTGCGAGTTTGTGAAAAGTCGGACAAGCAATACCTTTGGGGGTATGGCACGTTCGAATCCTCCCGCGAACTCCGGCCCTGACGCTGCTTCGTCGGTGCCTGGCGCCACGGTTGCCCGCCTGCCGCTGTACCACCAGGCCTTGGTCGAACTCGGCCGAGACGGCGAAACCACCGTGTCGAGCGAACGCCTCGCCGAACTCGCTGGTGTGAACGCCGCCAAAGTCCGAAAGGACCTCTCGTACCTCGGGTCCTACGGCACCCGGGGCGTGGGCTACGACATCGACTTTCTTACCAAGCAGGTCAGCCGGACCTTGGGACTCACGGCGGACTCTGCGGTGGTGATCGTGGGTTTCGGTAATCTCGGCCAGGCGCTCGCTCGGTACTCAGGGTTTGCCGAGCGGGGCTTTCCGATCGCAGCGATCGTCGACATCGACCAGTCCAAGGTCGGATCCACGATCGAGGATCTTCCCGTGCAGCACCTCGACGATCTCCCAGCGATCGTCGCCGAACACGGCATTGCCGTCGGCGTGATCGCCACCCCGCTGAGCGCCGCCCAAAACGCCGCCGATGCGCTCGTGGCGGCGGGTGTTCAATCGATTCTGAGCTTCGCTCCGTCGAATCTCGACATTCCCGATTCGGTGCCGTGGCGCAAGGTCGATCTGGCCACCGAACTCCAGATCCTCAGCTTCTATCAAAGCCGGGGCGGGACCCTCTCGCATCCGGCCTAGACATAGGCTTGCTCTTACCTTTGGAAGTTATCCTGATCAGCGGAATCGTTGGCTAACCACCAGGGTTCTAGTGACAGGGTTTACAAGTATTGGTATTGGCAAACACAGGGTCGACAAGAGATGCTTGAAGAAGCGGTCGAAACCCCGACGAAAGGCTAGGTTGAGCAGTCGTGTCAGTGGTCGTCATGGGCGTCAACAACGCCAGTCTTTCTCTCGAGGTATTCGAGAAACTGACGATCGCCCCTGCCGATCAGCAAAAGGCGCTTCACGACCTTCATAGCCGCCAGCACATTCTCGAAGCGGTACTGCTCAGCACGTGTAACCGCACCGAGATTTACGTCTACGCCGAACGGTTCCACGGGGCGTACGGCGATGTCCGGAACTTCCTGTCCGACATCAGCGGACTCGCCCCCGAGTCGTTCAGCGACCACCTCTACACCCACTACGAACCCGACAACCTCTACAGCCACTTCGAAGCCGATGCCGCCCGGCACCTCTTCGACGTTGCGAGCGGGATCGACTCGGCCGTACTGGGCGAGACCGAAATCCTGCGCCAAGTAAAAGACGCCTGGGAGTTCGCCCATAACGAGGGCACCACCGGCGCGGCGCTCAACGGTCTGTTCCAAAACGCGTTCGAGGTTGGCAAGCGGGTCCGAACCGACACCTCAATCTCGCGCCACATCGCATCGGTATCTCAAGCAGCTATCGCCATGGCGGCTGAACGCCAAGGTTCGCTCGAGTCGAGCCGCATGCTCATCGTGGGCGCCGGCGACATGGGCGAAGGTTCGGCCGTAGCTGCGGCAGCGGCCGGGGTATCTGAAGTCATGATCGCCAACCGCACCTGGGCGAACGCAACCGAAGTTGCCGAGCGAGTGGGCGGCATTGCCCTCGGACTCGAAGATCTGGTCGGTGCCCTCGGCGAAGCCGACATCGTCGTCACCGGAACCGGCGCCTCTGAACTCATCCTCGAACAAACCGACCTCGCATCGGCCATGGCCGAGCGCGCCGGTCGCCCGTTGTTGATCATCGACATCGCCATGCCTCGCGACGTCGACCCGGCGGCTGCTTCCATCGACGGGGTCACTCTGCTCGACATGAACGACCTGCGGGCCTTCGCCGAGGTTGGTCGCAAAGAACGCCGCAACGAGCTCAAGAACGTTCGGGTCATCATCGACGAAGAGCTTTCCAAGTACGTCGGTCGCACCAACCAACGCGAGGTCGAGCCGCTGATCACGGCGCTCTGGGCTCAGGCCGAAGATGCTCGCCAGGGCGAGTTCGCCCGGTTCGGCGCTCGCCTCGACAGGCTCGACGAAGAGCAGCTCGAATTGGTTGAGGCCCTCACCAAGGGCCTGCTCGGCAAACTGCTGCGCAACCCAACGGTGCGCATGAAAGACGCTGCGGGCACCGCCAAAGGCGACCGTCTCGCCGATGCGCTCACCGAGCTTTACGATCTCAAAGCGCCCGACGTCGACCCCGACGCTGATACCGACAACTAGGTAGTGCGGATCCGAATCGCAACTCGGGGCAGCGCGCTCGCCCGGTGGCAAGCCGACCATGTGGCCTCGTTACTTCAGGCCGTCGACTCGTCGATCGAGGTCGAGTTGGTCATCGTGTCGACCCAAGGCGACCGCGACAAGTCGACCCCGCTCGAGGTGCTCGGCGGCAAGGGGATCTTCGTCAAAGAAGTTCAAGCGGCGCTGCTCGACGGCCGAGCCGATATCGCCGTGCATTCGGGCAAAGACATGCCATCGATCGGGCCGAGCAGCCTTGTCGTGGCCGCCGTACCCGAACGGGGCGACCCGGCCGATGTGCTGGTGGGTGGCGTGCTGGCCGACCTCGCGCCCGGTTCGCTGATCGGTACCGGTTCGATCCGGCGCCGTGCTCAGTTGGCCAGCATCCGACCCGACCTCACCTTTGCGACGCTGCGCGGCAACATCGATACCCGGCTCGCCAAGCTCGATTCCTTCGACGCCATCGTCATGGCCGCCGCGGCGATCGAGCGGTTGGGCATTACCCCCGAGATCGTCGACCGAATTCCGGTCGACCTGATGACGCCCCAGGTGGCCCAAGGTGCGTTGAGTATCGAGTGCCGTTCCGATGATTCGGCGGTCGCCGACGTGCTGGCAAAGATTAACCACGGCCCCTCCCGAGCGTGCTTCGATGCCGAACGGGCCTATCTGGCCGAGATCGGCGGCGACTGCGAACTCCCGGTCGC
>CALHTF010000104.1 GCA_938038815.1 uncultured Acidimicrobiales bacterium | reverse complement strand
TGTCTAGTCGCGGGACATCCCGTACATGTGTCGCGGGTCTTCCCGTACATGTTTGGGTCATTGGGTTTTCCTTGGTCGGCCGATGCGGTCATAGATCGGGTAGGCGTGGGTGTTGGCTTGGAGTTCGATGTGTCTGACGAGTTTGGTGCCGATGAATATGTGGGCGTGGGTTTGGTTGGCTATCACGGTGGCGGTTTTGCCGGCGTGGGTGGTGCCGACCGATATGCGTTTGGCGTCGAAAGTGAGGATGCCGTTGGCGGTGATGGTCCGGTCACCGGTTGTTTGGGTGGTTAGGTCCAGCGGTCTGTCTTTTGGCCCGGTTTTGGCCATGTCGGTCCAGCGTTGAGCGGGGACCTGGCGAGAAATGGCGCGGTGGGGTCGTTGGTGGTTGTAGATGTGGCGGAACTGATCGATCAGGGTTTGGAGCTCGGCCACGGTTCGGGCCGGGTCTTGAGCGGTCAGCCATTTCTTCATTGTTTGGTGAAAGCGTTCGACCTTGCCGCATGTCTGAGGGTGATACGGCCTTGAGTGGCCCATGGTGATCCCGAGTTGTGCGAGCGGGTCTTCTAAAGCCCGGAACGCTCGACCGTTATCGGATAAGAACCTGGCTGGCATGCCCCACTCGCTAGCGCCAGTAAGAAACGTCGACCACGCAGCGTCAAGAGATTCGGCCCTATGGACCTGAGACGCTGCACATAACCGAGACCCGTCATCGATCACATTGATGATCTTGATCAACGTCCCATCGCCAAGTTGCCAGCCGGTGCCATCGATCTGCCAAACCTCGTTCGCTCGAGCCGCTTCAAAGGACTTGTTCACCCCCGATGGTGCCTTGGTCGGGTCATCAACAATGAACCCCCTCGCTTTCAAGATCCGCCAGATCGTTGACCTCGACGGAACCGGATCAACACCTTGGCGCTGCAAATGCCACTCAATCGTCACCGGCCCCGCATCAAGACCATCCTCAACCAGTTCTTTACGAACCCGAACAATCTGCTCCTCAACCAACAACGACGTCTTGTTCGCCACCCTCTTGGGAGCCCGAGACCTCTGCGCAAGACCCGCTTCGCCCTCAACCGCATAACGACGACGAATCAAATAGAACCGATCACGCGATATCCCATGCTGCTCACAGAACTCACGCACATTCACACCCTCAACATCCATCGTCGCAACCAACCGTCGAACACTCATAGGGATCTCACCAGCCATCCCCAAAGTGTCAGGTATGTCCCGCGACATGTGTCAGGGATGTCCTGCACCAACACAACCCGCTCAGAGCGGTTACACGCGAAAGTTTCGGGGGTTATCTCTCCTGGCTGCGCCAGTTGTCTTCGCAGGCCTGGTCCACGGTGTAGGTGGCGGTCCAGCCGAGTTCGGTTTGGGCTCGTGATGGGTCCGCTACCGAGGCAGCGACATCGCCGGGGCGGCGGTCGACGATCTCTCGAGGGATTGTTTGGCCCGACGCCCGTTCGGCTGCCGCGATGAGTTCGAGTACCGAGACACCCGAGCCCAAGCCCAGGTTGTAGGCGTCGAACCCTTGGCGGCTATCGAGCCCGTCGATGGCGGCCACGTGTCCCGATGCGAGGTCCATCACGTGGATGTAGTCGCGCATGCCGGTGCCGTCGGGGGTGTCGTAGTCGTCGCCGAACACCATGACCTTGTCGAGGTCGCCGCGGGCGGCGGCCATCACGGCGGGCATGAGGTTGTTGGGCTTGCCCTTTGGGGCTTCGCTGATGATGCCGCTGGGGTGGGCGCCGACCGGGTTGAAGTAGCGTAGGGCCAGAATCGACCAGCGGTCGTCTGATATCGCAACGTCGCGCAAGATCTGCTCGGCCATGAGTTTGGTTTGGCCGTAGGGGTTGGTGGCGCTCAGCGGAGCGGTCTCGGGGATCGGCACTTCTTTGGCGTCGCCGTACACGGTGGCCGACGACGAGAACACGAACTGAAACACTTCCGCTTCGGCCATGGCGTCGAGCAGTGTGACGAGGCCGCCGATGTTGTTGTGGTAGTAGGCGAGTGGTTTCTCGACCGACTCGCCTACGGCCTTTAACGCTGCCATATGCACGACGGCGTCGACGCCGTCGAGGGTGACGAGCATCAGGTCGCGGTCGCCGACATCACCTTCGATGGTGGTTACCGACTGGCCGGCGGCCGCCTCGATGGCCGTGATGGCCGGTGGGCTGCTGTTCACGTAGTTGTCGACGATGACTACCTCGTGGCCTGCGTGAAGCAGTTCGACAGCTACGTGACTGCCGATGTAACCAGCTCCGCCGGTGACGAGAACGCGTTTGCTCACCAGTGTCCTTAGGTGGTTTCGCTTGGGGGAGCGCTCTGTTCGTCTTCGAAGCCCAGTTCGACGTTGATTCGGCTCGAGGAGTCGCGCTTTTCGGTGCCGCCCATATCGAACACCATCTCGATGCCGTACTTTTCGCAGATGGGCGTCTCGGGTACTACTGCCCCCGATGCTCGGTCGCCGCCATTGGCGAAGATGAGGTCGTGGTCGGGGTACTTCTTGGCGACCGCTTCGATCGAGGCGATGACCGTACGATCTTCATCGACCGCCACGAAGGCATCGTCGACGACCCGCAGGGCCTGCACCACGCGAAGGCGGTCGGCTTCATCCATGATGACCTTGCCCTTCTTGATGATCTGCTGGGCGTTGTTGTTGACGATCACGATGAGGTGGTCGCCTCGTTCTGCTGCGGCTTCGATCATGTCGAGGTGGCCGGCGTGCAGTGGGCTGAAATAGCCGCTGATAATTACTCCTGTAGGCATACTTCAGACTACATCGGATAGTTACGCCCAAAACATGAGGGTGACTTAGCGGAACAGATCGTCGGCGGGGTCGCGCACGATGTCGTCTCGAACACTTCCTTCGCCGAACCATGCCGGGTCGACACCACGAACGATCGCGACGGGGATGCCGGTGCTCTTTCCCATCACTAACTCGGCGGCTGACGCTAGCTCGTCGACGATGCAAACCTCGGTCACCTGGAGTTCTCGGCCGTAGCTGTCGGCGGTGCCTCGCAGATCGGCGATGGGCAAGATCCCCGAGCACCCGATCGCTACGTCGGTAAGCCCCCGGCGCCAGGGGCGGCCAAAGGTGTCAGAGATGATCACCGCAACGTCGATGCCCGCTTTGCCCTTGATGCCGTTTCGAATTCGGCGGGCCGACCGGTCGCTGTCTTCGGGGAGCAGGGCGGCTTGGCCGTGCTCGACATTGGAGAGGTCGATGCCGGCGTTGGCACACACGAAGCCATGTTTGGTTTCGCTGATGATGAGCTCGCCCCGGCGGCGCAGGATGCGCACCGACTCTTGTTCGACCAGCGGCTTGTGGCTGAGCGGGTTCGTCGGGTCGACCTCGACCAGCATGTTCTCGGCCTTCGAGACGATCTTTTGGGTCACGACCAACACGTCGCCGTCCTGGAGATCGCCTGCGTCAGCGATGATGGTGGCGAGGTCGCTGCCTACGCCGATCTCGCCGATTCCGGTTATCGGGATGATGGTCAGTGAATCCATCGCCTGAGGTTAGGCGTCGAGGGCCACCTGAGCGAGCTGCTTGGCGATCTCGGGGGTCTTCATGATCGACTCGGCGGCCACCGACTCCATTCCGGCCGCCGCGATCGCCGCGGCTTGGTCGGCATCGACGTGGTCGATCACCAGGACTCGGGCGAGGTCGCGGTACAGCTGCGCCACTCCGGACACGCTTGCCTCATGGCCGAGTTCGTTCAACAGTCGGTCGGCGGGCCCCTTCAAGGCCGCACCGGCGATGATGGGCGAGACCGCCACGACATCGCCGCGCCGGGCCTCGATCGCCGCCCGGATCCCGGGTACGGCAAGTACGGGGTCGATTGACACGAGCGGGTTCGAGGGGGCGATCACGATCTTGTCGGCGCCCTCGATCGTGTCGAGCACGCCCGGCGACGGGGTCGATGCTTCGGCTCCGGCGAAGCGCACCGACGAGACCGGCACCGAATGCTGGCGGGCAACGAAGTAGTCCTGAAAGCTGATCTCTTCTCCTGAGGTCAGCGTGACCATGGTTTCGACCCGGTCGTTGGTCATCGGCACCATCGAGATATCGAGCCCCCAAGCCAACGCGACCTCGGCGGTAACTTCGGCGAGGGTTGCCCCTTCGCTGAACCGCTGGGTCCGGTACATGTGGGTGGCCAGGTCGCGGTCGCCCAGGCTAAACCAGGTTTGGCCGCCGTACCGTTCGAGGCTTTCCATGGCCTGCCAGGTTTCGCCCTTCAGGCCCCATCCGGTCTCGGGATTGACCGCATCGGCCAGGGTGTAGGTGATCGTGTCGATGTCGGGGCTGATATGGAGCCCGTGTAGCACCATGTCGTCGCCGGTGTTGATAATGGCGGTGAGTTCGGACTCGGCCACGACCTGACGCAGGCCAGCCAACATCCGGGCCGCGCCGACCCCGCCAGCGATGACCGCAATCACTTACTTGAGTCCGTCGAGGCGGCCCTGCAACAGATCCATGTCGGCTTCGACCATCGAGGTGACCAGCTCTTCAAAGGTGGTCTTCGGGGTCCAGCCAAGCTGCTTTTCGGCCTTGCTGCGATCGCCGACCAGCAGGTCGACTTCGGCCGGTCGGAAGAACGCTTCGTCGATGACCACGTAGTCTTCCCACGTGAGGTCGACCGCCTCAAAGGCCAGCTTGGCGAACTCGCGAACCTCGTGGGTTTCGCCGGTGCAGATCACAAAGTCGTCGGGCTCGTCTTCTTGGAGCATCATCCACATCGCCTCGACGTAGTCGCCGGCAAAGCCCCAGTCGCGTCGAGCGTCGAGGTTTCCGAGGCGGAGTTCGTCGGCCATGCCGAGCTTGATCTTGGCTGCGGTGTGGCTGATTTTTCGGGTCACGAATTCCATGCCGCGGCGGGGGCTTTCGTGGTTGAACAACATGCCCGACGATGCGTGAAGTCCGTAGCTCTCGCGGTAGTTCACCGTAATCCAGTGGCCGTACACCTTGGCGACGCCGTACGGGCTGCGGGGGTGAAACGGGGTGGTCTCGGACTGAGGCACCTCGTGTACCTTGCCGAACATTTCGCTGCTGCTGGCCTGGTAGAACTTGATCTCGGGGTTCACCAAGCGGATGGCGTCGAGCAGGCGGGTTACACCGAGGGCGGTGGTTTCTCCGGTGAGGACCGGCTGGCCAAACGAGGTCTGTACGAACGACTGGGCAGCCAAGTTGTACACCTCGTCGGGCTGATGGTCGCGCAAGATGTGGATCATCGACACTTCGTCGAGCAGGTCGCCCGGAGCAAAGGTGATCTGGTCTTGAATGTGGGCAATCCGCTCGAAGTTCACCGTGCTGCTTCGACGAACCATGCCGATCACTTCGTAGCCCTTGGCGAGCAACAGCTCGGCCAGGTAGCTGCCATCTTGACCGGTGATACCGGTGATAAGGGCGCGCTTGGTTGGGTTGTTGGCGGTGTCAGTCATTGGTTAGGCAATCTCCGAACGGTGCCAGGCCAAAAGGTCAGACAGCGTCGTCGGTAGGGTGAATTCGGGCTTCCAGCCGGTTGCGGCGTGAAGTTTGTCGTACGAACCGCGCAGGACCGGTAGATCGACCGGCCGCATCAGTTCGGGGTCACCGACCAAGGTCATCGGGTGCTTCGCCATCCCGAGAAGATGATCGGCGAGGTCTTGTACCTGGTGGTCGACGCCACTGCAGATGTTGTAGGCCTCACCAGCGTCGCCGCTCGTGGCGAGCAAATGGTAGGCCCGGGCGACGTCTCGAACATCGGTGAAGTCTCGCCGAGGGCTGAGATCGCCGACCGGCACTTCGGTTTCGCCGGTCTTTTCGTTCATGGCGACCCGGTAGGCCAATGCTGAGGCGACAAAGCGGGGGCTTTGTAGCGGGCCGAGATGGTTAAAGGCCCGAACTCGAATGACGTCTTGTTGATACCCAAGGAACGCTTGCATGCACGCCATGTCGGCCGAGGCCTTGCTGGCGGCGTACGGGCTTACCGGGCGAAGCGGGCTTTGTTCGTCGAGGGGGAGTTGTTCAGGGGTGACCAAGCCGTAGATATCGGCGCTGGTTACCGAGATGACTCGGCGCACGTTGGCGGCCCGGGCACCGGCGAGCACGTTGAGCGTGCCGTGCAGGTTGACCTGGAAGGTTTCGTTAGGCGACTTCCAGCTTCCGCCCACGTCGGCCTGCCCAGCCAGGTGGTAGACCACCTCGGGTTCGGTGCCGAGCATGTGGTCGCGAACGGCTCGTTCGTCGGTCACGTCGATAGCGGTCGAGCCTCGCACCGGGTGGTGATCGGCCCGGATGATCTCGTCGCCGAACGCTTCGAGATGGTTGCAAAGATGACGTCCAACGAACCCGGACGCGCCGGTTACGTACGCCCTCATAGGCGCCCAAAGACGGCGGGAAGAAGCGATGAGATGGGCAACACACTTGCGAGGGTACAACGTGAACGCGCTCAGCTGAATACCCAGGCAAAATCAAGGTTGCGGGTGGTTCGCGGCCGTCGAGCCCTGTTGTGGAATTTACTACTGAGGTTGCTGCTGTTTTTGTGTCGAATGTGATTAGTGGGACTGATGTTGCTTCCTGATCCGTTACCTGGGGTCGGTCCGCGGTAGCTTGCGGGGGTCGTGTCACCTGAGACTCCATCCCGTGAGCGTCGCTCGAAACCGCGTCCCCGGCCGTCGGTCCTGGCGCTGGTCGTCGCCCATGAACCGGGCGACTTCTTCGACGAGTCGATCGCCTCGCTCGCTGCTCAGACCTACGATCGGCTTGGCGCCCTGGTGGTACTGACCGGCGATCAGGCAACCCACTCGCAGTCGCAGGCGACGGTCAAACGCCACCTGCCCAAAGCCAAGGTTGTTGTGGCGCCCGAAGCAAAAGGATACGCCGCCGCCGTGGAGGCCGGGCTCGCCGATTTTGGCGAACGGGCGGCCTTCATCTTGTTTTGTCACGACGATGTTGCCCTCGCTACCAACGCGGTCGAAGCGCTCGTGAGCGAGGCAATGCAGTCGAACGCCGGTGTCGTTGGCCCCAAGATCGTCGACTGGGTCGAGCCGCGCATGATCCAAAGCGTGGGGTTCGCAACCGACAAGTTCGCCACGCCGATTCCGTTGGCCGAACGCGGCGACCTCGACCAAGAACAGTACGACGCGGTCGAAGATGTGTTCTCGGTCGCTGGCGCCTGCCTGTTGATCCGCAACGACCTGTACGAATTGATCGGCGGTCACGATTCGGCGATGTCGTTCTACGGCGACGATCTCGACCTGTGCTGGCGGGTTCAGGCCGCTGGTGCTCGAGTGGTGGTTGCGCCCAACGCAGTCGCCCGGCACCGGGCCGGGCTTGAGGTACGCGAGGTCACCAATGCGGGCGATCCGCAACGGCTTCGTCTGCGCCACTCGATCCGCACCATGTTGTCGGGATACGGCGGGTTCCGCACCGCCCGCGTGCTGCCCCAGGCGGTGCTACTCACCTTGGTGCAGGCAGTTGCCGCGCTGGTTACCGGAAAGGTTGGCCGCCTCCGAGGCCTCATCGGTGCCTGGACCTGGAACCTCAGCCGAATCACCCAACTGCGGCGTCGGCGCAAACAACTCGCCGAATTCCGCCAGCTTTCCGATGGCGATTTCCGTGATTTGCAACGAGGCGGCAGCTACTGGCTGTCGCAGGCGGTCTCGAGCCGCATCGGCGCCGATCAACGAGATAGTGCCGCAGCCTTTGGCCGGTCGTTCCGATCGAGTTCGGTCCGGGTACCGGCGGCGATCGCCTTCGTGTTGGGCGCCGTGTGGCTGTTTGGCTCTCGCACGCTGTTGACCAGCCCAATACCGGCGATCGGCCAGTTAGCCCACTTTGACTCCTCGCCCGGCGACCTCTTCGGCGAGTGGTGGAGCGGTTGGTGGACCACCGGGCTCGGCACCGACGATTCCGCACCGTTTGGGTACCCGCTACTCGCTTTGGTTGGCACGGTTTTTCTCGGGGCGATGGGCACCCTACGACGGGTGGTGCTTCTCGGGCTGATTCCTTTGGGCGTTCTTGGGGCCTGGTCGATCCTGCGGTCGAGCGGTTCACGCCGAGGCCAACTCGTTACGGCGCTGGTGTACCTCGCGATTCCGGTCGGGTTTAACGCCCTGTCGGTCGGCTCGTGGTACGGCCTGATCGCCTACGCCGTGACTCCCTGGCTGCTCGGTCAGCTCGGTCGAGCCCATGGCACCGCCCCGTTTCGGGCGCCTGGCGATGTGATCGACGGCTCGCAGCAACCGGTTGGTCAGGTGCTGCGCCTCGGCCTGCTGTTGGGCGTGGCCGGTGCGTTCGTGCCGCCGATCTGGATCGTGTACGGCTTGCTCGTTGTGGGGTTGTGGCTCGGGGCGTTGGTCGCCGGATCACTCAACGGCACCTGGCGTATGTTGTCGGTCGCCGTTCCCGCCGGGGGAGTGGGCTTGGCCCTGAACCTGCCGTGGTTCCTCGGCATTGCGTTACCGAAGATTCAGTGGGCCCCACTCGCCGCGGCCGGGTCCGACGATGTTGGCTCCACCTCGTTTGCCGATCTGTTTTTGTTCAACACCGGCGGTATTGGGCTCACCCGTCTGCTGGCGGGCCTCGCCGTTTCGGGCATGTTCGTATTGATCGTCGGACGAGCATGGCGTTTGGTCTGGGGCGCTCGTGCGTGGGCGCTTGCGATGACCACGTGGGCGGTCATCGGGGTGAGCCAGTTCGGCCTGTTGCCGCTTCCGGCCCCCGACCTGCACGTCATGTTGCCGGTCGCCGCGATCGGTATTGCTCTCGCCTGTGGGCTGGGCGCCGTGGCGTTCGAAGCCGATCTTCAGCTCCACGACTTTGGTTGGCGTCAACTCCTCACCGTGGTCGCCGTGGCCGCTATCGCGGTGAGCCTGGTGCCGTTCTTGTCGGCAGCGACCAACGGGCGCTGGGCGATGGCCCGGTCCGACATCGCAGCGAATACGGCGTTTCTTCCCGACGCCGATGAGGTCGGCGGCTACCGCGTGCTCTGGATTGGTTCGCCCGAGGTCCTACCGGCGCCCGGCGTACCGCTCGACGACGACATGGCGTTCTTCACCACCGACAGCCAAGGCATCGACATCTCCGATCAATGGGTAGGCCGCCTCGATGCACCGACCCGCCAGATCCAGGCGTTTGTCGCCGATGCGGTCAACGGCGATACCAGCCGTCTTGGCGAGAAGCTCGCGCCGCTCGGCATCCGGTTTGTGGTGTTTGTCGAGCGCATTGCGCCCGCCCCGTTTGTCGATGAGGTCTACGAGGCCCCCGAAACCTTGGTGAGCTCCTTTGGTGGCCAACTCGATATCCGCCGCATCTCGACGGTCAACCGGGCGATGCGGGTCTACGCCAACGATGCGTGGTTTTCGACTCGCTCGGCGGGTCTGGTGGTCGACCCGGTTCGTCCCCGTCCCGATGCCGCAGCGCTGATCGACCGCACCGGTGCGGCCAGCTTTGCGGGGCGTATCGACACCGACTCGGTCGTGTACGTGGCTGCGCCGACCAACGGATGGAAGCTCACCGTCGGTGGCGAGCGGGTGCCCCGGCAAGAGGCCTTTGGATGGGCGAGTTCGTTCTCGCCGGCAACCGGCGGCGATGCCGAGTTGCGGTTTGAGCCGTCGGCGTTCGCCCGATTGATTCGCGTCGCCCAACTTCTCGGTTGGGGTCTGGTGATCGCCGGTGTGCTCGGGGTGCGTTCTCGTGCCGACCGCCGCCGCCAAGCGAACGTGACCAGCACGACCCAAGCCCGAAACGCATTGACCGACGCGCCGGTGGAGGTTGGCTCATGAGCGGATTCCGCTGGCCGCTGCTGTTACTGCTCCCGGCGTTTGTGATCGGCGCGTTGGTTCTCGACCAGACACGCCCCGAACCAGCGAGCGACGCATTCTCCGACGCCCGGGTCGCCTCGGTCATGCGACCCGACGACTCTGCCTCGGCTGCGTGGTTCTGCGTAGCCGGCGTGCCGGATCCGCCCGACGTGAACCGCGACGGCGAAATTCCCGAACGCAGCTACGTCACCGGCCACACCGTGACGGCCATCAATACCTCGCCTGCCATGCGGACCTTACGAATCGTTGCCTACGGCCCCGAAAGCATCGACCGGGTCGAGCCCGAGGCCACGATCATCGAACTGCGTCCTGGTCAGCGCGAAGTCTTTCCGACCAACGAGATCGGGCCAACGATGATCGAGGTCGATGGTGGCGGCGTGTTGGTCGAGCATCAGGTGACATCGGAAATCGGGACCGACATCCGACCCTGTACCACCACGAGTTCGGACCGGTGGGAGTTCCCCGGCGGTGAAACCCTTCAGGGCACGAGCCAAAGCATCGTGATATTCAACCCCTTCCCCGAGGATGCGGTGGCCCGGCTTGAGTTCGCCGCAGATATCGGACGGCGCACCCCGTTAGCGTTCGAGTCGGTCGTCATCCCCGGTCAGAGTTTCCGGGCCTTCGACGTCAGCTCGGAGGTCGCCCAAGCCGAGACGGCATCGGCCACCATTACCGTGAACGCTGGCCGGGTGATCGCCGAGCGAGTCATCATCCGCAGCAAACGCGACGCCGGATCTGGTCTGACCTCTTCAGCCGGTGCTCCGAGAGCGGCTATCGTCAACTACTTGCCCGTCGCTCAGTCAAAGCCGGAGCGGGTTACCGGCGTGGTGCTCTACAACCCCAACGAAGAACGGGCGACCGTCGATGTTGAAGTACACATCGCCGAGCTCACCTTGCCGCCGTTTGAAATTTCGATTCCGGCGCTCGACCGGCAGGTCCTCGATCTCAGCGGAGCGGAGCGGATGGCCGAACTCGCCGAGGGCGAGCTCAGCTACTCGGTCGTGGTTCGGTCGGCGAATGGGGTTCCGGTGGCATCGGAACTCACCTACGTCGCCACGACCTCCGAACAGGCACCTGTTGTCGAAGGAATGGCCACCATGGTCGGATCGTCGGTGGCGTCGCGCCGGTGGTTGGTGGATGCCCCGATCGAGAGCGATCGATCGGCGGCCGACAGCGACCTCGTGCTGTTCAATCCCTCGTTTCAGAGCATCGCGGTCGTAAGCGTCACGGTGATCGACAACGACGGGAACCAACGAACCGAGGACTCGATCGAGCTTCGCAAAGGTGGTCGACGCACGATCTCGTTCGAGGCGCTCAACATCGACGCGTCGTCGACCATCGTGCTCGAGAGTGTCGGCCCGATTATCGCCGCCCGCCAAACGACCAGCCTGTCGTCGATCTCGATGGCGATGGGCGTGCCCGACGCGAGCCAGATCATGGTCGAGACCGGCGGGCTCGGCTTCTAGGCCACGACTCCCATTTCGGCGATTCGTATGCCACACTCGGTTAATGCGTTTCAATGTATTTCATTCCACGAGTCGGGCCTCCGTGGTCGTGTTGGCCCTGGTGCTCCTGGGTGCGGTGTTGACATCGTGCAGCAGTGACCTGCCCGAACCTGGAGCGGCGATCGAAGAGGCCGACACGGCGTCGGTCGACAGTGACCTTGCTGATAACGACCTTGCTGATAGCGACCTTGCTGACGACGACCTCGCCGATCCGGTCGCCGGCGGAGGCGACGAGAACTCCGAATCCGACAGCGACGACGATTCCGAAGAAGACGACGATCCGGTAGTCATCGATCCGGACTGGTTGGGTTCGACCAATTCGCGCTCGGCGGCAGTGCAGCTCGCCCGTGGGCTGCTTCAGCCTTGCGGTGCGGTGGGAACCTCGTTCGATAAGCAGATCGCGAACGCCCCCGATCAGATTCGACGCGACCTCGAACAGGTCAAGCTCAAACTGCAGGCCATGCGCACCGCGTGCAACAGCACCGAAGAAGCGTTCCGTGAGGCCACCACGGCCGCCATTGCCGAGGTGGGCGACTTTGCGAACGCGAACGTAAATCCTCCGCCGGTGTTCTCGATCGGTGGACTCGAAGGGCTTCCGGTAGCAACCGAACTGCTTTTGACCTACGAATGGGGAGCGTGGGCGTTGAGCGGTGGGGTTATCACCTCTCACAGCAGCGTGTTGTGGCTGAACCGCTTCCATCGAGGCCACCTCGCCTCCATGTTGCGGAGCCCCGATGGCGAACCCGCCGAGCCCGGAGGTGTAGTCGTTACCGGGGGCACCCAAGCGCTCTACGGCCTTGTTCCAAGCCTGATTGCGGGTGACAACGATGCCTACAACGCTGCGCTCCCTGGCGGAAATATTTCTTTCGGTGGCTGGATCGGCGACCAGGTCGTTCCGAGCGTGCAGCCCGACACGGTAGTCATCGGCATCTCCGCCGCCGAGTACGTCGCCCCTCCCGGCAGCGAGTGCGCCTCGGTCGACGCAAGCCCGTTCGAGACCATCGGCGAACGAGGCCTCGACATCTTGGCCGATGCCCCGGGGTTGGACGGCTACACCCTTGCCGAGATCCTTGCTGACCCTTCGGCGAAACGCCTCGACCTTGCACCCCGAAGTGTGGTTTATCAACGGACCTTCGATGCGGTCGGTGACTTCACCGCCTATCCAGAATTCACCGACGAGGTACTCGAGACCCGCAACGATCGACGCCTCGAATCGATCGAAACGTGGACGGTGTGCGATGGGCAGCTCGATCACCTCGGCGAAACCGTCGAGTCGTTGAGCTTGCTCGGCATCGATGTGGTTGCTGTCTTGATGCCGCTGCATTCGGAGTTGCGTGAGGCGGCTGGTGGCCCCGGTCCCGACGGCGGGTTCGCGGCGTTCAGTGACCAGGTCGCCGAAGCGCTCGGTGCGACCGACGTCATCGACCTCACCACCGAAATCGGCGACGACCAGTTCTTGGACCTCACCCTGTTGGGTGAGGCCGGCGCAGCCGAGGTATCGGCTGCGGTCGCCGCGGCGATTGGCTAGTTAGCTTTCGTCTTCTCGAAGGTCCGCGACGGCGGCCCAAAGGTCGGCGGCTTTCGGCGGTCCAAGGAACGACGCCCGCACAACACCTTCGGTGTCGACCACACAGGTGGTCGGGACCGAGTCGATCCGGTAGCGCTCGTGGAGCGCCAACGATTCGGTGCGTTCGATGGTCTCGACCGATACAGCCGAACTTTCGAGCGCTGACGCGACCGACACGGCCTTGGCGCAGGTCGCACAACTGGCATCGGTAAACACCGCGACCAGCCACGGCGAGTGTGGATTGGCGAAGTCGGCCCGGTCGAGTTGATCGGGCACGCCAATGCCGGTCCGGACCGGCGCGTCGGGTTTTCGACGCTGGGCGACGGCGGCAAGCACAAGCGCCGCAATGATGATGACGACCGCCAGTAGTGCTCGGTCCATGACTGGTGAGTTGGCCTACGCGTCGGGCGAGGTGCCGGGCATCGCTGGTGGCGAGACCGGCGCCGCAGCAGCGGTAGGTGCGGCCATCGGCGGGGGAGTACCCACGCCCGGGCCGGGGGAGTTCGCTACATCGATCAGCCGGTCGACCTCTTTGCCGTTGATCGTCTCGTGCTCGAGTAACTGGCGGGCCAGCAGGTCGAGCGCGTTACGATTTTCGGTGAGAAGTTCGCGGCAGCGTTGTTCTTGTTCGCGCAAGATGCGTTCGATCTCTTGGTCGATAACCCGAGCGGTATCGTCGCTGTAGTCCTTGGTGCTCATCATCTCGTCGCCGAGGAACACTTGGCCGCTTTGGCCCCACGCCATCGGGCCGAGCTTGTCGCTCATGCCCCACTCGCGGACCATCTTGGTGGCCATTTCGGTGGCCCGAACCAGGTCGTCGTTGGCGCCGGTCGAGCCAATGTTAAAGACCAACTCTTCGGCCATGCGGCCACCGAGCATCACCACGAGGCGATCCTCGATGTAGTCCTGGCGGTAGATATGGCGCTCTTCTTCGGGGAGTTGCATCGTCACACCGAGGGCCATTCCCGACGGGATGATCGTCACCTTATGCAGCGGATCGGCGGTGGGGAGCAGGGCCGCACAAAGGGCGTGGCCTGACTCGTGGTAGGCCACCGCTTCTTTCTCGGTTTCCGACAGGGCGGTCGATTCGCGCTTGGCGCCCATAAGCACCCGGTCGCGAGCGGACTCGAAGTGTTCGGCACCGATGATGGTGGCGCCGCCACGAACGGCGTGCAGAGCTGCTTCGTTGACCAGGTTGGCCAAGTCGGCACCACTCATGCCGGGGGTACCACGGGCAACCACATCGAGATCGACATCGTCGGCGATGCGCTTGCCGCGCACATGCACGTCGAGGATCTGGCGGCGGTCGTCGAGTTCGGGGAGCGGAACGATTACCTGGCGGTCGAAGCGGCCCGGGCGAAGTAGAGCCGGGTCCAAGATGTCGGGGCGGTTGGTTGCGGCGATCATCACGATGCCTTCGGTGGCTTCAAAGCCGTCCATCTCCGACAACATCTGGTTGAGCGTCTGTTCGCGCTCGTCGTGCCCGCCTCCGAGCCCGGCGCCGCGTTTGCGGCCGATCGAATCGATTTCGTCGATGAAGATGATGGCTCGACCCATCTTGCGGGCGGAGTCGAACAGGTCGCGGACCCGGCTTGCGCCGACGCCGACAAACATTTCCATAAAGTCCGAGCCGGTCACCGACAGGAACGGCACGCCGGCTTCACCAGCAACCGCCCGGGCGATGAGGGTCTTACCGGTTCCGGGAGGGCCGACAAGTAGCACACCCTTGGGCGTGCGGGCCCCGACCTCACCGAATTTGCCCGGGTGCTTCAAGAAGTCGACAACCTCGGTGATCTCTTGTTTCACGTTGGCGTAACCGGCGACGTCTTCAAAGGTCGTGCCGGGGCGTTCCGACGAGTAGGTCTTGGCCTTTGAGCGGCCGATCGACATAATGCCGCCCATTTGTCCTTGAGCCCGGCGCTGCATCCACCAGAAGAACAAGATGAGCAAGCCAATCGGCAACAACAGTGCGCCCCAGGTGCTAAGGAACCCGGGCTGGGGGTTGATGAACTTCACCTCGTCGATGTTGGCCCGGAACAGTCCGAGATCTTCTGCGGTGAGTTCGTCGGGGCCAATCGTCGAGAACGCCGACCGGGTCGTGTCGTCGTCGTTGTTGACGAAATCGGTCGTGTAGTTCCCGTCGATATACCCGGTGTCGGAGTTGACGACGATGTCTTTGACCGTCTCGGCCTCGACCGCGTCGAGGAACTCGCTATAGGAGATATCGGTACCGGTCGGGGTGGGGTTCAGCAGCGAAAGTGCCAGCAACGCCATAACCACGCCACCGGTCAACCAAAGCGCCCAGCGGGGCCATCCTTGGTCGGTGCGCGGAGATTTCGGGCGTTCGCCAGAACCTTTAGGGGCAACAGGGTCAGGAGCCATGGCTCTATCGTAGGTCTACCGGCGTTGCTTCTGGCGGGCACAACCGCCCAGAACCCCGAATTTCTTCGGCAAACCACGGGGTGAGGGCCAGCGGGAGGGGTAAGTGCGACGAGCGCCGATTTGGTGTTGGTTGGGCAATTTCAGCAGGGATCCGTCCGAACGTGCCGGTGCGGCGATACCTTTTACCTATGGCTTCTCCGGCACGGCATTGCGCTAAACCCACCTGTGAAAACCTCGCGGCAGCCACGCTGTCGTACCAGTACGAGACCGCCACGGTCTGGGTTGAGCACCTTCACCACGACGATCACCCCATGATCCACGACCTGTGTTTGCGCCACGCCGACTCGATGGTCGTGCCGCTGGGCTGGGATCTCCAAGACATGCGCGAATCGGCTCCTGGCGCGCTGCCCAAGGCGAGTTAATCGCCACCTCACCCCGACTCTTTCGTTGGGGGAGCGTTCCCTAGAGTGGAACGGTGACCAGCGCCGAGCCAACCGATGTCGACTACCAAGGTGAGTCGTTTCCGGCGGGTACGGGTATTGCCGGCGCCTTTGCGGGCCTGCTCGTTGGCATCGTCTTAAGCGGCGTCGTCGGAATCGCCATCGTCACCGCCGGGGGATACTCGAGCGGAATCCCTGGTGGCCCGGGCGCCGCGCTAGGCCGAGCGGTCGCCCAAGCGAGTGTCGATAGCGTCGACATCGAAACCAATCCCGTACCCATCGCCGTGCTCGGGTTGTTGCAGATCCCGTTGTGGATCGGCCTGCTCGGCGCACCCCTGCTGATCTCGAAGGTCTCGCGTCGCGAAACCGGCGACGGACTTTGGCAAGGGTTCGCCGACGACCTTGGATTTCGCTTCCAGGCGAGCGACATTCCGCTCGGACTGGCCGTCGGGGTGTTCTCCCAACTCGTGCTGCTGCCCGCCCTTTATTGGCCGATCTTTAAGATCCTCGGCGACCGCGACCTCAGCGGCGCTGCCCGTTCGTTAACCGACCAAGCGTCGGGTGATCCCCTTGGCGTGGTGGTACTGGTACTCATGGTGGCGGTTGGTGCACCGCTGGTCGAAGAGCTGTTCTTCCGGGGGTTTCTGCAACGGTCGCTCCACCGTCGGTTCGGCTTTATACCCGCCTGGCTGATCGCCTCGTTCGTGTTTGGCATCGTGCATTTTCAGATGTTGCAGCTGCCGGCGTTGATGGCCTTTGGCATGGTCGCCGGCGCGCTGTTCGCCAAGTTCGAACGACTCGGCCCGGCGATCTGGGCCCATGTCGGATTCAACATGGTCACCGTTATTGCGCTGCTGGTGCTGTAAGGGCCAAAACCGGGCCGATTTCGCCCGAACCGGCCCAATCCACAAGATTGTTTTGGTTGTGACTCGTGTCGCTTCTGGGCGAGATGCGGCCGGCGTGGCGGCAACCCGAGGGGCCGCATCGGTTTGGGGAATTCCGAGATAATCGTTGCTATTGCAACGATGGTGGGTGGCGCTTCGCTGCAGGCACCGAGTTGCCGGCGAACCGTCGACTTCGGCGAACCCGGGCGAACGGTGGTCAAGCCGCCCACAAATGTTGCGGGGCGCGTTGAGACAGGTGCGGTCGCGTAATAATCTTATCCAGCTGCTTTTGTTCGGCAGTTAAGTGTCCCACGGAGGGGCCAGACAGACACTTTGAAAGGTTCTGATCAATATATGAGTAAACGACTTATGCGCATGATTGCTCTTGCGCTTACGTTCGCTTTGGTAGGCGCAGCCTGCGGAAGCGATGCGGCCGACCTTGTCGATGCCGTAGAAGAAACCGCAGGCGACGCGGTCGACGAAGCCGGCGATGCCGCCGGTGAAGTAGTCGACGAAGTCACCGGCGAAGATGACGAAGCCATGGAAGATGACGCTGCCGCAGGCGGCGGCGATGGCGTACTGACCATCGGTACCATCCTTCCCGTAACCGGCGACCTCGCATTCCTCGGCCCGGCTGAAGTTCAGGGTGCAGAGTTGGCAGTAGCTGACATCAACGCCGCTGGTGGCGTGCTCGGACAAGACGTTGTTCTGGAACAGGGCGACTCCGGCGACACCACCACCGACACCGCAAGCACCGAGGTAGACCGTCTTCTCGGTCTCGGCGCTGACGCAATCATGGGCGCAGCTTCTTCGGCTGTTTCCAAGACCGTCATCGACAAGATCACCGGCGCTGGCGTAATCCAGTTCAGCCCGGCGAACACCTCGCCTGACTTCACCACCTACGACGACAACGGTCTGTACTTCCGTACCGCTCCGTCGGACCTCCTCCAGGGTCGTGTTATCTCGAACGAGATCCTCGACCAGGGTAACGAGTCGCTCTCGATCCTCTTCCGTCAGGAATCCTACGGACAGGGCCTCGCCGACGCGATCAAGGCAAACTTTGAAGAGTCCGGCGGTACCGTCGACGCCTTCCTGCCTTACGCCGTTGACATCGAAAGCTTCGACGCTGAGGTTGACCAGCTCGTAGAAGCTGGCTCAAACGCCATCGTGGTTGTCGGCTTCGCCGAATCGGCCAACATCATCACCACCATGCACGAGCGTGGCATTGGCCCGACCAGTGACACCAACGTATGGGGCGTAGATGGTAACGCAGGTATCGACGGTGAGATGGACGATCCATCGATCCTCGAAGGCATGCGCTACACCGTTCCGTCGGTAGACCTCGGTTCGATCTCTGACTTCATCGACCGCCTCAACGAGGCAATGGGCGGCGAAGAAGAGACCGCTTACGGTGCAGAGACCTACGACTCGGTCATCATTGTTGCCCTCGCAGCCGCCGTAGCCGGTAGCGACGAAGGCAAGGCTGTTGCTGCAGAAATCAACGGTGTGACCAAGGACGGCGAAAAGTGCACCACCTTCGCCGACTGCATCGCACTCGTTGACGCTGGTACCGACATTGACTACGACGGTCTTGGTGGACCGTACGAGTTCGTCGACGCCGGTGAGCCCGCCGCTGCATCGTTCCTCATCGCCACCTACGGCGCTGATGGTGCAGACGACTCGGCTGCTGAGTACGTCTTCGCAAGCTAAGACGCTCCGCTAGGCAACTAGCGAACCAAGCAATCGAAGAACGCCCCGGCCAAACGGCCGGGGCGTTCTTCGTTTTTGGGTCGGTCACTCGCGAGCTCGCTCTCTCTGCGCTTCGCTATGACCCTCGCCTGGTCACCCGGCCCGAGCCGGCACGTGGCCGCTGTCTGCCGGTACTTCGGGCACGGCGTTGCTTTCGGCGCTTGCGGGCGCGTGCTCAGCACTCCTCGGCCCCTGCGTGTTGGGCGCCGAGCTCGACAGTCCGGGGCCGGATCACTTTGGGTCGCTCCGGCTGCGCCTGCGCTCCCACGCTTCGCTATGTCTCTCAACCTGCGCCCGTCGCCCTGCGGGCTCTTTGGCCGCTTACCGTCAGCATCGCCCAGCTCGAACGCTCGTTCTGATTGCAGTTGAGCCGCGCTACGCGGTTCAACTGCAACAATTTCGGGGGGGTGAGGGTTAGTCTTTTTGGGCGAGGGTGCCGAGGTACAACGCGATGACGTTGGGGTCGGTCAGCAGGTTCTGGCCGGTGTCGGTGTAGGCGTTGCGGCCCTGGTCGAGGACGTAGCCTCGGTCGCAGATCTGCAGGCAACGCGACGCGTTCTGCTCGACCATCACGACCGCTACGCCAGCTGCGTTGATCTGCTTGGTGTTGATGAAGACCTGGTCCTGCAGAACCGGCGAGAGGCCCGCCGACGGCTCGTCGAGCAGCAGCACACCCGGGTCCATCATGAGCGCCCTGCTCATAGCGAGCATCTGACGCTCACCGCCCGACAGCGAACCAGCACGCTGGTTGAGTCGTTCGCCCAAACGGGGGAACATGTCGGTCACAAAGGCCAAGCGGCTCTTGAACTCGTTGGGCTTGAGGAACACGCCCATCTCGAGGTTCTCCGAGATGGTGAGCGACGGGAAGACATTGTTGTTCTGCGGAACATACCCAATGCCTCGGCTCACGAGTTCGTGGGCGCTCATGCCCGAGATCTCTTCGCCCTTGTACTTGACCGAACCCTCGTTGATGTCGAGCAGGCCAAACAGCGCCTTGAGCAGCGTCGACTTACCCGCACCGTTCGGGCCGATGATGCCTACCAACTCGCCGGGAGCGAGCTCGAGCGAACAGCCGTTGAGGATGTTTACGCCCGGGAGGTACCCGGCGTACACGTTGTCGACATGAATCAGTAGATCGTTGCTCATTCGGACACCTCGGAGTCGGTCTTTGCGTTGACCGAGAAGGTTGCTTCGCCGGTTTCGGTGGTGGTGTTGCCGTCTTCGTCGAACTCGAGGTCTTCGTCGTGATGCGAGCCGAGGTAGGCGTCGACAACCGCTTGGTTCTCGCCGATCGATTCGGGCGGGCCTTCGGCGATGATCTTGCCTTCGGCCATAACCACAACCCAGTCGCTGATGTCGCGCACGACGTCCATGTCGTGCTCGACAAAGATGACCGTGCGGCCTTCGGAGCGGAGCTGCTTTACCAGGCCCAGGAGGGACTGGGTGAGGGCGGGGTTCACGCCCGCCATTGGTTCGTCGAGCATGACGAGTTCGGGGTCGGTCATGATGGCCCGAGCCATCTCGACCAGCTTTCGCTGACCACCCGAAAGGGTGCCGGCGAACTCTTCGGCCATATGGGTCATGTTGAACCGGTCGAGGACTTCGCGAGCTTGTTGCTCGACGGCGTCTTCGCGGCCCTTCCACAGCGGCGAGAACAGCGCCTTGAACATCGATTCGCCGGGCTGATCTTTGGCACCGAGCTTCATGTTCTCGACCACGGTGAGCTTCGAGAGCGCCTTGGTGAGCTGGAAGGTTCGTACCATGCCCTTGGAGGCCAGTTTGTGCGACGGCACCTTGTCGATGGTCTCGCCATTGAGTGAAACGCTTCCCGTCGTTGGCTCGTCGAAGCCGGTGAGCAGGTTGAAGAAGGTGGTCTTACCGGCACCGTTGGGGCCGATAAGTGCGGTGATCGATCCGCGTTGGACTTCGAGGTAGTCGACGTCGACGGCGGTCAGGCCACCGAACTTGCGCGACACCTTGGTGGCTTTGAGGATCGGGTCGGGCTTGGCGACCCCGACTTCCCATGCGACATCGTCGAACACGCCCTCGATGGGGTTGTGGTGCTCGATATCGGTGGCCGCACCAGCGCCGCCGCCACCGGCGGTGATACCTGGTACGAAGTCTGCGTCGTTCGAGTTATCGGTCATCGAGCGCCATTTCCTCGCGAGATCCAAAGATGCCTTGTGGTCGGAAGCGCATCAACAACATGAGTGTCATACCGAAGACCATGAACTTGACCTGACTGACGTTCTGCACGGTGAGGTTCAAGAACCGTTCGGCGTGCACGCCAATCGTGTCGCCAAAGAGCTCCCAATCCGAGCGGATGAGCTCACGCAAGAACGCTTCGAGCCCCGAGATGGCGGCCCAGAAGATCATGGCGCCAACGACCGGCGACCAAATGCGAGCTACGCCACCGATGATGAGCACCGCCCAGATCATGAAGGTGATGGTCGGGTTAAACGTGTCGGGCTGCACCGACTGGGTACGAATGACTTGGAACATACCGGCGAGGCCGCCGATGACACCACCGAGGGCTAGCGCCTGAAGCTTGTAGGCGTAAGCGTTCTTGCCTAGGGCTCGGGCTGCGTCTTCGTCTTCGCGAATTGCCTTGAGGACACGACCCCAGGGGCTGCGCATGAGCTGCCAGGTAATGAGCAAGCACAACGCAACGACGGTCCAGCCAATGAGCATCACCCATAAGTCGCCGGCTCGGTACTCCCAATAGAAGAAGCGGTACGACTGCGACCCGGGTTTGTTGAAGATGTTGAGGTCAAAGAACGGATCGGCGAAGTCGTTGATGCCTTCGGATGCTCCGGTTCGGGTGCGTTGGCCGCGAGATCGCACAAAGAGCCGTATCGACTCCGACGCGGCAATCGTTGCAATACCTAAATAGTCAGCTCGCAATCGCAGCGTTGGAATACCGAGTACCAACGTCAGGACCAGGCAATAGATGATGCCCATAACGATGCCGAGCCAGAAGCTCTGATCGAGCCAGTACACGGTCATGCCGAGGCCGTAGGCGCCGGCGGCCATGTAGCCGACTTGGCCGAAGTTCAACAGGCCCGTGTAGCCAAAGTGGATGTTGAGACCAATAGCGGCAAGGGCGAAGACCACCGCCTGGGTACCGAAGCCCTGCGAGAAGGTCTGGGTGAGGATTGATTCCCAATTCATAGTTACGACCTCACCCAATTCTTTCGGGTTGTCCGAGGATGCCTTGCGGACGGAACATCAAGATGAGCACCATGACGAGCATGGCGATCATGTTCTTGAGTTCTACGTCGATCCAAAGCGTTGCGAGGTTGATCACCAAGCCGGTGACCAAAGCGCCGATCAGAGCGCCATACGCGGTGCCGAGACCACCGAGGGTTACGGCGGCAAAGATCAGTAGAAGTATTCGGAAACCAAAGTCCCACTTGATCTGGTCGAGGCCGAAGAACACGCCGCCAAGTGCCGCGAGTGCGCCACCGGCCAGCCAAACAACGCTGATGACCCGGTTCACGTCGATGCCCGACGATTCGGCCAGGTCGCGGTTGTCGGCGACGGCCCGCATGGCCTTGCCGATCCGGGTGAAGTTCAACAAGAAACCAACGGCCAGCAATGCGGCGAGCGAGATGACCATCGCCGCAAAGTCCTTCGGTGTGATGTCGACCTTCCAGATCGTCCAGGCGGTCTGGGCCGAGTAGTCCTTGAACGACCGAGGGCTACCGCCAAAGTTGTAGACGAAGATGTACCGCATGAAGATCGACAGGCCGATGGTGATAACCATTTGGGCGATGAGGCTGAGGCCACGTTTGCGGAACCGCCGGAACATGAAGCGGTCGAGGAAGTAGCCCATCAGTGCACCGCCCACCATGCCGAATATGGCGGCGACGATGAGGTTGACGCCGTCGCCGAACGGCGGTGGCAGCGGTGCCAACCAGCCAATGAAGCCAGCGAAACCGTACGCATTGAACAAAAAGGTGCAGAGCTGGCCCCAGGTCACGAGCTCGGCGTGAGCGAAGTTGACGAGGCCGGTGGTACCAAAGATCAGCGACAAGCCAATCGCTGCCATGGCGAGGTACAGGCCTTGCTTGAGGCCTTCGACCGTGAGCTGGGCAACCCGTCGGGTGCTCACGCCGCCGCTGGTCTTCTCTTCGACCGGTGCATCGCCGCTGACCAGCGAGAACAGGGCTCGTTTGTCTTTGTTGGCTTCGACCAGCACGTCGAGCGACGCCCGGTCGGCGTCCTTCAACGAGATACCCTCGGGTAGGGTGCTGGGATCGATGCTGATGGTGTAGGTGCCAGCGGAGTCGACCGGAATCTCCCACTTGCCCTCTTCATCGGAGACGCCGTCGCCGACCCCATCGACGGTCAGGGTGACCCCAACGACCGGTTGTTTGTTTCCGTCGGCGTCGTCGGCTCGCAGCTGGCCGATAATCGACTGGCCTGCGTCTTGTGCGAATACTTCGGCGGTGAGGCTAAAGAACGCAAAGATAACGACGATCGCGCCAACGATCATTTGCTGGGTTCGGGTCACGTACGCTTCCACATTGAAGAGACTTGAGAAGTTGCCCGTGTCCGTAGCGGACCAAGAACACGAGTGGACCAAGACTAGCTGTTCGCTATTTGCCTAAACCAAAGCGCGGGCGTCGTTGAATAGTAAATTCACTTCGTGGGTTTGTACTGCTGATGGCTTGGTTTCGGAACCCAATTTTCGCTCCGGCCGCGCTGTTGAGCGTGGTTGTGGTGGGGGTACTGGTGATCGCGCTTGGCCGGTCGGCTCCCGAAGCGTCGACCCAATCAGCGGCGCTGTCGACCGAACGTCCGGGCGAGGAATACCCCGATGCCCAACGGCGGGCCCTCGACGCCATGGCCCGAGAACGCCGCCCCGTGCCCAATTCGGCGCTACCTCCGCGCCATCTTGACGCCGATCGATTCTCCGAGACCCTCGTCGATCGCAACCTCATCGTTTCGGGCGGACCTCCGCCCGATGGCATTGCGAGTATCGACGACCCGGGCCCGGCCAACTTCTCGACGGTCGACCAGGCGGTAGCCGACGGGTGGCTCCTCGACCGCGAACCGGTTGCGGTCGTAACCGTCGACGGCACGGCAAGGCTGTACCCCCTGCAAGTGATGGTCTGGCACGAGATCGTCAACGACACGATCGACGACTCGGCCGGCAACCCGGTGCCGGTTGCGGTTACCTACTGCCCGTTGTGTAACTCGGTCGCGGCGTTCGAACGGACCGTCGACCTTTCGGGGGTGGCCGGGTTGTCGGGCGACGACCTGAGCGAGACGGTGGTCGACTTCGGTACGAGTGGCTCGCTCTATCAGTCGGCTTTGGTGATGTATGACCGCCAGACCGAGTCCTTGTGGACCCATTTCGACGGGCAAGCCGTGGTGGGCGATCTGCTCGGCAGCAAACTCGAACACGTCTCGGCTTCGATTGTTTCGTGGGCCGACGCACAGCGCTCGTTTGCTGGCACCGACACGCTGGTGCTCACGACCGCCACCGGTCAGAACTCGCCCTACGGCGAGTCGCCGTACCCCAACTACCTCGATGCCGATCTTCCGACTATCGGATTCGTTACCGGCGAGGTCGACCCCCGACTCCCGGGCAAAGAGCGGGTCATCGGTATCGAACGCGGCGACTCGTTTGTGGCGGTGCCGCTCAGCGCGTTGGTCGGTCCGGAGCCGTCGGTCTACGAAGTCGACGATTCGGTCGTGTTCTGGGTGCCCGGAACCTCCTCCGCGATCGATGGCGAAGAGATTGCCGGCGGCACCGACGTGGGCGCCACCGGTGTCTTCGATGCCGCCGGCGACTCCTTTGCGGTGGTCGACACCAAAATCGTCGACGAACGAACGGGGTCGCAGTGGTCGATCCTGGGCCGAGCCATCAGCGGCGAACGCGAAGGCGAGCAACTCGCGCCGGTCGAGCATCTCGACACCTTTTGGTTCGCCTGGGTGCGGTACCACCCCGAAACCTCGCTCGACGGTTAGCTCGCTTCGCTCGTCTGGGTCGAATGGCCCGTTCTGATCACCCGAACTTTGATGCCGTGTTCGGCTGCCGATTGGGAACTCGTACGAAAAGCGTTTTCACATCGAGGAGCACCAGAGCAATGGCGAAATCATCACAATCTCGGAACAAGAAGAACCTCTGTTCGTGTGGTGGCCGCCTGGTATCGATCGATCTGACCATCGGTGAAGCAACCCGTCGTCTGTCGTCGTGCTCTAACTGCGACCGTCGGTTCTGGGAAGCTGATGGTGTTCCAGCGAAACTCGACGAAGTACTCGAAGAGATCTCGGTAGTAGCCGAACAGAACCGTCGTCGCTGACCGCTTAGCCCGTGCGCTAGTCGATACGCTGGGCGCTGTCATGTCGTCTTTGACCTCGTCGTCTAGTCCCTCTTTTGAACCGCACGGCGAGTCCGCCGGTGCAGGTGTCTCCGAATCGATTGTCGACCTCGACGACGACTCGCCGGTCGAACCGGCGGCGTCAGAAGAGTTGAGCGAATCTAAACCAGCAGCGGCGCTGCCGTTCTCGCTCACGCTCGAGAACATCGTTTCGCTGATCGTGGTCGCCGCATCGTCGATCTTTGTGCTGGTCGAGATGCACCCGCAGCTGCTGATCCGCGACACCCTGCCGACCGGCGGCGACATGGGCGCCCACGTGTGGGGGCCAGCGTTCTTGCGCGACGAGTTACTTCCGAATTTCCGGCTTTCGGGGTGGACCCCGGATTGGTACGCCGGATTCCCCGCCTACCACTTCTATATGGTGCTGCCGTCGCTGATGATCGTGGCGCTCAACGTGGGTCTGCCGCCGTTCGTCGCCGCCGGGTTCTTGATCGTGCTCGCCGGCATTGTTGGTGTGGCCGACCGGCGAGGCCTGCTCGAAGGCAAACGGGCTCACTTCGCTGCGGTGGTGGTTGCGCTGCTTGCCATCTTGGCTATCGGCATTCCGTACGGCGTGGCGTTCAAGGTCGTGGCGGTGAGCGGCTTGGTCACCATGCCGATCTCGGCGTGGGCCATGGGCCGACTCGCCAACGCTCCGTTCCCCATTCCGCCGCTGCTCGCCGTAGCGACCCTGCCGTTCATCTTCGACCGGTCGTTCAACATCTATGGCGGAAACGCCGCGTCGACGATGGCTGGCGAGTTTGCGTTCTCGATGTCGCTCAGCGCATCGATGGTGTTCATCGGGTTGTTCTGGCGGGCGGTCGACACCGGACGCAACCGAGGCTGGGCGGCGGTCATGTTCGCCGTCACCGTTCTGTTGCACCTGATTCCGGCGGTCTTTGCCATCGGCGTGGCCGTGGTGATCTATCTCACCCGGATCGGAACCCGCCAGACCATCAACTCGGTAGGTATTGGTCTGAGCGGCGCCGCCCTGTCGGCCTTTTGGCTCTTGCCCTTCCTTTTGCGCCGTGAGTTTCTCAACGACATGGGCTGGGAAAAGCTCACGACCTACACCAACTATCTCTTTAGCCGCGACAACCTCAACCCGGCCGACGTGCTGCGCAACAGCCCACCGTTCCAGCTGGTGTTCTTGTTCGGCGTGGTCGGGTTGATCCTGTCGCTGCTGACCCGCACGCGACTCGGCGTGGTCTTTTCCATCGTGGCGTTTGCCGCAGCGATGATGTTCCGGTTCATGCCACAAGGGCGCCTGTGGAACGCCCGGTTGCTGCCGTTCTACTACCTCAGCGTGTACCTGCTGGGCGCCATCGGGGTAGCCCTGCTGTTGCGCGAAATCGGCAAGGGGCTTGCCCGGTCGCGGGTCTCGGGCGGCGGCGAAACGGCGATGAGCCGCGCCTTTGTTTCCTCCGGTGCGCTGTTGGCGTTCCTCGGCGTCTTCGTCGCGATGGGTTTGCCGCTGCAGGCACTACCAGGCGGCGGACGCGACGGCAACGGCGTGTACACCTGGGGCCCGTTACAGACCACCGATACGTCCTACGTTCCCGGCTGGTCTACCTGGAACTTCAGCGGATACCAAGCTCGACAAGGCGACGCCTCGGGCGGGGGCTGGGACGAGTTCCGCCAGCTGATGGTCGACATGGGCGACGTGGGCACCCAAACCGGCTGTGGCCGAACCCTGTGGGAATTCTCGGGCGACCTCAACCGGTACGGAACCACCATGGCGCCGATGCTGTTGCCCCACTTCACCGACGGCTGCATTGGCTCGATGGAGGGCCTCTACTTCGAGTCGTCAGGCAGTGTGCCGTTCCATTTCCTTATGCAGTCCGAGCTCGGCGAAAAACATTCACGAGCCCAACGCGACCTGCCGTATCGAGACTTCGACCTCGAGTCGGGCATCGACCACATGCAGATGTTCGGCGTGAAGTACTACCTGGCCTTCAGTGATCTTGCCGTGTCGGCGGCCCGGGGCAACGCCGAGCTGACCGAGGTCGCGACGAGCGGGCCGTGGGTTGCGTTCTTGGTCGCGGACTCCGAGCTCGTCACACCGCTCGCGTACCAGCCCGCTGTGGTCACCAACGTCGATCACAAACAAGATGAGTGGCTCGACATGGGAGTCGAGTTCTTCGAAAACCCCGAGTCCCAAGATGTGTTCTTGGCCAAAGACGGCCCCGCGGACTGGGAGCGCCTCGAGCTCATCGAGATCTCCGAACCGCCGCTGGCCGAGGGCGAAACCGCTCCACCCGAACGGTGGGGTGGGGTAGTGCCGGTCACCGCTCCGCAGCGAATCGATGCGGTCCCGACCACGGTTTCGAACATCGCCACCGATACCAGCAAGATCTCGTTCAACGTCGACCAGATCGGCCAGCCGGTTTTGGTGAAAACCTCGTACTTCCCCAACTGGAAGGCCGATGGCGCCACGGGTCCATACCGGGTTGCTCCCAACCTGATGGTGGTCGTGCCCACCAGTACCGAGGTCACGTTGAGCTACGGGCACACCTGGGTCGAGTACTTCAGTTGGCTGGTGACCCTCGGCGGCATCGCCGGGCTGATCTTGTTGACCCGCGAAGACAAACGAACCAACGCCGCCATCTTTGACCCGGTGGGTCGCTGGATGTCGGGTGAGCCGGCCATGGCCGGCGCGGCGGTCGGTGCCGCGGTTGGGGGCACTGCGTTGATCGATAGTCGGTCAGACGCCGGGGTCGACATGGCCGACCCGGACGACCTCGATCATTCCTCCGACTCGATAGAGCTGACCGACTCGGCGACCAGCGTCGATAGCAGCTACGACGCGGGCTACGACGACGGCTACGAAGACGGATTCCGTGACGGCGAGGCCGGAACCCATCGATCGGTCGTCGATCCCCCCGATGCCTAATTCGCTCGGGCCACGGTTGCGGTGGTTCGTCGCCGGCGGGATTATCGCAACCGGGGTCGACATTGGTCTGTATGTTGCCCTGCGGTCGATCGCGCCCGACACCTGGTCGGTAATCGCGGCCGGCGTTTTGACTCTGGTCGCCGCGTCGCTGGTGTCGTACGGCCTGCATCGGTTGATGTGGCTTCGACGCGATCCCTTCGTGCGTTGGATGCACAACCCAGGCCTCTTCGTGGGTGTGGCGATCGTGGCCGGCATGGCCGACCTCATCATCTTGGTCCTGATCGACAACGGTGAAGCGGCGCCCAGTGTCGGGCACCTTCTCACCGCCAAACTTGGCGCACTAGCCGTCGCGGCCGTTGTGCGCGCCACCGCGTATCGCACCGTGCTCTTTCGGGTTGTGCGGGCCGAGCAGAACTCGCCGTCGAACCGTCCGACAAGCGAAGGCAAGCCCGGCACCGACATCTGGTTGTCGGTGGTTGTGCCGGCCTACCGCGAAGCCGACCGCATCGCCGCCACGATCGAAACGATTGCCGACGAACTGCCAGGTGCGGAGATTGTGGTCGTCGACGACGGATCGGGCGACGAGACCGCCAACATCGCCGAGCGGGCAGGTGCGGTGGTCGTTCGCTTGCCAGAGAACAAGGGCAAAGGGGGCGCAGTGCGCGCCGGGGTCGCCGAAGCATCGGGCCGCACCATTGCCTTTCTCGACGCCGACCTTGCCTATCGCCCAGCGCTGCTCAACGACCTGGTGGCCGAGGTGGAAGGCGGCTGGGACGTAGTGGTGGGCAACCGTAAACACGTCTCGACAACCACGCTGGTGCAGGCCGGTCGGCTCCGCGAAATCGGCGGGCGACTGGTGAACTTCGCCACCCATGCGCTGCTCCTCGGCCAGTACCGCGACACCCAATGCGGCGTCAAAGCGTTTCGAGCCGATGTCGCCCGCCTGCTGTTTCGCCTCGGCAAGATCGAGGGGTTCGCCTTCGATGTCGAACTGTTTCACCTCGTCGAGCGCTACCGGTTGAGCCTGCACGAGGTGCCCGTGACCGTGGTCAACTCCGACCGTTCGACCGTGAAGTTGGTCGCCGACACCCGTCGCCTCGTCGCCGACCTGTTTCGCATTCGACGCTTCGCCGCACGGGGCGTGTACGACGCCGATCCGTCGACCATCGACCTGCCCCCACCGGGAACTGAACACCAGGGATCTGCTGCCGACAGGTATTAGGTCGCCCCGAACACCAATAGGATTCTTTTCATGACCGACTTCGACGCAATCTTCAAGGCCTACGACATCCGGGGTCTTGTGCCCGAACAGATCGATGCTGCTGGCGCTCGAGCAATCGGCGCCGGCTACGGCCGGTTCCTCGCCGACAACGAGGGAAGCACCCAGGTTGTGGTCGCACGCGACATGCGCCCAACCGGTGAAGAGTTCTCCGAAGCGTTCGCCGAAGGGGTTATGGGCCAAGGCCTCGACGTGGTCATGATGGGGCTCGCCAGCACCGACATGATGTACTTCGCCAGCGGCCACCTCGGTATCCCCGGCGCCGTGTTCACCGCTTCGCACAACCCGGCCGAATACAACGGCATCAAGATGAGCAAGGCCAACGCCGCTCCGATCGGCGCCGACACCGGCCTCGCCGAAATCAAAGAGATGGCCGTCAACGGACTTCCCGAGGTTGAAGCCAAAGGCACCAAGACCGAAATCGAACTCCTCGACGCCTTCGCCGACCACGTTCGGTCCTTCGTCGACACCTCGAAGCTGACCGGCCTTAAGATCGTCGCCGACACCGCCAACGGCATGGGTGGTCTGGTGGCCCCCGCCGTGTTCTCCAAGATCGATGTCGACATGGAGATCATGTACGAAGAACTCGACGGAACGTTCCCGAACCACGAGGCCAACCCCATCCAACCCGAGAACCAGGCCGACCTCATCGCCCGAGTGCTCGAGGTAGGTGCCGATGTTGGCCTGGCGTTCGATGGCGACGCCGACCGGGTATTTCTGGTCGACGAGACCGGCCGGCCGATCAGCGGATCGCTCACCACTGCGTTGGTCGCTCAGCGCATCCTCGAAAAGAAGCCCGGCAGCACGATTTTGTACAACCTGATCTGCTCGAAGTCGGTTCCGGAAGTCATCGCCGAAGGCGGCGGCACCGCCCAACGCACCCAGGTCGGCCACAGCTACATCAAGGCCGACATGGCAACCAGCGGCGCAGCGTTCGCTGGCGAACACTCGGGCCACTACTACTTCGCCGACAACTGGCGTGCGGACTCGGGTCTCATTGCGTCGATGTTCATCCTCGAAGCGATGGCCGATACCGGCAAGAAGCTGAGCGAACTGCTCGCACCACTCGACCGCTACTCGGCATCGGGCGAGATCAACACCAAGGTCGACGATGCCCAGGCCACCATCGAGAAGGTTTCGGCCGCCTACCCCGACGCCGACCAAGACCGTCTCGACGGCCTCACCGTCGATTTCGGCGACTGGTGGTTCAACCTGCGAGCCTCCAACACCGAACCGCTGCTGCGTCTCAACCTCGAAGCAGCGACCGACGAAGAGGTCGCCGCCAAGGTCGCCGAAGTCAAGGCGTTGTTCTAAACTCTCGGAATGTCGCTCGATAGTCGCCTTCTCGAAATCCTTGCTTGCCCCGAAGATAAGGGCCCGCTGTATTACTTCGAGGACGAAGACTCGCTGTTTAACCCGCGTCTCAAGCGCCGGTACACGATCAAAGACGGCATTCCGGTCATGTTGATCGACGAAGCCGAAACCGTCGACGACGCCGAGGCCACTCGCCTCACCGAAAAAGCGGCGGCCGACGGCATCTCACTGACCTTTGAGGCCTAGTCCTGCGGGCCTAGGCAACAAGTAGGCCAAAAGACTCACGACCACGAGTTCTCTGCCGATTCGGACAGGGTGGAACTCGTAATTGTGCTCTACACTTCGTAGTTGGGCTGTTGCGTATGGTGTCAGTTGACCCCAGCCCTGGTTTCACTTCCCTTCATTTTGCGCGTCCCGCCGACTCTTTGCGGCCGGGGAGCGCCCAAGTCAGAAAGCGCAACAGGTACCAATAAATGAGTAACGACTTCAAGGTCGCGGATATCGATCTCAACGGCTTTGGCCGCAAGGAAACCTCCTTGGCCGAACACGAGATGCCAGGACTCATGGCTCTCCGCGGCGAGTTCGGTGACGAGCAGCCTCTCAAGGGCGCAAAGATCGCCGGATCGCTCCACATGACGATCCAGACCGGTGTTCTTATCGAGACCCTCACCGCCCTCGGCGCCGAGGTCCGCTGGGCATCGTGCAATATCTTCTCCACCCAGGACCACGCAGCCGCCGCCGTTGCGGTTGGCCCCGAAGGTACCGTCGAGAACCCCAAGGGTGTTCCGGTGTTCGCCTGGAAGGGTGAAACCCTCGAAGAGTACTGGTGGGCGACCAGCCAGATCCTTCTTTGGCCCAACGGTGAAGGCCCGAACCTGATCCTCGACGATGGTGGCGACGCCACGATGATGGTCCACAAGGGCCTCGAGTACGAAAAGGCCGGCGGCGTTCCCGACCCGACCGACGACGACCCCGAGGAAATGCACTTCTTCTTGGCTCGTCTCAAAGAGATCTACGCCGAAGATCCCGAAACCTGGCACCGCATCGCTCCGCAGATCCGTGGCGTTTCCGAAGAAACCACCACCGGTGTTCACCGCCTCTACCAGATGCGCGACTCGGGCGAACTTCTGTTCCCGGCGATCAATGTCAACGACGCCGTAACCAAGTCGAAGTTCGACAACTTCTACGGAACCCGCCACAGCCTCATCGATGGCATCAACCGAGCAACCGACGTCATGATCGGCGGAAAGACCGCTTGTGTTCTTGGCTTCGGTGACGTTGGTAAGGGTTGCGCCGACTCGTTGCGTGGCCAGGGTGCTCGCGTTGTTGTAACCGAGGTCGACCCGATCAACGCCCTTCAGGCTGCGATGCAGGGTTACCAGGTTGTGCGCCTTGAAGACGTTGTCGACACCGCCGATATCTTCATTACCTCGACCGGCAACAAGGACATCATCCTCGCCGATCACATGGCGAAGATGAAGCACCAGGCGATCGTCGGAAACATCGGCCACTTCGATAACGAAATCGACATGGCTGGCCTGAAGAAGATGAGCGACGTCCAGCACGTCAACATCAAGCCCCAGGTCGACGAGTACGTCTTCCCCGACGGCCACTCGGTCATCGTGTTGTCCGAAGGTCGTTTGCTCAACCTCGGTAACGCAACCGGTCACCCCAGCTTCGTCATGAGCGCCAGCTTCACCAACCAGGTGCTGGCTCAGATGGAACTGCACGCCAATGCAGAGTCCTATGGCAAAGAGGTCGTTGTTCTGCCGAAGACCCTCGACGAGAAGGTTGCCCGCCTGCACCTTGATGCGTTGGGTGTTCGCCTCACCGAGCTCAGCCAAGACCAAGCCGACTACCTCGGTATTCCGGTCGAAGGCCCGTACAAGCCAGATCACTACCGTTACTAGGTAGTGGCGGGGCTTGACCCCGTTTGAAATTTTCTGTGTGTCAGATCACAGCCCCGCTCCCGTTGGGAGCGGGGCTGTGGGCCTTTTGGCCTATTTCGCGACATTCTTGTTGACATTTAAGCAGTCGCTCAAACATATTGAGCACATGCTCAAATTGTTCACCCACCCCGTCGACCGAATCGAAACCCCCGTCGACACCACGCCGTCGCCGCTCACCCGCCCCGCCAAGGTCGGGCTGCCTCGCCTGAGCGAACTCGACGACGACTTCGTCTCCACCAACGCGGTGCGTCGCTGCATCACCCTCGGCCGCCCGTTCGCTGCCTTGGCTCTGTATGTGATGTTCGCGTCGATCGGCTGGTGGATTCCGGCGCTCGTGTGCACCGTGGTCGCCTACGCAACCGCCATCGTGTGCGTGCACGACCTGATGCATCGCAACCTGGGCCTTGGACGTCGGGCGAACGACCTTGCCTTGATGGCGGCCGCCGGCCTGGTGGGCGAAGCCGGCCACGTGTTGCGGGTTACCCACCAACAGCATCACCGAGCAGGTACTCCCGAGAACGACCCGGAGGCCTACCTCGAACAGTTCGGTCCGATCCGGGCGCTGGTGGAGGGGCCGATGTATCGCCACTTCCTCGCCTGCTGGGCCTGGAAGAACCGCCCCGGACTGCGCCGCTGGATCGCCGTTGAGGCGGTACTTAGCCTCGCGGCGATCACCGCTGCTCTGGTGATCGGCCGGCAGGTTCCTGTCTTCGGATTTTGGGTACTCACCGTCGTACTCTTTAGCTGGGTCTTCCCGTTCGTGTCGGTTACCTGGCTCCACGGCAGCGAAGACGAAGGCGCCCTCAACTCGGCCCGCACCATTCGGGGCATCGTGATCCCTCGGCTCACCCTCGGCATGACCTACCACCTCGAGCATCACCTGTACCCGCAGGTCCCAAGCCATCGCATCGCCGCCCTAAGCAAAGTGATCGACGAACGACTCCAAGCAGCAGGCGCAATACCCCAAGTCCTGATCTAGAACGTCCCTCGCGCAGGCAAGCTCCGAGTTGCGGAGCAACTCGCTAAGGATCGTAGGTCCGTCAGGACCGAAGACCTGACCGGCACTGGAGCCTGGCACTGGAGCCTGGCACTGGAGCCTGGCACTGGAGCCTGGCACTGGAGCCTGGCACTGGAGCCTGGCACTGGAGCCTGGCACTGGAGCCTGGCACTGGAGCCTGGCACTGGAGCCTGGCACTG
>CALHTF010000103.1 GCA_938038815.1 uncultured Acidimicrobiales bacterium | reverse complement strand
GACTACGAAACGATCGAGGTGTGGGGTCGCCGAGAGCCCAAAGCGACCGAGGTGGTCGACCAGCTCGTTGCGCTTGGTTTACCGGCAACCGTTTCGACCGACCTCGACACAAGCGTGGCGGCGGCCGACGTGATCTCGGCGGTCACCGGATCGACCACCCCACTCATCAAGGGCGCTCTTTTGCAGCCCGGTACCCATGTCGACTTGATCGGGGCGTTCACCTTGGCGATGCGAGAGTCCGACGACGATGCGGTGCGCCGGGCCCGAATCTTTGTCGACACTCGCGAGGACGGCGTTTTGGCGGGCGATCTCGGACAACCGCTCGAGGCGGGGGTGATCAGCGCGGAGGACATCGAAGCCGAACTGGTCGACCTGATCGACGGCACGCATCCAGGCCGAGAGTCAGCCGAAGAGATAACCCTCTTCAAGTCCGCCGGCATGGCCCTCCAAGACCTAGCAGCCGCCCGACTAGTCTTCGGCGTCTCCTAGAACCCGCAGGCTCCAGTGCCGGTCGGTTTCGACCGCTAGGGCGGCCGAAGCCCTTAACGAGTTGCTGCGCAACTCAGGGGCTTTGCTTCGCGCAAGGGACGTTTTCGGTGGAGCGCAGCGGAACCGGAAACTCCATAAGGATCGAAGCCCGTCAGGGCTGAGACCGACCCAGTGCCAGGCTCCAGTGCCAGGCTCCAGTAGCGGAGAGTAGGCACGTGACCGCGCTACGTCGGTACTTCGGGCACCGCGTCGCCTTCGCTCAGTCCTACTAGGGCTGAGCGGGCACTTCGCGACGCACCCGCCGTTGACTCCGAACCCGGTAGTTCGGGGCCTGAGTACCTGCACTCCGTGCAGGTCGTTCCGGGGCCACGAAGGCCCTTGCACGTCTAGTCCGAGTGCCGGTCGAGGGCGCGAACCGATATTCCTCTTCACTCGTACCGAAGACGGCGCGCTACCTACCGAAGGCCAAAGCCCCGGGGCGCTAAGGGTGTGGTCCAAACCGACAGAGAGTGCCAGCGCTGGGCGCAGGCCAACAGAAAGAGTCGGAGTCGGGTCGCCGCGCTAGCAAGACCGAGATGTCGGCTGAGTCCGATGCCGAAGGCGTGGAGCCGCAGGCGGAACAAAGCAACAGTGGCGAAGGCGGAACCTAGTGAAGGAGTACTCGGGCGAGGTTGTGGAGGGAATCTACCGAGTGGCCTTCGATGAATTGGTCGATATGGGGTAGGGCGGCGGCCATTCCGGCGGCGAGGGGGGCGTAGCCGGGTGAGGCTTTGAGGGGGTTGACCCACACCACACTGTGGGCGACGCGGTGCAGGCGAGCCATCTGCTCGGCCATGACCTCTGGGTCGCCTCGGTCCCAACCGTCGGAGAGGATCACCACCACGGCACCGCGTGCCATGCCCCGCTGGCCCCACTCGTCATTGAACAGGCCGAGGCTTTCCCCCAGTCGAGTTCCGCCCGACCAGTCCGCCACCGCGGCGCTGGCCCGCAACAGGGCGGCGTCGGGGTTGCGGGAGGAAAGTTCGCGGGTAAGGCGGGTGAGCCGGGTGCCGAGGGTGAAGGCTTCGACTCTCCCCCGTCCGATTACCGACGCGTGCACAAAGCGGATCAAGGTGCGGGCGTAGGCCTCCATCGAACCGCTCACGTCGAGCAGGAACACGATGCGCCGGGGCCGTTCGCCGTGGGCGACGAAGGCTCGACGAATCGGCTCCCCCTCCGACTTCAGCGCAAGCTGAACGGTCCGCCGAAGGTCGGGGCGTTGGCGACGGTTGGTTCGCTTCTGGCGGCGCGATTCCCGAAACGGTCCGGCGATCGAGAGCACCTCCATCAAGGCGAAGATCTCGGCCAACTCCGCTTCACTGCACTCGGCGAAGTCTTTGCTCGACAACACTTCGGCGGCACTGAAGCGAACCTCTTGGATATCGCCGTCGTGGTCTTGTTCGCCGTCTTGCCCATCGGGCTCGTCAGTGCCGTCGTCTTCTTCGTCGACCGCAACGGTGACCGTTTCGATCTCGACCGCTTCGTCGCGCAAGGCCCGAGAATCCTGCAGCCACCAGTAGCGGAAGGCTGCGTCGTATAACAGGGTGTCCTCGGGCCGATCGAGCAGGGTCGCCCGCCCTGCCCAGTACACGTCGCGTTCGTTGGCGATCCCTACCGCGGCCAGGGCATCGATGTAGGTCAGCGTTCGTCCGACCGGTACCACTAGCCCCGAGCGACGGAGGATGTCGACGAACCCAATGGCAAAGTGCTCAAACCCAAAGTCGGTCTCGATCGGGGTGGCGGTCATGAGCCGTTAGCCGGTGATCTTGAGCGCTTTGGCGACCACTTCGTCAAGGCCCACGCCTCGAACCCGCTGTTGGTCCTCGCGGTACTTCAGCAACGCGCCCAACGTCGAGTCGGCTCCTTCGACGGTGATGTCGTCGGCCCCGACGAGTTGCAGGGCCTGCGCCCAGTCGATGGTCTCGGCGACACCCGGCGGCTTGTACAGGCCATAGGACCGAATTTCGGCGGTGGCCGCGGCAACCTGGCGAGCGAGGGTCGACGAAACGTTCGGTGCTTTGAGGGCCAAGATGGCGACTTCGCGGTCGAAGTCTGGGTGCTCGACCCAGTGGTACAGCGCCCGCCGTTTGAGGGCGTCGTGCACATCGCGGGTTCGGTTGGAGGTAATGATCACCACCGGCGGTTGATCGGCGGTGAAACGGCCGAGCTCGGGCACCGTGATGGCGTACTCGCTCAGCACTTCGAGCAAGAACGCTTCGAATTCATCGTCGGCCCGATCGACTTCGTCGATCAACAATACCGGACGCTCACCTTCACGGGGCGCAATCGCCTCGAGCAGCGGACGACGGATGAGGAACCGTTCAGAGTACAGCTCGCCTTCGAGATCGTCGGCACCGGTCGCGGTGGCCGCGCCGGTTGCCTCAGCGGTCCGCAGGTGCAGCAATTGGCGGGTGTAGTCCCACTCGTACACCGCTTGGTGAACGTCGATGCCCTCGTAACACTGCAAGCGAATGAGGTCGCCGCCCAACCAGCGAGCGAGAACCTTGGCTACTTCGGTTTTTCCGACGCCCGCTTCACCTTCGAGAAGCAGCGGCCGTTCCAGCGACAACGCCAAAAAGATCGCCGTCGCCAGACCTTCATCGGCCAGGTAATCGTGCGCGCTGAGTTGCTCGGTCAGTTCGTCGACCGACGCAACACTCGCGGGATTAGATGACATGTCGCTGATCCATTGCGGCCAAGGTTAGGGCCCGGATCAAGAAACGCCCGACTCCAACAGACCACGCCGGGTGAGGACCCGGGCCAGGTGCTGACGGTATTCGACGCTGGCGTTGAGATCGGCCGGGGGCTCGACGCCCTCAGCAGCCTGTTCAGCGGCATCGGCGGCCGTTGCACCCGACGCAACCGCGGCCTCGACCGCGGCCGAACGGATTGGCTTGCTGTCCATGTTGACCAGTCCAACACCGGTGTCGGCCCCGTTGACCAGGATCGAAGCGCCGACGATTGCCCAGTCTTGGGCCCGACGGTTGAACTTCTGGAACGAGAACTTGGCGTCGGGGACCTTGTTAATCCGGATCTCGGTGAGCAGTTCGTCGTCGGCCAACGCGGTTTCGAGGAAGCCCGAGAAGAAGTCGTCCGACGCAATCTCGCGCGAGCCGTTCGGACCAGTGGCCACAAAGGTCGCCCGTAGCGCAAGCATGGCCGACGGGGTGTCTGAGGCCGGGTCGCCGTGGGCAACCGAACCGCCGATGGTTCCGCGGTGGCGAACCTGAGGGTCGCCCACGTTGCGGGTTGCCGCAGCGAGCAACGGAATCTGGCTGTTGACCAACTCGCTGATCTCGATATCGCGGTGGCGGGTCAGCGCACCGATCGCGATGTGGTCGCCACCGTCGTTGATGTAGGAAAGGTCGGCGACCTTGCCGATGTCGATGATGACCGCGGGAGCGGCGAGGCGGTACTTCATGAGCGGCACCAACGAGTGACCACCGGCGAGAAGTTTTGCGTCGTCGCCGTATTCGCCGAGAAGCGAGATGGCTTCTTCGGCCGAACCGGCACGCTTGTAATCAAACGATGCGGGGATCACTTGTCACCTCCCGAAAGCGAAAGCACTGCTTTGACAATGTTGTGGTAGCCGGTGCAGCGGCACAGGTTGCCTTCGAGGCCTTCGCGTACTTCGGCTTCGTTGGCGTTGGGTTGCTCGTCGAGCAACGACACGGCCGCCATGACCATGCCGGGGGTGCAGTAGCCGCACTGCAGGGCGTGGCACTCGTGGAACGCCTGCTGCATCGGGTGGAGGGTTTCGCCGTCGGCGAGCCCTTCGATGGTGGTGATCTCGTCGCCCTCGGTCTGGACCGCAAGCATCGTGCACGACTTCACGGCTTCACCGTTGACGTGGATGGTGCACGCACCACACGACGAGGAATCGCAGCCCACGTTGGTTCCGGTTAGGCCGCAGTTCTCGCGGATGTAATGCACCAGCAACGTTCGCGGTTCAACGTCGTGAGACTGAGCGCCCCCATTGACGTTCATCGAGACCTGCACTTGGCTCCCCTTTTGTTTGAGATCTATCGGGGAGAACTTAGCCCACGGCGGTCCGAGCGCAAGAAGTCATCGCCTCAGGTTCGCGAGCCGGCGCCGGGTTAGCCCCGTGTGACGGCGATCAGGTGGGGATAATCGACCGGATCGATGCGGGCGTCGATCAACCGCGGCGTCGACCAACCCGCCGACAAGACACCTTCGAGTTGGGTCGGGGTGGTCACGGCGTGGGCTTCCAAGCCAAACCCTTCGGCGACTTTGGCGAAGTCGGTTTCGTGGTACTTGACCGCCGAGAGGTCGCCTTGACCTTCGCGCTGTTTGATGCCGACGAGGCTGAGTGAAGAGTCGTTAAACACCACGATCGTGATCGGCAGGTTTAGCCGGGCGATGATCTCGAGCTCGGCAACCGTCATGCCCAAACCACCATCGCCCACAAAGGCCAAGACCGGTTCGCCCGGGCGAGCAAGCGCGGCGCCGATGGCGGCCGGGATCGCAAAGCCCATCGTGGCGAGGCCGTTGGAGATCAGCAGTCGTTTCGGTTCGGCCACTGGCCAGAACGGCATGACCGCGAGGAAGTGAGCACCGGAGTCGACCGTAACGGTGAGGTTCGGCGGGATCGCCGCCGCGGCGGTGGTGACAAGGTCGACCGCACCAAAGAACCCTTCTTCTTCGTGGACTGGCGTGAGCGCCTCTCGGGCTGCTTTGCGGTAGATCGCTCCCGACTCGGCGGGCCAAGAGTGCGACGCCACGAGGTGCTGATTGGCCAGGTCGGCCAGGTCGCCGATCAACTCGGCGTCGATCGGGAAGTACGGATCGGCGGTCGGGTGGGTGGCGAGCGAGATGACAGGCGCGGTGTAGTTCCACGATGCGGGTATCGGCTCGACCGGGTCGAGGCCGATGGTGATGATGAGGTCGGCCTGTTCGAGCATCGAGCGTTCGGCGAGACCGTTGGTGAAGAGGCCAGCGCACAGCGGGTGTTCGGTCGGGATGACGCCGATCCCTTGGTATGTGGTGAAGATGGGTGCCGCGAACTCTTGGAGCGTGGTGCCGAGCTCGGGGCCTGCTGCCGCCGCGCCGAGTCCACAGATAATGACCGGACGGTCGGCCCCCAAACAGCGGTTGGTGACGTTCTTGCGCGAGTGGATCGGCTCGGGAATCGGTGGCGTTTCAAACCCCGAGGGGGTGCCGATGTTGTCGTAGTTGAAGTGCACGGCCCCCACCGGGCTTCGTTGGGCGAAGCTCAGCAATTCGGTCACATCGTCAACCGTGCTCGTCGCGCCGAACGACACCGAGGTTTTGGCAACGGCGGAAAGCATCGCCCGCTGGTTGAGCCGTTGGTGCGCCACCCGTTCGGCCAGCGAAGCGGGAACCGAGTCAGTGATGAGCGCCAGCGGGTAACGGTCGAGGGTGGCCTGGGCTGCGCCGTTGACCGCCGATGCGGCACCGGGGCCTTTGGTGACCAACACCGGCACGACCTGGTCGCGCAAGTACCCGTAGGTGGCGCCCATGATGCAGGCCGCCGTTTCGTGATGGGCCAGCACAAACCGGATGTCGTTGGCGGTAAGTGCGCCCACCACGTCGAGGTTCGGCCCGCCGCCGGGCACACCAAAGCTGATATCGGTACCCGCGGCGGCGAACGCTGCCGCCAGATTTTCGGCGGCCGGAAGACTAGTCATTCGCCTTACTCTACTCGTGCGAGGCGATCCGATCGTTTCCGCCCTCGGTGGCTAGGGTCGGGTTGATGACGAACCGATCGGCCTTTGGCGGCGGCGACCAGGCGTACCTTCGTGACGAACAGTACGTCGACCAAACCAAGCTCGACATCCGCACCAACCTGCACCGGTTGTATTCCGGTGCGGCGGAGGCGTTCCCCGACTTCGTCGCCGGGCTCGTGGACTGGCCGATCACCAAAGACGTACTTGAATGCGGTTGCGGGTCTGGCCGGTTCTGGGAAAACCGGTTCGCCCTGAAGGATCTTTCGCTCACTCTGACCGACCTCTCGCCCGGCATGGTCTCGGCGGCGGTCGAACATGCGACCAGCCACGGGTTCGCCAACGTCAGTGGCGCCGAACACGACGTGCAACACTTGCCATTTCCCGACGCAAGCTTCGACCTGGTCATCGCCAACCACATGCTGTATCACGTGCCCGACCCGGCTCGGGCGGTGGCCGAAATGGCCCGGGTGCTGCGAGCCGAAGGTGTGTTGGTCGCCTCGACCAACGGCCACGGTCACATGGATACGATCACCGACGCCGTGGCTGCGGTGTTTGGGCCGCAGACCAACGACCTGTACGACGTGTTCGGCATCGACTCGGGCGAGCGGCTGTTGCGGACATCCTTCGCGGAAATCACCTGGCACGCCTACGACAACGACCTGACGATCACCAAGGTCCACGACGCGACCGCGTACTGCTGTTCCTTCCCGCCCGGCGAACGGGCCTCGGCCGCTCAGCGGGTGGCCATCGGCGCCCACTTGGCTGAGCAAACAGTCGACGGCGTGCTCACCGTTCGAACCCGAACTGGCGTGTTCATCTGCCGAAAACCCCGAATCTCAAATTTCTGATCGTGGATGACCCGCTCTGCGGCCGTCTGGCGCGAAATTCCTGGGGCTAGTTGGTGGGGTCGGTGGCTTCGGGGTCGTCTTCGACCGGCGGAGGTGGCAGGACGGCGTAGGCCTCTTCGTTTGGGTAGACCAGGTTGTACTCCGAGCGGGCGATCCGCTCGATCTCTTGGTCGGTCCCAAGGTCGACGATCCGCTGCTCGAGCTGGACCGTATCTTGGTGCAGCCGTTCCAGTTCGGTTCGGCGATCCTCAACTTCGCTGCGCAGCTCGTAGAGCGATTTCGCCGGCACCAAGATGAACCAGATCGCGACGGCGATGGTCATCAGCACGAGCGCCGTCCACGCCAGCCGCCGCGGGTGCAGCGCTGCAGGAATCGTGATGGTGCGACGGCTCACTTGCCGCCTGCAAGTGCCGAAGCGCCCCGGAAGACGGCGGCTTCGCCGAGATCGTCTTCGATGCGTAGCAACTGGTTGTACTTGGCGACCCGGTCGCTACGAGCCGGTGCGCCGGTTTTGATCTGGCCGCAGTTGGTGGCAACGGCCAGGTCGGCGATCGTGTTGTCTTCGGTTTCGCCCGAGCGATGCGACATCACCGAGGTGTAGCCGGCCGCGGTGGCCATACCCACCGCTTCGAGCGCTTCGGTGAGCGAGCCGATCTGGTTGACCTTGACCAGGATCGAGTTGGCCGTGGCGGTTTCGATGCCGCGCGACAGGCGTTCGGTGTTGGTGACGAACAGGTCGTCGCCTACCAGCTGGCACTTCGAGCCCAGCTCGTCGGTCATGAGCTTCCAGCCGTCCCAGTCCTCTTCATCCATGCCGTCTTCGATCGAAACGATCGGGTACCGGTCGACCAGGTCGACAAAGTACGCAACCATTTCCTCCGACGACAACGACCGGTTCTCGGCCGACAACACGTACTTGTCGTCTTTGTAGAACTCGGTGGCTGCGGGGTCGAGGGCCAACGAAATGTCGTCGCCGGGCGTGAACCCGGCCTTGGTGATGGCGTCGACCAGAAGTTGAAGCGCCTCTTCGTTCGATCCGAGGTCGGGGGCGAAGCCGCCTTCGTCGCCCACCGCGGTCGACAGGCCCTTTTCCTGAAGGATGCCCTTGAGGGTGTGGTAGGTCTCGACGCCCCAACGCAGTGCTTCGGAGAACGACGACGCACCGATAGGCATCAGCATGAACTCTTGAAGGTCGACATTGTTGTCGGCGTGTTCGCCACCGTTGAGCACGTTCATCATCGGCACCGGCAGCACGTGGGCGTTGGCGCCGCCGACGTAGCGGTACAGCGGCATGTCGAGTTCGATCGCGGCGGCGCGGGCGGCAGCCAGCGAGATGCCGAGCATGGCGTTGGCGCCGAGTCGAGCTTTGTTCGGGGTGCCGTCGAGGGCCATCAGTGCGTGGTCGAGGCCTCGCTGGTCGAGGGCATCCAAGCCCAAGATCGCGTCGGCCATCTCGCCGTTCACGTTGCCCGCCGCGGTGAGCACGCCTTTGCCCAGGTAACGCTCGCCGCCGTCTCGAAGCTCTACCGCTTCGAACTGGCCGGTCGACGCACCGCTAGGAACCAAGGCTCGACCCAACGCCCCCGAGTCGAGACCGATCTCGACTTCGACGGTGGGGTTGCCTCGACTATCGAGGACCTCTCGGGCGTGAACGAGTTCGATTTGGCTCATGACAGAAATCCTGAGGGTGCGAGGTGGCCAGATGACCGGACGGGAAGCCTTGAGTTTATCGGCGAACAACCCAAGTTCGACCGTGGTTCGTGCTGGTTCTACGAGCGGTTGGCCGCTTCGCGCGTGCGGAAGGTCGCCTCGGCGGCTCGGGCCGCGATCCGCAGTGCCTGCTCGGGGTCGATCTCGTTCGCACGGGCGGTGTCGACCAGGGCCATGAGCGCTCGGCCCACGCCAACCTCGGTGGTGAGATCCGCCTTGCTCGCATCGTCGACCTCGACCGGATCACCGCTCGCTTCGGCCTTCTTTTGGATCTTGCTGGCAAACAACAGCGCCGGCATCTCGGCAGGGATACCGTCCATCATCGATTCGCGGCTCTTCTCGGCGACCTTTTGCTGTTCCCAGTTGACCAACAGGTCGTCGACCGACTCGGGCTGGCCTGTGTCGCCATACACGTGCGGGTGACGCACGTACAGCTTGTCATAGATACCCGTAGCGACATCGGCCACAGTGAAGTGACCCGCCTCGGCGGCCAGCTCGGCGTGAATAAAGACCTGAAACAACAGGTCGCCCAACTCTTCGGCGAGCAGCTCGACCGCTGGCTCCTCGTCGGGTTCATCGGTCGACGACATCGCGTCGATCGCTTCGAGTACCTCGTAGGTCTCTTCGAGTAGGTGCCGCCGAAGCGACTCGTGGGTCTGGGCCGAATCCCAAGGGCACTCTTGGCGCAGGCGATGCATCATCTCGGCGAGCCGAGCAAACGCTGGGGCAACCGGAGCCGCCATCTTCGGGATAAACACCGAGGTCAGATGGTCAGGCTCGACCTCGCGGTCGAGGTCGTTCCAGCCCACGGTGAAGATCTGCTCGTCGGGCAAGCCGAGCTGTTGGATGACCACGACCTCAAGATCACCGGGGTCATCGACCGCCAGCTTGATGTCGCTCAACACGTGCGGCTGATCGCATTGGGCCACCAGTAGCGGACCGCGTTCGCCAGCGGCGTCGACGGTAAAGTTTCGCCCGTCGACGATCCTCACCCCTTCGGCCAGCGGGTCGATACCCAGGCGGGTCCAGGCCAGGTCGGCAAACGACAGCGCAGGCCGGACATCGACCTGCACTCGGTCGTCGGCCAACAACAGTTCGACGGTGTGTTCGGCAACGCTGGGTGATCCGGGTACGGCGTACACGACCGGCTCATCTGCCTCGCTCGCCAAGTCGACCAACCGGTCGACGATGGTCTGGTACACCTCGCGAAACGACTCGGCCGACTCGTACACGTCGTCGAACGATGGTGCGTCGGGCACCAGATCGGCGGCCGGATGACGACGGGTGCGCAGCACGACGGTGGCCGCACCGGTCAGCAGGTCGGCGGTTTCGGTGGTGACGAGTTTGGCGTCGGCTGGGCCTAACCCAACCACGATGAGGTCGGTCACAGAGCCGGTCCAACGGATTTGGCGAGTTGGGCCATGAAGTCGACGACCTCGGCCCGTTCGGTCGCCAGGTCAAACCGTTCGACGGTTTCGTAGGCTCGGTTTCGCATGGTCGTGATCTCCTCGGCCGAGGCTCTGCTCAGAGCTTCGAGCGCTTGAGCGTATGCCTCGGCGTCATCAAAGCCGACCTCGACACAGTTCTGCCCGAAATCGCAGTACGCCCGGTTCCCTTCAGCGTCCGAAACCACCACGATCGCCCCAGCCGCCATCGCTTCGTAGCCGACCATGTAAAACCCTTCTTGGGTCATCGGCAGGCCGAGGAACACGTCGGACCATTGGTAGAGCTCGCGCAGTTGCGGCCAGCCGGCGACGTCGTCGATCGCCCGAAACTCAAACCGGTCGTCGTTACCGAACCGAGCAGCCACGTCGTGGCCACGCACGCTTTTCCACGAGACGAACCCGACCCGGATCGGCCGCTCCCCCGTCGCCGGCCACTGGCGCGACGGCGGGCGAAAGTACTGCCAGTCGTGTCCCTCGGCAACCGTGCGAAACGGCATCTCGGCGGGCACCAACGGCGCGATCTCTTCGGTTACCTCGTCGCTCACGGAGATCCGCGAAATCGCCATCCGCAGCAGCCGTCGTCCGTAGCCTCGGGTGAACCCCACGTTGGCGTTCTGGGTGTTCTGCACCATGTGGACGAAGCGGCGTTGGTCGAATCCGGCCGGCGCACACTTCGCAATTTCGAGGTAGTCGCGGGGCCAGGTGAACAACACGAGATCGTCGGGTTCGATCGGGAGGTCGAGGTGTTGCTCAAAGCGCATCCGGTCAAAGATCCCTTCGAACCGATCGACACCGAACAGCGCAATGCCCGGATCGGCGTGGTCCGAGCTGTAGACCACCACGTCGGCGCCGGATCGAGCACAGTGATCGGCGTAGTCGAGCAGCTTTATGACGCCACCCCGGGGGTTGTAGTGCGGGGTCACCACATGGACCCTTTGCCCGGTCAACGAGGTCACGATGGCGTCCTCTCGTCGAGCGTGGTGAGGAGTTCGACGAGCGGCTCGGCGGCCGCCGCAGGAGCAAAGGTCGCTTCCGCTAGCCGCTTGGCGTTGGCGGTCTTCGCCGCGACAACGTCGGGCGCGGTAGCGATTTCGTGGAGTACCGCCTTGAGCGTCGCAGTGTCGGCGGGCTCGATTAACCAACCGGCATCGTAGGACTCGATCAACGGCGATACCTCGGTCCACGGCGGGTGGATCACCGGTGCACCGCTGGCCAGGGCGACCACGGTCCGGGTCACCATCGCCAGCCGGCGTTCGGCGGTGTCGTCGAACAGGTCGACCACCACGTCGTGGGCGGCGATCGTCGCTGCGAAGTCGTCAAACAACGACGCGCCCAACACGTCGACCCACCGAGCATAGGGAGCACCGGGGGCCGACTCGTTTCCTGGACCCGCGCCTCGAGACCCCCAGTGCCGGGGGCGCAAGATCGACAGCCGCATGTCGGCGCTCAGCCGGCTATAGACCGTCTCGAGCCATTCGCCCGGTGCGCTCCAGGGCTGTTGGTAGCCGGCTACGAGAAGCCGAACGGCACCCCCAGTACGCACCCAGGTCTCGGGGTGACGTACCGGAACCGCCATGTTCACGGTCACAATCAACGACGCCGCCGGGTCGACACCCGCCTTGGCTAACCAGTCGTGCAGATAGGGCACCTTCTTCGCACCGTTGACGATGTAGGCGTCCGATCCGGCGAGGGCCGTGGCCTTGCGTTGGCGAAGCTTGGCAATCGCTTCGGCCGATGCGGGCGGCCGAGCGCACTCAAGTTCAAGCACCTTGGGGGCAAACATGTCGAACACGATGGTGAGCCCATCGATGCCGGCAACCCGTTCGTACTGGTTGCTGTTGGTGATGATCACCGTCGCCGGTGCTCGGGCAGCAAAGAAGTCCGCCATGTCGACGGGTCGCACAACTGCGGTGCCCGGCTGCGACGGTGCAGGGATCGGGCTTTGCCACGGCGTGGGCCCGCGACCGACCGGGGTAACCAACGTGGCGGCGATGCCATGAGCTTTCAGCCCGGTTGCCAGGCCCGCGGCCCGGAGTCCCGGAGCGGCCACGGGCATCGACGAACCCGGCACAACATCGTTGGCGAGGACATACACGTGGTTGCTCACTGCGGCGCGTCCCGTCCGAGCTTGTGCACCCGCACGACCACCATCGGTGCAACCTTGGTGGTCGCGACGTCGGCCAGCACCGCGTGGCCGCCTGAAACGGTGGCGACCATATCGAGGAGGTGGTCATAGGAGCCGGGCGAGTCGAGCGGGGCAACTACAACGAGTGAGCCACCGGGATAGAGCGGACGCCAAAGCGCTTCGACCTCGGCGGCGGAGCCGCCTTCGAGCTGAGCAACCGCCAGGTGGCATCGCCCGCCGTCGGCCACGTTTAGCAACTCACAGGCCAGCGACACATCGCCCGCCAGTCGGGCTGACGCCGGGTTGGCCCATCCGAGCACCGGCGTCATTTGGGCAGGTACTTCGTCGATCGCCTGGCCCGCCATGGCGCCCACGGCGCGGCGCACGTCTACCTCGTGGGCGACCGCAGCTGCGTCGACCGATGCGATGCGTTCGTCAAACCGGCCGGCCAACTGCGGGTCAGCCACATCGAGCATGGCTTCGCGTTCGAGAACCGTCCGCGCTTCGAGCAACTCGATCAGGGCGGCTGGTCCGGCCACGATGTCGTGGCTCACCAGCCGACTGAACAGAACTTCGCCGAACTGGGCCCACAAGTCGTCGGCGGTTTCTCGGTCGTCAAAGGTCAGGGCCAATGCGAAGGGTCGCGGGCTGGGCAGCGACTCGAAGGGAAAGGCCAGCGGATCATCGACCACGACCACGGCGGCACCCGAGGTGAGATGCTCAAGGTCGGCCGGCAGCGTGGCCTCGCCGACGACGACCGCACTCATGGGTCGTGCTGGTCGTTTGTCGAGTCCTGCGAACTCGTCAGCGCCTCGACCCGGCGGCGGAGCTGCTTTCGCACCCGGTCGAGCTCGGATTCGGCGTCGTCGAGTTGGGCTCGCAGCAGTCGCACCTCGGCCCGAAGCGCCTCGACCTCGGCGGCCTGGCGTTCCGTGGCGCTCATCGGTCGGCCGCCAGATGGGCGTCGAACACGTCGCCGAGCGGCGTGGCCGGATCGTCGTAGTGGAGAACGAGCGCCTCGGCCATCAGATGCTGCCAGAGCGGCAAAAACAGCGACAGGTTCGGGTCGAGCACCGCAACGCGAGGTGACACCGCCCGGCGTTTGCTCAGCTGTTGGGTCATCGCTGTCCAGTGACTCGACGCCACGTACGGCACCCGAAGCCGACGGGCATCGTCGCCCGACAGCGATCCGAGATCGACCCCGTTGGCCGCGGCGATTCGGTTATGAATGTTGGCCGGGCGCAACACGGCGAACCCCTGGTCGTGCAGTGCTGTATCGACCACGTCGATAGCTACCTGGTCGGCGTCGAACGCGACCAAAACCTCAAGCATTCGATGATCGACTACGGCGTGAGCATTCACCACCGAGAACTTACTCGGTGAGGAATCCGTCCCCGGGCTCTTGAGTCGATGCGCCTTCGATCTCGGCGCCCTCCGGGGCGAAGATCGTGCCGGTCTCGGACTCAAACGTTCCGTACCGAGGGTCAAGGGCAACCTTGGCGTTGGTGCTGGCAGCTACCCGACGCTGGCGATGCACTTCATCGACCTGTTGTTCGCGCTCATCGATCAAGAGCTGACGGAGTTCGCCCTGCACCTCATCGAACTCAAAGGCGTTCAGCTCGAACCCTTGATGTTGGATGATGTGGAACCCGAATTCGGTCTGGATCGGGCCGATCAGGTCGCCGTCGGCGCCCGCCCATACCGCTTCGTCGAAGGGTCCGACGTAGGTGCCTTGGGGTGCACAACCGAGATCGCCGCCGACCTGCGCGCTACCGGTGTCGAGCGAGGACGCCAGCGCCAAGGCTGCGAAGTCGCCTCCGGCCTCAATTTCGGCGAACAGGGAGTCGGCCTCGTCGGCGGTAGCGACCAAGATGTGGGCCGCGCAGACCGTTTCGCCTTGGCTGGTGTTGATGATCTCGAGCCGTTCGCGCATCTCGGCTTCGGAGGGTTCGAGGGCGATACCAACGTCGCGGCCAATGGCCAAGCGCGAGGAGCGCCATGCGACGAGGCGGTCATAAAAGGAAGAGTCTTGGGCCACGCTGGCGAAGTTCTCGGCCGCCCACTGTTGGGCCGCGACTCGGTCCTGAGAGGTGATGCCGTCGCCGAGTTCGGCCTCCAGCGCCGTCGTCTGAATCCAGAACTCGATCCCTTGGCGCAGCGCGTCCGGCGCGATCTCTTCGGTCGGGACTTCGGCGCCCACGTTCTGCCATTCGAGGGCAAAGTCGGTCAGGTCGGCCCGCGACAACGTTTCGTCGCCTACCGACACCGCACCGGATCCGGTTCCGACTCCGGTGCCGCACGCGGTAGCAACCAACGCAACGACCGCGATCCAGAGAGTCCAAAACGCAACGGACCGACTCGAGCGGGCAGATTTGGAAATACGAGGCTTCACGGGGTGAAAGCGTAGCGCCAAAGCCCTACTCCCCTGTGTCGGGAGTTCAGTCTTGGTCATCTTCATCGGCGGGTTCCTCGTCGGGCAACAGATCGGCCAAGGCGGTCACCAACTGGGTCACGAGGTCGGTCTTTTGCTTGAAGGCCAACGACAACAGTTCTTGGTCGGGTTTGTAGACCGACTCGCCGTACAGCCGGTCGACCCGAATCTGTTTGCTGGTCGGCAGAACGACCGGACTCACCCGGGCGACAAACGCCGGGCCGCCGAATCCGGGACCCTTGGTGACGGTGATGTCGCGGATTCCGGTCTGGTGGGCTCTAGCCCGAAGTCGAGCGGCGTCGAGCAACGCCTCGGCCGGACCCGGCGGCGGGCCAAAGCGGTCTTCCCACTCGGAGCGAATATCGGCCACCGCCTCGTCGGTCGTGACTGCGGCAAGGCGCCGGTAGGCCTCGAGGCGGTGCTCTTCACGGGTCACATAGTCCTCCGGCAAGAACGCCGGGACCGGAAGGTCGATGGCGATCTCGACCGGCACCTCGGGCGTTTCGCCCTTCAGGTCGGCAACCGCTTCGGTAACCATCTGGCAATACAGGTCGTAGCCCACCGCCGCGATGTGGCCCGACTGACCAGTGCCGAGCATGTTTCCGGCCCCTCGAATTTCGAGGTCGCGCATGGCGATCTTGAACCCCGAGCCGAGCTCGGTTGCTTCGCCGATGGTTTTGAGCCGTTCGTAGGCTTCTTCGGTAAGGATCCGGTCGGGCGGCGTGAACAGATAGGCGTAGGCCCGTTGCCCGGCTCGGCCCACTCGGCCTCGAAGCTGGTGGAGCTGGCCGAGGCCCAAAAGGTCGGCGCGGTCGACCACCAACGTGTTCACCGAGGGCATGTCGATGCCCGACTCGATGATCGTGGTGCATACCAGTACGTCGTATTCGCCTTCCCAGAAGTCGATCACCACTTTTTCGAGCGATCCTTCGTCCATCTGCCCGTGGGCGACGGCGACTCGGGCTTCAGGAACAAGGTCGCGCAGCGACGCCGCGACGTGCTCGATATCCATCACCCGGTTGTGCACGAAGAAGACCTGGCCTTCGCGTAGCAGCTCGCGTCGAATCGATTCGGCCACGGCCCGCTCGTCGTACTCGCCGACGTAGGTGAGAATCGGCTGGCGGTCGGCGGGGGGCGTGTTGAGCAGACTGAGGTCGCGAATACCGGTGAGGCTCATCTCGAGGGTTCGCGGAATCGGTGTTGCGGTAAGGGTCAAGACGTCGACGTTGGTCTTGAGGGTCTTGATCGCCTCTTTGTGACTCACCCCAAAGCGTTGTTCCTCGTCGACGATCAACAAGCCCAAGTCTTTAAAGGCAACGTCGGCCGAGAGCAAGCGGTGGGTTCCGATCACCAGGTCGACGTCGCCCTCCCGCACGCCTTGCATCACCTTTTTGGCTTGGGCGTTGGTGAGGAAACGACTGAGGACTTCGATGCGTACCGGGTATCCGGCCATCCGCTCGGTGAAGGTCTGGAAGTGCTGTTGGGCCAACAGGGTGGTGGGCACGAGCACCGCCACCTGTTTGCCGTCCTGCACGGCTTTGAACGCTCCGCGCAACGCCACCTCGGTCTTGCCGAAGCCAACGTCGCCGACGACGAGGCGGTCCATCGGGGCCGCCCGTTCCATGTCGGATTTGATGTCGGCGATCGCCGCCAGTTGATCGGGTGTCTCCTGGAACGGAAACGAGGTTTCGAGTTCGGTCTGCCATGGGGTGTCGGGCGGGAACACGTGGCCCTTGCTCGACATGCGGGTTTGATACAACACCACGAGCTCTTGAGCGATCTCTTCGACCGCGCTCTGCACCTTGGCTTTGGTCTTTTGCCACTCCGACCCGTTGAGGCGGTTGAGCGAGGGGCTGTCGCCCCCGGTGTAGTGACGGACGGTGTCGATTTGCTCGGTCGGGATGTAGAGCTTGTCGTTGCCGCGGTACTCGAGCAGCAGGTAGTCGCGCTCGACCCCACCGATCGCCCGCTTGACCATGCCCGCAAACCGCGACACGCCGTGTTGCTGGTGCACGACATAGTCACCGGGTTTGAGATCGTCGAAGAATGCCTGCGCGTCGCGCTTGCGTTTGCGAGCCTTGCGGTGGGCCCGGCGCCGGCCGGTGACCTCGGCTTCGGTGAGGATCGCCAGCTCGGCCGACGGCAACACGACACCGCGCTCGAGCGGCGCCACCGTGATCCGGCCACCCGGTTTGGTGAGGTCGATCGAGTGATCTTTGTCGTAGATCAGGTCGGCGCCTTGATCCGAAAGAAGTGTTTCGAGTCGGGCACCCGAACCGGCACCGTCGGCGCCGACGGTCACCCGGTACCCCCGGTCGAGCAGGCTGGTGAGCCGGTTGGCCGAGCTCGTACCGTCGCCGATGACCGGGTCCCAGCCACTGGCGGTGATGCCGGGGGTACCCGGGCCATCAGGGGTGAGCGGCAAGGTCCAGACCGGCGCATCGCAGCTGGCCAGCAGCCGATCGAAGGGAACATGCAGACGGGGCAACGATTGCTCGACGTCGGGGTCGGCATCGTCGGGTACGGCACCCCACGTGCGGGCCAACGTACGAGCGAGGTCGGCTTCCTCGGCGAGGATGTCGGTGGCTCGGTCGCGCAGGCGCTTGGGCTCGACCAGCATCACCATGCCGTCGGCACCCACCACGTCGAACAGCACCTCATCGCGGTCGACCAACCACGGCAGCCACGACTCCATGCCGTCGAACTGTTCGCCGTCGCTGAGTCGTTGCCACTGGTCGCGACCCCACGGCTCTTTGGCGATGAGCGACTCGGCCCGTTCGCACACCTCGGGGCTGAGGTGGAGTTCGCGGGCCGGAAAGATCGTGAGTTCAGAGATCGAGGTCGTGCTGCGTTGGTCGCCGACGCCAAACTCGGTGAGCCGTTCGACCTCGTCGCCCCACAGGTCGATACGGAACGGGACGTCGCTGGTCGAGGGGAAGACATCGATGATCGAGCCACGCACCGCCAGTTCGCCTCGGTGCTCGACTTGGCCTTCTCGGTGGTATCCCATCGCCACCAACTGGCCGACCAGCTCGGTCTGGTCGACCTGGTCGCCGTGGCCGATGATCACCGGTTCGTTCTGGTCGTGGCCGACCGTCAGGCGCTGGATCAGCGCCCGAATCGGCGCGATGACTACCTGCGGTGCGCGCTCGGGATCGCGAAGGTCCCACAGCACCTGCAGGCGACGACCCATGGTTTCGACACCGGGGCTGATCCGCTCGAACGGCAGCGTTTCCCACGCCGGGAAGCTGGCCACCTGGTCAGGGCCAAGAAAGTGGCTGAGGTCGTTGGCTAACCGGTCGGCGTCGGTGGTGGTCGGCACGGCGACCACGATCGGGCGCCGCTCGTTGAACTGGGCGAGAGCGGCAACGGTAATAGCCCGGGCGGGTTCGGGTACGGCGAGGTTTGCGTCTCGCTTACCCAGCACATCGATGATCGCCGGGTCGTCGCGCAGCAGCGCGGGAAGTTCAGCGAGTCTCACGAGGACTGGTTGTAGTGGTTCATCGCCGCATCCATGCCGTTGGCGAGGATCGCCTCGACAGCGTCGGCGGCGTGTTGCTTGGCGATATCGAGTTCGACCGACTCGGCCTTGCCCGGGCGACGCAACACGTGATCGGCGCCGTTTTGGCTACCGGGCGGCTTGCCGATCCCGATACGGATCCGAGCGAAGTCTTGGGTGTGGATGTGCGACACGATCGACTTCAGGCCGTTGTTGCCCGCGAGCCCGCCACCCAACTTGAGCTTGATACGACCCGGCTCCAGATCCATCTCGTCGTGGATTACCACCAGGGCGCCCCAGGCGCCATCGACGATGCCGTGGCGACGAGCCAAGGCGGCAACCGCCAGCCCCGACTCGTTGTAGTACGTCAGCGGAATCGCCAAAGCGACTCGATGGTCGCCGATACGAAGCTCGTCGGCGAGCGCGTTGTTCTTACCTCCGCGCAGGCGACCACCATGGCGCTCGGCCAGCAGTTCAACCACCTGGGCGCCGACGTTGTGTCGGGTACCGGCGTATTTTTCACCAGGGTTGCCCAACCCGACCACAAACAGGTCGGTGGGGGTTGCTTGATGTTTGGTTCGACGTGAGCGCCCGAAGGCCACGACGTAGTGGACTACTCGCCGTCGCTGTCGCCAGCGTCGTCGCCACCGTCGCCGTCTCCGGCGTCGCCTCCGCCGTCTCCGGTTCCCTCTTCGCCCTCTTCGCCCTCGGCGGCTTCGGCGGCTTCTTCAGCAGCGATCGCCTCAAGGGTGGAGCGAGTAACGGTACCGATCGCAACCGAATCTTCCGGATCGACATCGGTGCGAACGCCCTCGGGCAGCGCAACGTTCTCGACTCGGATCGAGTCGCCAACTTCGAGCGAGGTGATGTCGACCTCGATTTCGGTCGGGATGGTCATCAGCTTTGACCAAACGGTGAGTGAGAACATGGCCTGATCGACCATGCCGTTGGCGTTTTCGACCTCTTTGGCTTCGCCGACGAGGACGATCGGGACGTCGACCGAGATCTCCGCGTTCGGGTCGACTCGGATGAAGTCGACGTGCAGTACGTCGCGACGAACCGGGTGACGTTGGATATCTTTGACAATGCTGAGCTGCTTGTCGCCATCGACGTCGAGGGTGATGATGGCGTTGAGGCCAGCGTCGGTGGTGAGTGCGGCCCGCAAGGCCGGCCACTCGACCGAGATCGCTACGGGGTCCTTGTCGAGGCCATAAACCACGCCAGGAACCTTGCCTTCGGTGCGAAGCCGACGGCTCGACGACGAGCCCTGCTCGCGTCCGGTTTCGGTTTTGATAAGGATGTCAGCAGCCATTGTGGACCAAGCTCCGAGAGAGTATTTCGAACGAAGAGCAATCTTACCGATGTTGGGACCCGCCGCGACAAGCCATAGGCGACATCTTCAGTGCAACATCTTGGGCACAAGATCGTCACCGCAACAATGTAGGTAGCCTGACCTCATGAATCAGCCACGTAGCTCAGGCAACGACCAAACATCGGCCGATACCGTCCTGGTCACCGGGGCGACCGGGTACATCGGTAGCCATACCTGCATCGAACTCCTGGCGTCTGGGTACGACGTTATCGGCGTCGACAACTTCGATAACAGCGAGGCCGTGGTCCTCGACCGGATCGCCGAACTCGCTGGTCGGCCCATCGCCTTTGCCGAACTCGACATTCGAGACACCGACGCGCTGCGCAAGGTGGTTGCCGAGCACCAACCGGCGGCTGTCATCCACTTCGCCGGGCTCAAAGCGGTCGGCGAGTCGGTTGCCTACCCCGACAAGTATTGGTCGGTGAACGTGGGGGGCACGCTGTCGCTGCTCGACGCCATCGCCGACTCGGCGGTGACAAAGTTTGTCTTTTCCTCGAGCTGCACCGTGTACGGCGACCCCGCTGAAGTACCGGTCAACGAGTCGACACCGGTGGCGCCGATCAGCCCCTACGGCCGCACCAAGCTCACCGCCGAAGAGATGATCCGCGACATCTTGTCCACCCGTGACTGCAGCGGGCTACTGCTCCGGTACTTCAACCCGGTGGGCGCCCATGAATCGGGTCGGATCGGCGAAGACCCGGTGGGCGTTCCGAACAACCTCATGCCGTTCGCCATGCAGGTAGCGGTTGGGCGCCGGGACTCGTTGTCGATCTTTGGCGACGACTACGACACCCCCGACGGGACCTGTGTTCGCGACTACATCCACGTGGTTGACCTGGCCGATGGCCACGTGGCGGCGCTCAAGGCGCTCGACGCAACCGACACCTGCGAGATCGTCAACCTCGGAACCGGCACTGGTTCGTCGGTGCTCGATGTGGTTAACGCCGCCGGCGAGGCGGTCGGAACACCGATCGCTCACCAGGTGGTTGGCCGACGCGATGGCGATGCGGCGATCGTGTTTGCCGACACCACCAAGGCCGAAGCGATGTTGGGATGGAAGGCCGAACGAACGATGGCCGACATGTGCCGCGACCACTGGGCCTGGCAGAGCCAGAACCCCAACGGCTACGAGTAGTTATCGCCGCCGAAAATTTCGCTCACGCTCGTGTCTTCGAACACGGCGTGGATCGCACGGGCCAAGATGGCCGAAACCGACACGACGTCGATCTTGTCGATCTGCTTCTCCGAGGGCAGCGGCAAGGTATCGGTGGTGACCACCTTGCGGATCGGCGAGTTCTTGATCCGGTCGACGGCCGGCCCGGAGAACACCCCGTGGGTGCACGCCGCATAGACCTCGGTGGCCCCTTTTCCGACCAACAGTTCGGCGCCGGCGACGATCGTGCCGCCGGTGTCGATCATGTCGTCGATCAGCACACAAACCCGACCGTCGACTTCACCGACCACGTCTTTGGCTTCGACCGCATTCTTGGCATTCACCGATCGACGTTTGTGAACGATCGCTAGGTCGGCGCCAAGTTCTTTCGCGTAGCGCTCGGCGACCTTCACTCGACCCGCATCGGGCGAAACGATCACGATGTCTTGGCCGAGTTCGCGCAGGTAGTCGAGCAGCACGGGCATGGCCGTGAGGTGATCGACCGGCCCATCGAAGAAGCCCTGGATCTGGTTTGAGTGCAGGTCGACCGACACGAGGCGGCTCGCTCCGGCGGCCTTAAAGAGTTGCGCCACCAGCTTGGCGGTGATGGGTTCGCGTCCGCTCGCCTTGCGATCTTGGCGGGCGTATCCGTAGAACGGCACGACCACCGTGATGCGCTTGGCCGACGCCCGTCGGGCTGCATCGACCATGATGAGTTGTTCCATCATGGCGTCGTTGATCGACCGGTCTTCGTGGGCGGCGTGGGTATTGATGATGAACACGTCGGTGCCGCGGATCGACTCCTGATAGCGGCAGTGGATCTCGCCGTTGGCGAAATCGTCGAGCGACGCATCGCCGAGGGGCACGCTCAGCTCATGGGCGATATCGGCGGCCATTGGTGCACTGGCTCGCCCGCTCACGAGATAGAGGTGTTTTTTGGTTACGAGCTCCATGTGAGCATCCTCGGCAATTGCAGGCGGCGGGCGATGAGAACGATGGTAGGCCCTGGCCCTGACACGGGTACTAGGTGGGCCTGCGGATTCCGGCCTGACGCGGTGCTACTCGGAGCTGGTGGCGGTGACGAACGATCCGGTGACGCTGTTGGGAGCGATCTGGGCTCCGGGCTCGAGGACCACGAACGGGCCGACGGTCGAACCGGGACCGATCTCAGCGTCGCGTCCGGTGGTCCGCACAACCACGGCGTCGGTTCCGACCGCGCAATCGGTGAGGTGGGTGTCGGGTCCGAGTTCGGCGTTGTCGCCGATCACGGTGCAACCCGACAGGATCGTGCCGGGCCACAAGATGATGCCCGTACCGAGCACCACCGCGGCATCGATGTAGGTGCGAAGTGGATCGGTGATCGTGACCCCGGCCTGCATCCAGGCCCGATTGATCCGGTCGCGCAGCAACGCCTCGGCTTCGGCGAGATCGGCCCGGGTGTTGACGCTGCGTACCGCGTCGGGGTCGCCGGTGCACCACGAGCTGACGGTGTGTCCGGCATCGGCGAGTACCGCCACCACATCGTTGAGGTCGTATTCGCCTCGGTAGTTTTCGGGCGATGTCCGACGGATCGCCGGGGCGAGCAACGAACGTCGGAACACATACACCCCGGCCGCACACTCGTCGCTGTCGCCTTCGGCCTGCACGCCGAGTACCCGTTCGCCATCGTCGGCGAACACCAACCGCGACCGCAGCGTGGTGCCTGGGCCCGACGGCACCGAAAGTACGGTGGCGGCGGCGCCGGTATCGAGGTGGTGTTCGAGCGTTTCGCGCACCACGTGTTCGGTGATGAGCGGAAGGTCGCCATGCACCACCAGGACGTGGTCGTTGTCGTCGCCGAGGTAGTCGAGTTCGTCGAGCGCCGTGAGTCCAACGCTTGCGGCATCGCCGGTTCCGCGCTGGCGGGGCTGCTCTACAAACGACACATTGGCTCGAGCAAAAACTCCCCCAGCCGTCGTGTCTTGCAGGGTCTTGATAACTCGTTCGGCACCACTGCCCACGACCACGCTGAGCTGGCTAATCCCGGCGCTCGCCACCGCCTGAAGGACCGCCAGCACCATGGGTTGGCCACAAACCTCATGAAGCGGTTTGGGGCGTTCGGACTTCATTCGCGAGCCTTTTCCCGCCGCCAACACCACCGCAGAAACTCGCGGCGTTTGTTGCTCGTTATCTAGAGGTTCAGCATGCATTTCGCAGAGTCCGTTCACCAGCGGCCCAACCCGCCAGAACCTTTAGTTTCCCACGGCTGACGCCCAAAGTGTTAGCGAACCGCCCAATCATCGGTTTCCCGCAGTGGCCACTCTTGGTGGCGGGCTTTCACGGAGAGTGTTGAGCTAGTACAACTGGAAGTACGTGTTTTGGCCTCTCAAGACCGGATTTTTGCGTGATCCTCCCCCCGAAAAGTAGCCCTGCTCCTCTGGTCGGCCTATGTGCGGCATAGCAGGCGTCGTCTACTACCGCGACGCTGCCCAGCGTCCGCCCGTCGACCAACGCCTCCTCGAGGCAATGGCCGAGGCCATGGTGCATCGCGGACCCGATGATCAGGGCTTCCATAACGACGCCGGGGTCGGCCTGGCGTTTCGCCGCCTGTCGATCATCGATCTCGACGGCGGGCATCAGCCAATGGCCAACGCGGATGGCTCGACGGTGGTGGTGTTCAACGGCGAGATCTACAACTACCAAACGCTGCGGACCCAACTTCAACGCCACGGCCACAACTTCGTCACCAACGCCGACACCGAAACCTTGGTGCACGGCTATGACCGTTGGGGTCCGTCGGTCACCAACCACCTCAACGCCATGTTCGGCTTCGCGGTCTGGGACAAAACCAACCAACGGCTCACGCTCGCCCGAGACCACTTGGGTATCAAGCCTCTCTACTACCACGACGACGGGGACCGGATCGTCTTTGGTTCGGAGATGCGGGCGATCCTGGCCGACCCGACCGTGCCTCGCGAGATCGACGAAGAAGCGCTCAATGTGCTCCTCACCTTTGGTTACCTCCCGTCGCCGCTCACGTTGTTCCGCTCGATCCGCAAGCTTCGACCCGGCCATCGCTTGGTGGCCGACCACCGAGGCAGCCGGATCGAACGGTTCTGGAACACCGTCCCGAACCCCAATCATCAGATCACCGAAGCGGCGGCCGTCGAGGAGTACATAACCCTGGTGAACAATGCGGTCGAACGCCAGATGATGAGCGATGTGCCCATTGGGTCGCTGCTGTCGGGTGGGGTCGACTCGGGCATGGTCACCGCCGTGATGAGCCGGGTCAACAACGAACAAGGCCTCGGGCCGGTGCCCACGTTCACCATTGGGTTTGGCGACGACTTCATCTGGGACGAAACCAAAGATGCCCAGGTCACCAGCAACTTGTTCGGGACCGACCACACCACCTACACATTGCAGTCGAACGACGTCGTCGACTTCTTCACCTCCTCGGTGTTGCATCTCGAAGAGCCGGTGTTGAGCGAATCGACCTTTGCCTACCACCAGCTGACCAAGGGCGCCCGCGAACGGGTCAAGGTGGTGCTCACCGGGCAAGGCGCCGACGAGCCGTGGGCCGGGTACGCCCGCTATCTCGGCGAGCGGTACGCCCCGAACGTGCGATGGGCGATCAACAATCGCCTTACCAAGCGGGCGATCGACGCCATGCCCGACTCGTCGGTGTACGCCTCGCGAGTGCGTCGCGCTGCGGAGTCGCTCGGCGAACGCGACAACCTCAGCCGCTTTGTAAACATCCACCAAGTGTTCGATGCCGACTCACTGACCAACGTGCTCCACGGCGACCTGCTGACCGACCACGATAACGTCGATGTCGCCGGCCCGATGCGGTACTGGCAAAGAGACGTCGCCCATCTCGATGGCCTTGCCCAGCTGACCTACATCGATACTCGCATGTCGCTGCCCGACGATCTGTTGCTCTACAGCGACAAGCTCGCCATGGCGAACTCGCTCGAGACCCGGGTGCCCTTGCTCGATGTGGAGATCATCGAGTTCATCGAGCGCCTACCCACCTACCTCAAGCTGTCGGGCCGCGAAGGCAAACGCATCCATAAACTCGCCGCCGATCACTGGCTGCCCGACGAGGTCATCAACCGGCAAAAGCGAGGCTTCGCCACCCCGATCGACGAGTGGTTCAAGAACGACCTGGAGGGCTTTCTCCAGGACACCATGTTGGCGTCGGATTCCGTGAGTAATACGTTTTTCTCTAGCGACGAAGTCAATCGGCTCCTCACCGAGCATCGCTCAGGCGCCCGCAACCACCGTCGAAAACTGTCGACCCTGCTCAGCTTTGAAATTTGGCACCGTCAATTTGTGCCAACATCTTCTTCCACTTTGTAATCCCCCCTACCTTTTGCGGCCGAATTCCCCGCCGGCGCATGGACTCACATGACAGCAAACAAACCCATGAGAATCAGCATCTTTGGCCTCGGCTACGTCGGGTCGGTAACCGCCGCCTGTCTCGCCGACGCGGGCCATACCGTCATCGGCGTGGACCTAAATCAACTCAAGGTCGATGCGATCAACGCCGGCGAAACCCCCGTACTCGAAACCCACGTGCCGGAAATGGTGGCCGCCGGGGTGGCCGACGGCCGACTTCGGGCCACGCTCGATCTCGCCGACGCCGTTCTCAACACCGACATTTCGTTGCTGTGCGTCGGCACCCCGAGCGCCGCGAACGGCGATATCGATGTCAGCCACATTCTCAAGGTGGCCTCCGACATTGGCCGCATGCTCAAGGACAAATCGACCTTCCACACGATCACCGTGCGTAGCACCGTGTTTCCGGGCACCGCCGAACTCGTCACCCAGGCGATTACCGAATCCTCCGGCAAGGTCGCCGATGTCGACTTTGGGGTGACGGTTAATCCGGAGTTCTTGCGCGAAGGACAAGGCGTCGAAGACTTCCGCAACCCACCGCTTATCCTCATCGGCGGAAGCTGCGAGCCAGCGATCGATGCCGTCGCCCGTTTGTACGACGGGATCGACGCCCCGATGTTCAAAGAGGACACTCGGGTCGCCGAACTCACCAAGTACGCCAACAACAGCTTCCACGCCACCAAGATCACCTTCGCCAACGAGATCGGCAACCTCGCCAAGGCCATGGGCATCGACAGCCACCGGGTCATGGCGCTGCTGTGCGCCGACACGAAGCTCAACATTTCGCCCACCTACCTCAAGCCGGGCTTTGCCTTTGGCGGTTCGTGCTTGCCCAAAGATGTTCGAGCCCTGAACTTTCGGGCAAAGAGCCTCGACGTCAGTGTCCCGCTGCTCGAAAGCCTGCTCGAATCGAATCGGTTGCAGATCACCCGGGTCATCGACCTTGTGGTGGCCAGCGATCACCGCAAGCTCGGCTTCTGTGGTCTGGCGTTTAAGTCGGGCACCGACGACCTGCGTGAAAGTCCTATCGTCGAGGTAATCGAGCGCATGCTCGGCAAAGGCTACGAGTGCCGGATCTATGACCCCGAGGTCTCCACCGGCAAGCTCATCGGCGCCAATCGTGAGTACATCCAAGCCGAGATCCCGCACCTCGATGACCTGTTGGTTACCAGCCTCGATGCGGTGATCGAACACGCCGAAACCATCGTGGTGTCGTCCGCGACCCCCGAGTTTCGCGACGTGGTAAAACGCCGTCGTCCAAATCAGCGTATTATCGACCTTGCCCGAATCGTCGATGCCCCCCTGGACGACGAGTGGTACGAAGGGATTTGTTGGTGACAACAGCCAGCCAAGCGTCCGCCCCGTCTGACCCAGCAAACACAACGTCGACGCCGACCGGCAACGACGCTGAAGAATTGCCGACCCCGACCCGCGGCCATGTCCTGCATTTGGTCGAGAATTGCTCGGTCCCCCACGACCGCCGGGTCTGGAACGAAGCCCGTACGCTGCGGCGCGCCGGGTTTCGAGTCACCGTCATTAGCCCGATGGGCGACGATCTGGATACCGAGGCCTACGAGCACAAAGAAGGGGTCGACATCTACCGCTTCTCGATGCCGGTCGGAGGCAAACGTAAGACCGACTTCTTGTTCGAGTACGGCTGGGCCATGTCGGCATCGCTGCGACTGGCGCTCAAGGTTTGGCGTAAGAGCAAGTTCGATGTGATGCACGTGGCGAACCCGCCCGACTTCTACTTCCCGTTCCAATGGGTGTTTGGCCGCAAGAACGTGCGGTTCATCTTCGACCAGCACGACCTCGCCGCCGAGACCTACCGAGAGAAGTTCGAAGAAGCTAACGCTGGCCTGCTGTACAAGGTGCTGTCGTTCTGCGAGAGCCAAAGTTACAAGGCCGCCGACGCGGTCATTGCAACGAACGAGTCCTACCGCGACCGGGCGATCACCGAGTGTGGCGTGCCCGAAGACCGGGTCATCGTGGTGCGCAACGCGCCCGACCCGAAGCTGCACGCGTTGCGGCCGCCGCGTCCCGAACTCAAAGGCGACTACGACCACATGGTGATGTTCGTCGGTGTCATGGGTTACCAGGACGGCGTGCACGTGTTGCTCGATGCCGCCCATCATGTTCGCGAGACCCTTGGCCGAACCGACGTATTGTTTGCGATCGTCGGAACCGGCGACCAGTACGGCGACCTGCTGGAACAGCACGAACGACTCGGCCTCGGCGAGGGTGTCCGGTTCACTGGCTTTGTGAGCGACGAAGAGATGCTCGACTATCTCGCTACCGCCGATGTTGGGGTTGCCCCCGACCTCGACGGTCCGCTGAACAACGTGTCGACGATGACCAAAACCATGGACTACATGTCGATGGGCATGCCGGTTGTCTCGTTCGACCTCAAAGAGTCGCGTTACACCGCGGGCGACAGTGCCGTGTTTGTGAAAGAGAACAATGGCACGGCCCTTGGCGACGCCATTGTCGAGTTGATCGACGACCCCGAAAAGCGCAAGCGCATGGGCGAGATTGGCTACGAGCGGATCACCGGTCCGCTCAGCTGGGAGCAAAGCCAAGCGGCGCTGCTCCAGGCCTACAACACCGCGCTGCGGTAACCGAATTCTCCGCGCTACGTCCGCTCTGAACGGGGTCAACCGAGATCAGAAACCCTGACTCGTAGTCAGGGTTTTAGCCGCGGGAGTTTCTCAAAGCCTGAATCTCTTCGCTGCCGAGCTTGTTTCGCACGACGAAGTAGATGACGAGACCAATGAGCCCGAACACGCCAGCGATGGCGGTCGACACCGGCGGATCGCTGTAGCGCTGGACCAGGATTCCGGCGGCGACCGCCGGCGGGATGAAGCCGATCAGCGACGCACCGAACGAGCGAGTGAGGCTACTGCTGATGCTGTAGTCGCCTCGTACCTCACCTCGGGCGATCGACCGGTCGAGGAATACACCGCCGGCCATATCGCCGACCGCTACGGCCAGAGCAATTCCGAGCAGGAGCTCGACGCCGTCGAACAAGGCCCACATGATGCCGATAGCGATGGTGGTGGTGATGGTCCGGATGGCAAAGGCCTTGAGCGGGTTGCGAGCATCGCGTCGCGAGTACGAAGCCGGTACACCCATCTGGAACAGGGCATCGCCAACCACAGCCAGGCCAGTACCGATAAGCGACACGGTCAGCAGGTCGCGCCCGGTCGGCGTTCCGAGCCCGCCGAACGCGGTGCCGAGCGCCAGCGGTCGAGCCATAGCGACGATGGCGACCGCCGCCGGGATTGCGATCAGGGCCGCCAAACCGAGACCTCGTTGGTATTCCTCGCGCCAGCCCATGTCGTCGCCTTCGACTTCGTAGCGCGTCAGCTGCGGCAGAATCGCCTGGGCCACTGGTTTGGCGCCGAGCGCCACCGGCACGTTCAAGAAGTTCAGGGCCATCTGGAAGGCCACGTAACCACCGGGTACGAGCGATGCGGCGAAGGCCAACACCAACATGCGGATGCCGCCGAAAATCGCCACACCACTCGAAGGCTTGGCCAGCTTGAGGATCTCGCGAACCGCGGGGTCCTTCCAGCCGGCGGTCGGGCGCAGGCGCACACCCATCTTCTTCGCCCCGCGCAGCTGGAAGAAGGCGTGGGTGAAGACACCGAGCGACGAACCGACCGCCAACAGCAACCAACGTCCGGTCGTGATCTCTTCAAGTTGGGTGCTCGTCTCGAACACGAACCCATAAAGGACCAGGGCAGCGATCACCACGATGTTCTCGACGATCGGCACCGAAGCCGGATACGCAAAGCGCCCCATCGCGTTCTGCACTGCGACGCCCGTGAACGCCAGGCCGTACCCCACGATCTGGGGTGCGGTGATGATGAGCATCGGCACGGCAGCTTTGAGGTAGTTGTCGTACTCGAGGCCTTCGAGTCCAAACGAGTTCGCAAAGAGTCGTGCCACCAGCGGGCTCACCACGATCACGAGCAGCGCGACCGCGGAGAAGGCGGCGATCAAAACGCCGGCAAACCCACCTGCGAGTTCGCTCACCGAGTCGATGTCGCCGGTGTCGAACCGTTCGACCAGCGGCGGCACAACCAGCGATGCCAACAAGGCACCGATCGCCAACTCAAAGGTGATCCACGGCAGCGTGTTGACAAAGGTGAAGAGGTCGCCGAACCGCTCGCTCCCGAGGATCGCGCCGACCAAGGCCACCCGGATGAACCCGGTAAGGCGACTCGCCAAGGTCCACTTGGCAACGGCGAGCGAGTCGCCAGCAACCTGGTCGCTGGTCGAGGTGTGCTGACCTGGTTCTTCTTCGTTGGCTACCACGGGGATCTCGGTGCCGCTTTTCGGGGGGACATCAACGCTGAAGAGTAGAGCACGGACCGGCGTCTCAAGTATTGGGCAGGTGCAGGTTCGGTGCGGGTATCACGCCCACAGCGTATCTGCGGTTAGCAGCGGGACAAGATGTTGTCGCCCGGACCGCCGTAGCATTCGTCGGTTCCGGCACCGCCGTTGAGGCGATCCTTGCCGCTGTCGCCTTGGAGAATGTCGACGCCAGCGCCGCCCTTGATGCGGTCGTTTCCGGAGCCGCCTTCGAGGTAGTCGGCGCCGCCACTTCCAAAGATCTTGTCACCAGCCGAGCCGCCGCGTACAACATCGGCTCCGCCGCCGGCCTTGAGCAGGTCGCGTCCGGCGCCACCCACGATGACGTCGTCACCTGGGCCACCAAGAACGGTGTCTTTGCCGCCACCAGCACAGATCAGGTCGTTGCCGCCCCGGCCATCGATGACGTCGTTTCCGAGCTTGGCAACAATGACGTCGCGTCCACTGGTACCGACGATGAGGTCGTCGCCCGTGGTTCCAACGATGGTCGCTTCGACGCCCTCGCAGTAGACCGGCGGTAGCGGCGGCATGGTCGTCGTCGTTGTGGTGGTCGTCGTGGTCGTGGTGGTGGTCGACGTTGTCGTGGTGGGTGGGAGCGTCGTCGTGGTGGGTGGGAGCGTCGTCGTGGTCGTAGTAGTGGTCGTGGTCGGGGGAATCGTGGTGGTCGTCGTAGAAGTGGTGGTGGTCGTGGTGGTCGGCGGAACCCACGTGGTGGTCGTCGGGTAGATCGGGGTCGGCATATGCGGACCGACCAGGCTCATGAAGATGGTCTCGCCTGGGGCCCCAAGGGTTCCCATAACTAGGTCTTCCCAGCGCCAGCGGTCGTCGTGGCCGTACAACATGCCGGTGACGCCGGCCCGCATCGCCGCGGTGGTGTCGTCGTAGACATCGCTGGGCAGAACGGGATCGCCCGGGCCGTGTTCCTGACAACCCGACCAGGTCGGCTCGAAGGTCTCGTAGCGCATCTCACCGGCGTAGATTTCTTTGCCCGACGGATGGTTGACGGCGTTGGTCATGATCGTTTCCATCTCCGAGGCTGGCATGCAGTGACCGGTCTCGATCGAGAGGAAGTCGAGCCAGGGCTCGTCGATGAACTCCAGCATGAAGGGAATCAGTGGCGAGGAGTGAAAGGTCACCGGCTGCGTAGCGCCACCAGCGGTAAGGCCAGCATCGAGGTTTGCCCAAATCTGTGGGTCTTCCCGCTCGGCTTCGGTATAGCCGCAAAAGTTGTCGCCGCCGAGTACCCAGTATTCGATCGCCGGGTGGGTGGCGAAGTCTTCCGCCAGCTGGAAACCAACGTCGTAGGAGGTGTTGACGTTGAGCGGGCCTTGCAGGAGGTTCTCGCAGTAACTATTGGTCCATTCGCCGTGCACGTAACGCACACCCCACGAGGTGACGAAGCCGGCGCGCAGGCCACGGGCGTGCATTTCGTCGAGCAGCCACTCGACATCATCGGCGTAGCCCTGGTTGAGGATGATCTCGCCGTTCGCGCCAAGCGTGGCTTGGAGTTCGCCTTGAGCGGTAGGCACATCGAACGCCTGACCCGTGGTGGTCATGTAGGCGAACCATACACCGGTGAAGCCCGCGGCTTGGATGTGATCGAGGTAGGTGATGGTTTCGGCTTGGGTCGCCCGGAACGGAAGTTCCCACGCCGTGTCATAGGCAACGATGTCTTGGGTCACGGTGGCGTCGTGGTGGGCCGCTGCAGGGGCCGGAACCAGAGCGGTCGCACTCAGGGCGGTCAGCAAAGCAACAACGATCGCGAAGACTCGGCGCACACCGTGGCTCGTGTCTCGTTCGGGGGGTGCTGTCGGGTAGAGCTGGTTCATGTGGGGGATCCTGCAAATCTGACGCTACGTGGTATTCATCAGAGTAGATCTCGCTCAGAGTAGGAGAAATAGGGACTTCGACCCATTCACATCCTGCGATTTGCATGATTTTGCATCACTTTCCATGGCTTTGAAGTCAGGACGTTGCACTTCCCAACAAGGCGGCTGACGGCGCCTGAGGTTTGCATCTCACCCGTGCGCCGTGGTCCGTGGTCCGTCAAGGGACCCAAAGCACCGAGGAAACAACGTTGTTGGCCGGGTGGGGATCGAACCCACGACCTCCAGAATCAAAATCTGGCGTTCCACCAATTGAACTACCGGCCAAGTGGGGTTCATCGTAGTCGCCGCACGGGGTGGTTGACGCACCGAAATTCGGTGGTTTTTTGTCGCCAATCATCGGTCCGGTTACCGCGCGGTCGTTTGAACGCAGTAGATTCAGTGGTTCATGGGTTCACTTGTAAAGAAGCGCCGTAAGCGCATGCGTAAGAAGAAGCACAAGAAGATGCTGAAGCGCACTCGCGCTCAGCGCCAGCGCGGACGCTAGACAGCCTTTACTGCTGGCTGTCGGGCATGCCCCAGCCAGCAGGAACGGTCGCTGCGATAACGCAGTCGTCAGCCTCGAACGCACCTTCTACAAACCACGTGCTTCCACTGCCCGCCAAATGCGGGCGGGTGTTGGCGATCTCGGCTAGCCGGTCGCGATAGGTCGCCATCTCGGGCACCAACGCCAGCGCCGCCGGTTCGAGGTCGTTCCCGTGGTCGCCTCGGGGACCACCCATGTCGTCCCACGTCCGGTAGACCTCCGGGGTCGAACAACCAAAGGGCGGCGTGAGCAACGTAAAGGTGCGGGGCACAAAGTCGAGCGGTTCGAGCTTCTCGCCAATACCGGTCACGCGTGCACGACCGCCCGCCAGGCAAAAGGCCACATCGGCACCAATCGAGGCCGCCTCTTCGATGTTGTCGTACCCGGCCCATCGCAGCACGGTGGCGGCATTGGACGAACCGCCGCCCAAACCAGCGCCGGGCGGAATCGACTTTTCGAGCGCCACGTGCGCCGTGCGACCCGCGAGGTTGAGCGCTTGGGCAACCAGGTTCGACGGGCCAAGTTCGACCTCGGGCGCACCCACGATCTCGAGCCCATCGCCACCCGGGTCGATGGTGATCCGGTCGCAAAGGTCGAGCGAGACCATCTCGGCGTCGATCAGGTGATATCCATCGTCACGCAAACCCACCATTCGCAACGACACGGTGAGCTTGGCAGGCGAAAGGAGTACGGTCACTCCCCCACCGTAGCGGCGCTGAGGCGACCCCAGTCGTGCACCGAAAGTTGTTCGGGCCGAGACTGCGGGTCGATGTCGGCGGCTACAAATGCTTCCGACCCAACGAGCGAGCCCAGCGATTTGCGGACCATTTTGCGCCTCATGCCGAACGCCTGTTTCACGAGCATGAAGATATGGGCCGGGTCACCAGCAACCGCCGGACCATCGGGCCATCGAGTTATTTCGACCAGCGCCGAGTCGACCCGCGGTTTCGGGATAAACACCGTTGGCGGCACGTCGCCCACGATGTGGGCCGATCCCCAGTACGCCACCTTCACCGAGGGAATGCCATAGGTCTTTGACCCGGCGACGGCCACCAAGCGCTCGGCCACTTCCTTTTGCACCATCACCAGCATGCGGTCGATCAGGGGCACCGAATCGAGCAGCTCCAAGATGAGTGTCGTGGCCACGTTGTAGGGCAGGTTGGCCACCAACACGTGCGGTTCGTTGCCCAGCACGTCGGGCCAGTCGACGGTCAGCGCATCCCCAAGCACCACCCGCGCATCGGGAACCACTTCGGCCAGCACCGCTACGAGAGGCTCGTCGACCTCGACCGCCACCACGTCGGCGCCGAGCTCGGTGAGCGCCAAGGTAAGTGACCCGACGCCCGGGCCGATCTCGACCACCTTGTCGCCCGGACCAACATTGGCCAACCGAGCGATCCGCCGCACGGTATTGGGGTCGGCCACAAAGTTCTGACCACGCGACCGTTGCGGGGCAAGGCCGTGCGCGGCAAGTAGTTCGTCGATTCGGGCTGGCGAATGAGTCACGGGCGGAGCCGGCCCAGACCGGCGCTAGCTAATTCCGGCAACCTGGGAGCATTCTGGCCACGCTGCCCTCGGCGACTGCATGCGGATCAGACCAAGGGCCATCGCGTCTTGGTTGGCGGGCAGCGCAGCAGCGGGATCTTCACCGGCCAACGACGGATGGAACTTGTTCGCTACCCAGTCCCACGTTGCCTGACTGAACTGGTAGGCGCCCCGGAACTTTCCGGACGGGTTGGTGCTTTGGTAGTTGTTGTTCGACTCGCACTCGCGAAGTCGCCACCACTGATCAGCGGTGGGGTCACCGTCTTGACCCGGGATCGGCGTCACCGCAGCCCGAGGACTTTCACCGGGAGGCTGGGTGGTGGGCGGCTCGGTCGTGGGCGGCTCAGTGGTTGGCGGTTGGGTTTCGGGCGGCGCTTCGATCACCAACCGCTCTTCGGTGGTTGGCGGTGAGGTTTCAGGCACGCTGGTCGGCGGCGCGTCGGTCGATGGAGGCTCGGTCGCCGGCGGGTCCGTAGCGGGCGGGTTGGTGGCCGGCGGATTGGTTGCCGGCGGGGTGGTCGATTCGGGTGTCACCACAACCGAGGCCACCGTGTTGGGCGGCGTCGAAGTGGTCTCGAGCGGAGCCTCGGCCGGAGGAGTGGCCGTAGTGTCGGGCGCGGCAACGGGAGCGGCGCTCGACGGCGAGGGCTGGACGGTAACCGAGTCATCCTCGGCACCAACCGTCGAGCCAAAGTCGATCAGCAACAGAAGGGGGATAGAGATCAACGCAACGACCGCCGCAAGAAGGACGCGCCAGCGATCGTCAATACGTAGTTCCAGCGCTCTCAACCTTTCCGTCAGGGCGGGCCAACTCGCGTGCCTCTTGGGGTAAGGCCAATGTTGCGAATCGGTGACGACCGGACAGAACTTAGGACCGTTTTCAATTCGAGAGCAACACGTTGTTCACTCTCTGTGGCCGTACAACCACTTGGCACTTCAGAAAGTGCGTGATTGCCTAGGTCGCGTTCGCTGGAAGGTCGAAAAACTTTATGGCGTTCGTCGACGTTGCCCGAGCAATTTCAGCTTCCGGGCACCCTTTCACTTCGGCGACCTTGGCGCCTACCAAACCAACAAACGCCGGCTGGTTTGGTTTACCCCGGTGCGGGGTCGGCGCAAGGTAGGGAGAATCGGTCTCGACCAACAGATGATCGAGGGGGGTCTCGGCAACCGCTTCACGTACGTCGGCCGCCGACTTGAAGGTCACAATCCCGCTGATCGAGAGCAGCGCTCCCCGGCTCACGCACTCGCGGGCCTCGTCAGCGCCGCCGGTAAAGCAATGGAACACCGTGCGCTTGGGAATCCCCTCGGCGTCGAGCAGGTCGAAGGTCTCTTGCCAGGCCTCCCGGGTGTGGATCACCAAGGGCAGATCGTGCTGGTTGGCAAGTCCGACTTGGGTAGCAAAGGCCCGGCGTTGCGCGTCGCGCGGCGAATGGTCGTAGTAAAAGTCGAACCCGGCTTCGCCAACCGCCACTACCCGGTCGTGAGCTAGCAGTTGTCCGAGCCCGTCGGTTCCGTCCTTGGCCTCATGGGGATGCACACCCGCGGTCGCCCACACCGAGTCGAACTGTTCAGCGATTGCGATCGCTTCAGCAGACGACGCGTGGTCGCAACCAACGGTTACAAAGTGCGACACTCGCTCGGCGTGACCAGCCGCCACCGTTTCGGCCGCCGTCGCCAAGTCGATGTGGCAATGGCTATCGACCCACGTGGGCTGGCCGGCACTCATGCGCTGGGCTTGAACCGAGGAAACAAGGGGTCGCCGGTCTCGACGGCCAACCCACCCGGGTAACCGCCCCAAGCCGCAGCCTCGGGCAACCGTTGATCGGCCGGGGTGCCCGACAAACCAATTCGCCGCCAGGCCTCGGCCGCCGCGGTGGGGATGGCCGGGGTCGCCAGGATCGACACGATCCGCAACACCTCGAGTGCGTTACCCAAGACCGCATCAACCTCCGGGCCTGGGTCCATCTTCCACGGTTCGGTTTCTTGGAGGTACTCGTTGGTTTCGCGAATCAAGCGCCACGTCGCCTCGAGGGCAACCGACGGCTGCACGCCATCCCATGCCTTCGACGCTTCTCGGTAGGCAACCTCGGCCTGACTGGCGAGCGTCGCATCGGGGGTTGGGGCCGGCCCGATACCGTCGCACTTCTTCGACACGACTGTGGCCACCCTCGACACCAGGTTGCCGAAGTTGTTCGCCAGGTCGGTGTTGTAGCGCTCGACGATGCCTTCGTAGCTGAAGTCGCTATCGGGTCCAAAGGAGTGGTTGCGGAGCATCGCGTACCGGAATCCTTCAACCCCAAAGTCCTCGACAAGCTCCGACGGCTCGATCTTGTTCAGGCCGGTCTTGGACATCTTCTCCCCGCCCACGAGCAAGAAGCCCGAGACGTGAAGTTGGGGAAGCTGAGTGATGCCGGCGGCCAGCAACATGGCCGGCCAATACACGCCGTGGAATCGCAAGATGTCTTTACCCAAGAAGTGATGGGTGGCCGGCCACCACTCGTCGAACCGGTCGGGGTCGTCGTGGTACCCGATGGCGGTCGCGTAGTTGATCAGCGCGTCGTACCAGACGTAAAAGACATGGTCGGTGTCCCACGGCACTGGCACACCCCAGTCGATCGAGGTGCGGGTAATCGAGAGATCTCGGAGCCCGCCCTTGACGATGCCGAGTGCCTCGTTGCGGTAACCGGTGGGCGAAATGCTCGGGTCGTCGCCCTCTAGCCACTCGGTGAGTTGGTCTTCAAAGGCCGACAACTTGAAGAAGTAGTTGTCTTCGACCATGTGCTCGACGGGGCGTTTGTGGATGGGGCAGTTGCCCTCGACCAAGTCGTCGTCGGTGTAATAGGCCTCACAGGGCACGCAGTACGGGCCTTCGAACGTCGCCTCGTAGATGTAGCCGTTGTCGTACGCCTTTTGCAGCAGCTTCTGCACGGCCTGGCGATGCCGATCCTCGGTGGTACGGATGAAGTCATCGTTCGAGATATTGAGCAATTCCCAGGTTTGTTGAAACCGGGCGCTGGTCTTGGTGGCGTGCTCGATTGGTTCGATACCCGCCTCTTCGGCCGCCCGCTGAATCTTGAGACCATGCTCGTCGGTGCCGGTAAGGAAGTGCACGTCGTCGCCGAGGAGTCGGTGCCAGCGCGACACCGCATCGGTGGTAATCGTCGCGTAGGCGTGCCCCACGTGGGGAACATCGTTGACGTAGTAGATCGGGGTTGTTGCGTAGAACTTGGCCACCCGTAGAGGCTACCGGCCAATACGGGAAGCCTCGTACGCAATTAGCTGGCTTCGGCGCTTACGTCGCTGCTGAGGTCGAGGGTGAGGTCCTGGCTCACGTCGCGAAGCACCGGCGAGACCACCGGTTCGGCCAACACGTTGTGGCCTTCACCGTGGCGAACCTCGTCGATCTTGTCGAGTTGCTTCTGCAATTGGCGACGACGAGGGCCCGACAACTCACCAAAGGAGTTGTTGAGGGTGGTGAGGTTCTTGTCGACCTTGGCGATGGCATCGCCAAACTTGGACCATTCGTCGCCGAAGGATCCGAGGAGCCGAAGGATCTCGCCCGAGGTCTGGGCCACCTTGAAGCTGTCGATGGCCTGGCGTACCACCCCAAGGGTGGCGAACAGCGAGGTGGGCGAACAGAGCACAACTTGCTGGGCCAAGGCGTAGTCGAGAATCTCGCCGTCGTGTTCGTGGATAAATCCGTACACGCTCTCGTTCGGGATGAACAACAACAGATAACCCACCGTGGTGTCGCTGTCGACGTAGCCGCGAGAAACGAGTTCGTTGATCCGGTTGCGAACGTCTTTGAGGAACTTCTTCGATGCCTGCTCGCGGTCGAAATCGGACTCGGCTTCGAGGAAGCGCAGGTAGTTGTCGACCGGGAACTTCACGTCCATGTGCAGCAATTGATCTTGGGGCAACAAGAAGGTGAAGTCGGGAGTCGTGCCGCCCGGAAGGGTTTGTTCTTTGAGGTAGTTGATGCCTTCGACAAACCCTGCGGTGCGCAGCACATCGTCGGCCATCCGTTCGCCCCACTGGCCGCGGGCCTTCGGGCTCGCCAAGGCGTGACGAAGCTGACCGGTGGTTTCGGCGAGCTTGTGTTGCTCGCGCGCGGTGGATTCGAGCCGTTCGACCAACAAGCCGTGTTGTTCGGCTCGTTCGGTTTGCAGCGTGGCGACGAGCTTGCGGAGCTCGATCATCTCGGTCTGCAACGAGCGCTGTTGTTGGGTCATGACCTTCGACATGCCGCTCACACTCTCGCCGACGGTGTTCTGTACCCCTACCACTTGTTCGTGAACGATCTCGTTTACCGTCCCGAGCTTCTTCTCGAGCGATTCAACAACCCCCGACACCTGGGCATCGAATGACTGGGTACGTAGCTCGAGTTCGCGCTGACCGCCGGCCAGATGAGTGGCCAAGGTGTCACCCGCGGCCGAAACCACCCGCTCGACGGTGAAGGCAACCTGCGCGTCGTTGGTGGCCGAAACCTGCCCGACCGCTGCTTCGACCGCGGCGGCGATTGCTTGGTCGCGATCGGCGGCCGCCTGGCGACGAGCGCGGTCGGCGAACCACAACAATCCAGCAAGGATGACAAGGGCGGCGAGAACGATGATGGCGAAAGCAAGCATGGAAGTAACCCTAGAGATGGGGTGTGACACCCTCGGGCCTTCCAGTATGCGCACACCAGCTCGGCCCAGTCGCGGTTACCCACCACACACCAATACCGGTGACGCGAACACTGTATTGGCGCCTAACCGCTAGTTCGTTTGAACCATTTGCGTCCCATTTCGCCTGGAAATACTTGGGAAAAATGGCCGGCCGACCGAAACAACAAAGGTAAGCATTTCGTATATCCAGGAGCGAATCACACGATGTTTCAGACCACCGCTACCTATGTCTCGGCCTACCTGCTGGCCCACACCAAAACCGACCGTGGTGCATCGTTGGTTGAATACGCCCTGCTGATTGCCCTGATCGCCATCGTGTGTATCGGCGCCGTTGCGTTGGTCGGAACCAACGTGCAAGAGCCCTACGAAGAGATCCAGTCGGGCATCGGATAACGCGGGGCTTACGCCTCGCGTCGAGCCAACATGAGCTCGTACACCCGGTTGCGATTTACCCCGAAGAACTGACTCACCGCGTCGACCGCATCTCGACCCGTCGCTCCGGCGTCGAGCTGCTCGCCGAGCGCATCGGTCAACTCCTGGTCGGTTGCCTCATCAGCTGGTTCGGCACCTTCGACGATGAGCACAAACTCCCCCATGGTGTGATCGGCCACCCAGTCGACCGCGTCGGCCAGTGGGCCGCGCCACACCTGTTCGTGCATCTTGGTGAGTTCGCGGGCGATCGCCACTCGGCGTTGACCACCACAGGCTTCGGCTAGGTCGGCCAGGGTACGTTCGACCCGGTGCGGCGCCTCGAACAGCACGGTGGTTCGGGGTTCGTCGACCAACGCCGCAATACGCTGGCCGCGTTCGGCCCCCTTGCGGGGCAAGAAGCCCTCGAAACAAAATCGTTGGGCGGGCAGACCGCTGAGCACCAGACCAGCGAGCACCGCCGACGGTCCCGGCACGACCTCGACCACCAACCCTTGCTCGGCCGCGGCGGCCACCAAGCGTTCGCCCGGATCCGAGACCCCGGGCATCCCGGCGTCGCTTACCAACGCAACGGTCGAGCCGCTGGCGACTTCGCCCAGCACTCGTTCGATCGCGTCGAACTCGGTGTGTTCGTTGACGGTCAACAAAGGTCGTTTGTCGATACCGGCAAGCTGTAAGAGTCGGCCAGTGCGACGGGTGTCTTCGCACGCGATCAGGCTGGCGTTGGCCAGGGTCTCGATCGCTCGAGGGGTGAGGTCGCCCAGATTGCCGATGGGGGTGCCAACCAGCACGAGTCGGCCGGTCATCGCCGCGAGCTTTCAGCCCGACAAGTCGACGGTCGAAGCACCGAGCCAACGTCCACACCCCAACCGGCCATGGCTCCGGCCGCCGACTCGACAACGTGCGTCGCGCCGGGCACGAAGCGGGTCATGCGGTTTGGCCGCAAGGTTTGCACTTTTACGACTCGGTACCCGGCGTCGACGAACGCCACGTCGATCGCAAACCGCATACCGATCGTGTGCACCGACGATGTCTGGGTGATGAGCAGCGCACCATCGATCGACCGTCGACCCAACAGCCCAACCGCTCGGGTTCGAGCACGGTCGGCGATCTCGAGTTCGGCTACTACCTCGTCGTTACAAAGCAGCCGGGTCATGGCGACCTACACGTTGAACCGGAAGTCCATGACGTCGCCGTCGAGCACTTCGTAGTCCTTGCCTTCGCTGCGGATCTTGCCGACGTCGCGGGCGGCCGCCCACGAGCCCAGTTCGAGCAGCTCGTCCCACTGGATGGTTTCGGCCCGGATGAAACCCCGCTCGAAGTCGGTGTGGATCACGCCGGCCGCTTGGGGAGCCAACGAGCCAGCCCGGAAGGTCCAGGCCCGCGACTCTTGTTCGCCGGTGGTGAAATACGTCCGCAAACCGAGCACGTGATACGCCGCCGACACGAAACGAGGCAAGGCGCCTTCGCCGAGACCCAAGCCTTCGAGCATCTCTTTGCGCTCGTCGGCCGGTAGCTGGGCCGCCTCAGCTTCGAGCTGGATACAGGCGCCGAAGACGTCAGCGATGTCGAGCTCGGCAGCAACGGGGGCGACGATGTCGTCGACCTGGTCGAGCTGGTCTTCGTCGATGTTCACGATGGCCAGCACCGGCTTGTTGGTGAGCAGAAAGAACGGCTTGAGTGCTTCGCGATCTTCGGGCTTGATGTCGCTGCGGTAGAGCGGCGTGCCTTCGTCGAGCGACGCCTTGGCCAGCTCGAGCAGCTTGACGTCTTCGAGCAGCGACTTGTCGCCCTTGGCCTGGCGGGTCTTGCGGTCGAGTTGTTTCTCAACCGAGTCGAGGTCGGCAAGGCTCAGCTCAATCTCTAGGATCCGAAGGTGATCGAGCGGGTCGGTCGGCCCGGGGACGTCGTCGTCGAGGAAGGCCCGCAGCACAAACACGATCGCGTCGACCTCGCGGATTCCGGCGAGGAACATATTGCCCAAGCCTTCACCCGAGTGGGCGCCTTCGACCAAGCCACCGATGTCGTTGAACTGCACGCTGGCCGGGATGGCCTTCTTCGACTCCGACATGGCGGCCAGCTTGTCGAGCCGGTCGTCGAACACTTTGGCGACGCCAACGTTCGGGTCGGTGGTCGCGAAAGCGTAAGGAGCAGCCAGGGCGCTCCCGCCGGTGAGTGCGTTGTACAGCGATGACTTACCGGCATTGGGGAGGCCGACGAACCCGAATCGTTCCATAGCCGCCCAAGGTTAGTGGCCCCAGCCGACCGCCCAGCACCTGGGGACAACACGCGCTGGAGGCGCGGTACTCTCAGGCTTGTGACAACTCCCCCTGAAGACACCAAGAACAACGAGAACGACAAGAAGAAGGACGACTCCTACACCGTGGGCGATGGACTGCTCGACGCAAGCTCGGCGTTCGACTCACCAGTCTTGGCCGTGCTCGTCGGCGGTGTTGGTGTTTTGGCCTTGCTTCTTCGCCGATTCCGTAAAGGGTCGCCGCCGAAGTCTTAGGCGGCCTCGTCGAGCGCGTTCGCCGAAGCGATCGGAACAACCGGCGCTGGTTGGGGCACTAGTCGGGCGGTGAGCCATGTGCGCAGCACTCGTCCGGCCGGGATTTCGATGACGGCCGACACGAACTTGGCCAGGGCGACCATGGCGACGAGTACCCCCGTCAGCGCAACCCAGCGGGGCACAACACCGTCGAGCCGGTTGAGCATGATGTACCCGATGTGTTGGTGCACGAGATACAGCGCATAGGTGAGGGCGCCGAGGCTGAGGAACTCGGGGCGCTGGAGCTTGCCGGTGAGGTTGAGGGCGACCAAACCGAACAACGCGAAGAACAACGTGACGAGGCCGACGGTGACGACCATGTCGTACTCGACCGAGAAAATATCGCCCAACCGTCGGGCTTCGATCCGCGACCATCGCACCGACAACACAAAGTTGATGGCGAGCAGACCTACTCTCGCGACCGACAGGCCGTGGGTCTTCACCAGATAGAACAGCGCGCCGGCGATGAAGTACGAGGCATACCGGGGAAACAGGGCAAAGTCGACGAGGCGGCCACCAGGGTTGAAGATGCCCACCGCCACCATGGCGGCGGTCCAGCCAGCGAGCACGACTTCGATTCGTTTCACCGTGGTCATCAGCCCCGCGATGATCAGCACGCCGATGATGGCGTAGAACTTCAACTCCACGAGCAGCGACCAGTAGGCCGAGTCGATTTCGGTGTCGCCGAACACGTTGGGGGCCATCGTCAGGTTGGTGAAGAACTGCCGGGTACCCACCGCAAACTTCGAGCCACCCCACAAAACCTGTACCGCAGTGGTCATCAGGAGCGCCGCCCAGAATGCTGGGTAGAGGCGAGCGACTCGAGAAATCGCAAACTCGCGAAGCGACCGACCCTTCGCGCTCATCAAGATCACATAACCGCTGATCATGAAGAAGAAGTTGACGCCGAGGTAGCCGTAGCGGGTCACCAAACCAGTGGTTTCGAAGGTGGTGACCATCAATTCGTCGTCGCCCGCAAATCCTCGGAACGTGAAGTGATACAGCACGACGGCGACCGCGGCGAGGAAGCGGAAAAGGTCGAGATCGTACTGGCGGGCGGGGCGAGACATCACCTGTTGTATCGACCTGATCGAAGAGGTGCTTTATCTCCTCGTGCTTCGATGCCTACGCTAAAGAACATGACCGCACCCGCCACCAAGGCGATCGGCAACGACGGCGGGGCGAACGCCCTACACGCAGCACTCGAAGCAATCACCCAAGCGGTGTACTACCTCGACCGAGAACTGGCCCCCTCGCAGAAGGTACGGGCCTTTCAGAAAGCGGCGTCGATCATCACCGATATCGGCGGCGACGAACTCGCCATCCGGGCCAACGCTGGCACCCTCACCGAACTCGAAGGCATCGGCAGCAGCACCGCCAGGGTGATCGTCGACGCGGTGACCGGCACTGACCGCTCGGGGTATTTGGCCGACCTCGAGGAACGCAGCCGTATCGAGGCCACCTCGGGGGCCGAAATCCGGGCCGCCCTTCGTGGCGACTGCCATAGCCACTCGACCTGGTCCGACGGGGGCGCCGAACTTCGGTCGATGGCCGCAACCGCGCAACGCCTCGGCCACGAGTACCTGGTCGCTACCGATCATTCGGCTCGCCTCACTGTCGCCCACGGCCTGAACGAGCAGCGACTCAGCGAACAACTCGAAGAGGTCGCCGAACTCAACAACGAGTTTGCGCCGTTCCGGATCCTCACCGGTATGGAGGTCGACATCTTCGAAGACGGCAGCCTCGACCTCAGCAACGACTTTCTCGAACAGCTCGATGTTGTGGTGGCGAGCGTGCACTCAAAGATGAAGATGCCTCGGGCCGCGATGACCCGCCGCATGGCGACGGCGGTGGCGAACCCGCACGTCGATATCTTGGGTCACTGCACCAACCGCAAGCTGTCGGGTGGCGGGCGACCGCCGTCGGATTTCGACCCCGAGCTGGTGTTCGCCGCCTGCGCGAATTTCGACACCGCCGTCGAGATCAACTGCCGCCCCGAGCGCCAAGATCCGCCCGAAGAGTTGCTCGAGCTAGCGATCGAGTGGGACTGCAAGATCGCCATCAATACCGACGCCCATGCCCCCGGCCAGCTCGAGTGGCAGGCCTACGGGTGCGACAAAGCAGCCGAGGTTGGGGTCCCGGTAGAGAACATCATCAACACCTGGACCGCCGACGAACTCATCGACTGGACCAACAACCACCGCCAGTTCTAAAACCCTGACTCAACCCTGACTCAGAGTCATGGTGCACTGTCCCCTGACTCAGAGTCACGGTGCACTGTCCCCTGACTCTGAGTCACGGTTTTGTTTTTGAGGGTGGTGGGAGCGTTTAGGCGGATGGCGGTATTCCTTGGGCCGTGGCCCGAGGGCAGGCCGAAGGCGATCGGGACGCCGAGGTCGCCGAGTACGTCGACGATCACATCTTCGATCCGGTTGTAGGGGTCGACACAGTCGTGCATGGTGCCAAACACAACGCCGCTGACCCGATCGACGACCCCGGCGTTGCGGAGTTGGTGCAACATCCGGTCGACCTTGTACGGGCTCTCGCCAATGTCTTCCAGGAACAGGATCGACTCGTCAAGCGGCGGCAGGTACGGCGTGCCGACCTGCGCGGCGACGATGCTCAGACACCCGCCAAGCAGCGGACCCGAAGCCTCGCCCGGCACCAACGGAGTAACCGGCGCTTCAACATCGCCGCCGTCGAACAACAGTCGGTGCAGATCGGCCCGATTGCGCTCGGCGTCGGCGGTGTCAGCAAGGAACTGGGTAGTCGCCACGTTTGGGCCGTGGATCAGCTCGAGGGCCGATCGCTGGGCGATCGCCGCCAGATGCAGCGCGGTGAGGTCGGAGAAACCAACGAACAACTTGGGTCCCGCCGACGAAAGGTCGAGCATGCGCAGCAAGCGTTGCGACCCGTAGCCGCCCCGGGTGCAAAACACCGCCTTGATCGCATCGTCGGCAAACACCAATTCCAATGCGACGGTTCGCTCGCTATCGGAGCCCGAGAGATACATATGCGGTTGGTGGTCGAGGTTGAGCCGAACCACCAAACCCCACGACTCCAGCAACGATGCCGCCTCGGTGACCAAACCCTGATTGGTCGAGGTCATCGCCGACGCCGGCGCCACGATGGCGACCTCATCGCCCTCGTGCAGAATCACCGATCCCAACCGATGAAGGAAGCGAACTCGCTGACCACTGGATCACCTCATCTGGCTTGGATCTGCATCTCGGGTTCGGCGGCGACCCCGACGGCTACATGCTAGGCGCGGTGGCTTCGGAGAGGAGGTTGGCGCTGCGACGTTCGGGATGGCACAGACCCTCTCGTCGTGCGTGGTCGATCGCCTGCTGGAGGAAGGGCACGGCAAGATCAGGCTTGCCCATTCCGAGAGCTGCTGCACCGAGCGAGGTCGCCACAAAGTCGTAGGTGAGGGTGCCCGACGCCACCACACCGAGCCGATCTCGATACGGCAGCAATGCCTCGAAGGCCCGAGTACTGATTTCGACATCGCTCAACCGGTACCCAATGTCGGCGAGAAACTGCATCGATACAAGCCACATGAAGTCGAGATTCGGTTCCTTCAGGCCGTGGGCGGCGGTTCGAGCGAGGTCGACCTCGTCTCCTTCAAGCAGCGCGAGCACGTAGGCGTAGCTCCAAATTCCCTGCCCCTGACTTCGCTCTGCCGCGCCTTTGAGCGATTCGGCCATCGTGCCAAAACGCTCCTCGTTGATTGCTACACCACCCAACTGAGCGGCCCACGTTCCCGGCGCATCAGCCTGGGTCGACGCCGCGCTTTCGAACAGTGCATCGACCGCCTGCTTGAGCGTGTCGTTGTCGCCCTGACCAGCAGCAATATCGATCCCCAGATGCATCCGGTCGACGAGGAATCGGAACCAGAAATTTCCGGTCTTGTCGATGGGCGCCTCAAGGGTTGCGAGGCCATCGCGGGCCTGCGCAACAAGCCCCTGCTCAAGCAGCCACGAGGTCCTAAAGAACCCGGCAAGGAAGGCAACCTCGTGGTCGTCGAGCCGGGTAGCAAGTCGGGCGAGTTCGGTCGCTATCTCGCCTCGACGGACAAAAGTCGAAGGGTCCCAGAGTGCAAGGTGCTCCGCGACAAGAGCCGAAGCCAACAACGCCGAATCCCCCATCGAGCGACTCAACGACACGGCTTCGCGTGCGTAAGCCTCGCGGCGATCGCGCCCGTCCTCGAAGGCCAAGCTCGTCGCAAGGATGGCCAGCAGCCGCACGCGCTGTGGATCGAGCGGGTTCAAGCCTTGGGCCGCTTCTTCACAAAAGCCGATGATGAGTTCGTCGGTCTCGTTCGCGTTCGCGAACCACGACCCAGGTTTCATCGAGCCAATCGCCGCTCGCGCCAACAGATCGTGATCACCGATCGACCGGGCGAGCCGACCGGCGGTCTTCATCGCATCGATGTAATCGGGGTCGCCAAGCGATCGAAGCACGTGTCCGAGACCCAGCCACGACTCGATCAATAGCTCGGAGTGCCCAGCCGTCTCGGCGAGCATCTCAAGCAGAATCCGGTAGCGAGACGCTGCGCTCTCCCAGTCGAGGGCCGCCGCATCACGTGCCGCAGCCAGGCGTAGGTACTCGGCAGACTTCAGCGGCCCGCGACTACCCCCCGCCTGCTGCCAGTGATAGGTGAGCTCATCGAGGTGATCGCCCGGCAGGTCCTCAAATACCAGACCCAATCGCTCATGTACTAACGAACGTCGGGTACTCGAAAGACCGTCGAGCAGGGTTGACCGAACGATCGCGTGAGCGAACCGGTACTCCCGCGACCGATCGGCCTCGACGACCAACGCTGCCTGCTCGGCCCGCTCGACGACGTCGAGCACGTTGTCGATGCGGGTACCAAGAAGCTCGGCGAGCACCTCGATCGAGAATCGTTCGCCGACAACCGCCGCGTGGGTCAGCACTGTCAAAGCATCGGTGTCAACGTCTTCGACCCGTTGTCGCACCACGTCACGCAACGAATCGGGAACCGGCAACTGGGCAAGATCGACCGGGCCGGCCGCCGACCCGAGCGTCGACAGGGTGCCGCCTGATGCCATGTGGGTCAGGAGTTCTCGAGCGAAGAACGGACTCCCGCCGGTCTCGGCGTGAATTCGACGCGCCAGGTCGCTCGAGGCCGGGGCATGGGAATCTGCACCGAGATATTCCGACAACATCGAGGTCACCGCCGCAAGCGACACACCTGCGACATCGACCCGCGCCAGCGATGCCGAGCCCCTTCGCAACTCGGCCTCAAACTCTTGGACCGCATCGTTCGCCTCGGCCTCGATCGGGCGATAAGTGGCCACGACGAAGAGTCGCTCGTCGGCCAAATCTCGCATCACGTGGCGAAGCAGCGACAGCGTCGCCGGTGTCGCCCAATGCAGGTCGTCGAGTACGAGCACGACCGGGCGAACCAGCTCGAGCGCCCGAAGCTGATCTCCCACCTTGCGAAAGAACGCCGAACGGTCGCCGCCCCCACTATCGGATGCCATCGCTGCGGCGAACCGGCGCAGTTCCGAACCATCGCCCTCACTATCGTTCAACGCCTCGAAGAACGGACCAAATGGTTCTTGCCATTCATCTTCGTTCCAGCCGAAGAGCACGTGCGCCCCCTGTTCGGCGGCACGGGCAGCGAATTCGGCGACAAGGCGGGTCTTTCCGATACCTGATTCGCCGACCACCGCAGCGAACGACGCGACTCCCGACCTGGTTCGCTGCCACCGATCGGTCAGCTCGGCAACCTCGCGATCGCGGCCAACGAGGGGGATCGCTCGACGGGCCTCGAGCGGCGCGGGCAACCCAAGCACGGAGTCGTCACGGTGTGGTACCGCCCGGAACCACGAACCGCTGTTCGTTGACGACTCATTCTCGAGTGCGGCGAAGTCGACGTGCATGAGGTCGCGAGCAAGGTAGACCACGGTGTCATCGACCCAAACTTCACCCGGGCTCGACGCGGATTCGAGCGCCACTGCTTCGGCTTCGAGCTCGGCTATCGGTCGACTTCCCGCAACGATTCCAATCCGTACCGCAAAGGGTGCGACGGCGTCAGAGCGCCATCCGTAGCGCTTGAGTGCAGCTTGGAATCGAAGCCCTCGCTGGATGGCTCCCGATGCGGTGGCCACGTTGAAGATCGCGCCGTCGCCGCGCCGGTCGAGCACCACGACCGGGCCAGCTCCATCGCCGCTCGGCGGGTCGCTGGTCTCGCCGTCACCCTCGTGCGAAAGCCCAGCCTCGGCCAGCAACGAAAAGAAGTCATGGTGAAGAGCGATCGCACCGTCGCGACCTAGGCGGCCGAGCAATTCGGTTGATCCGACAATGTCGACCGACATCACCACTGATGCCGGATGCCCGAGGCCCCGCAGATCCGCCGTCGGAACTCCCGCCAGCGAATGCACAGCGACCGGTTCGTCAAAGCCTTTGAGCTCCCACCAGCCTTCGTCGGTGAGGTGATCGTGGAACTCACCGGGAAGCTGCGCTTTTGCCGCGTCGCTCAGCGCAATTTTGCCCTGTGCTCGATGCTGTAGCCGCACCGCCTCGATGATGACGCTGCCGTAGCCACCGCGATCGTTTCCTTCGTACTCACCGAACGAGACACCACATCGGGGCTGGCACGACGGCTCGACCGCTAACGCCTCTCGGTGCAGTGCGATGGCAGCGCAGACCGCATCGGCCACCGCATCGAAGACCGCAACGAACTCAAGACCGGTCGCCAGCTCGTTGCGTTCGAGCAACGATCCATGATGATCCTCGACGATCCGAGACCCAAGGTCGCCAAACGATAACTCGCCCGAACCGACCGGCAGATGGTCGACAAAAAGCACCCCGCCCGTCCCGCCTTTTCCCCGCATGTGGGCAACCTAGCACTGCGACCAAGATCGCCGACATACAGCAACCTGGTCACCCGGATGCAGGATCACCGGCCACTGCGCAACGGCAAGATCTGGGTGCCGTCGAGGTAACCGATTTCGACCAGCTCGGTTCGCGGCACGACCCGCCCGAGTTCTTCACGGATCGGCGCGGTCTCGGTCGGTATTGAGAAGCCGGGCATCCAGTCGTCGTGGTGGGTGAGAATCACCTTCGCCGGGCGCAACATATCGGCCTGACGCGCAACGAACTGGGCGAGCGACCCCTGGATTGGTTCGCCGTCGATGTTGCCCCGTCCTGCAGCACCGATCAACGCAACATCGGGACGTAAGTCGCGCAGCACCCCGGACCAATGGCCCGACGTGTCTTGATAAAACACCGACCCGTCGGGCGTCTCGAACAAAAACACCAGCGCTCCCCCATCGCCTCGATCGCTATGCCCGACGCTGCCCGATATCAGGTGCTTGGCGGCGGCGTCGCCCAGCGAACCCAGGAGTTCGATCACCGACTCAAACCGCTTCCGTTGCTCTTGCCAGATCACCCCGAGATCGCCGATGCACACCGCATCGGGCTGGTCCATTTGGCCGTGGGACCACACACATGAATGCTGGCTGGGGAACACCGAGACGGTAACGCCCGCGCCGAGGTCGACGGTTTCGCCGCCCCCCACACAGATCATTCGGTCGAGCGGAACCCCTGCTTGCTCCATGAGCCGAACCGATTCGTAGCTGCCGATCAACGTGGCGTTCGTGTTCGCCATGATGCGCTCGGCGCCCCACAGATGGTCGAAGTGCGAGTGCCCGACCACCAACCAGTCGCAATCGACAATCGAGTCAGCGGTCAGATGGTTGCCATCGGCGTCGAGCGGCCCGGCCGCCCCGTCGATCCGGTCGATGTAGGCATCGAGAAAGATCGTGAGTCCGGCGGTCTTCATCCGGAAGGTTGCACATCCATACCAGTCGAGCGTCGTGGTCATGGATGCAGTATTTCAGTCGACGGACCGCGGCGACCAAGAAACCGCTTGGAAATCGGCCCCTGGTCGGCAAGAGTCGAGTCGACCACCGGCCACCAACCGTAACGAGGACCGAATGGCCCCCCGACTAGGCGACCTGCTCGAAGTACTCCACCGAGGACCCGCCCTCGCCAGCTTTGAAGCGGAAGGCACCTGGTTTCGCGACACCATGGCAATGATGGCGTTTCAACGATCGAGCGCCAACCGCCCGATGCCTGGTGGAACTCGGATAGTCCAGGGAACTGGGATGTTTGTTTCCGACGGATCGCCATCGAGACAACCGGGCTCGGCAACCGATGGCGCCGAAAATACGTTCCATGCCTGGTTCGACGACGCCGAACCTTCTCGCTGGCGGGTCGATCGAAACACCGGCACCGAAGTCGCGAGCGGTGATGACCAAATCATCTCGTGGAATGCCAGCCAAGCGGTCACCAAACCGAGCGATACGGCGTCCCAGCGCCTACCGACTCAGCTTCCGCCCTTGATCGATGGCTACCAACTGCAGTCCGACTTTTTGATCGACGACCCGCTGGGCGAAATCACGCACGCCGGCAGGCCGTGCTGGCACTTCTCCGCCGTGGAACGACCCACCCGAAGCCCAGGTATTCAGCTGATGGTCAGCGGGTTTCCGGCCGCGGAGCTCGACGTGGTGGTCGATCAGCAAACCGGTTTCATCCTGCGATGCAGCGGGACTCACCAAGGCCAAAAAGTCTTTGCGTTCGATGTCACCCGTTTCGAGCACGGCCACGTGATTCCCGATGCAATCTTCAACAAGCAGCCTCCGCCCGATCTCGCAATCATCGACGAAGCCGAACTACTACGAGCGGCCCAAGAGGCGCTGCCGCGGGTCGATCCGAGCCCGTATTTCGAAGCGACCGCAGCTGACCCGCCGATCGACGGACACCAAGATGCGCTCATCGACATCGGTATTACGTGCGAGAAGATGTTTACCGTCTCAGCCGACGGGGCCTCGATGCCCTACGTGAGCGGCGGAGCAAACCTCGGGCCGGTGTCGGGCCAGGCCAAAGGCCAGTTCGGTGAACCGAAGTCTGAGGTGGCTGGCATCAAGATCATCGCGACCGACCGGGCGATCGCTCTTCTCCGGGTTTCGGCGACGAACTTTCCTGGCGGAGCACAGACGAGCGTCGAGGTGGAGAAGGTCGGCGACAAGTGGCTGGTAACCCGAAGCGAGATTGCCAAGTTGTACGGCTTCGCCGGGGTCCGACTGCCCGAACCACCGGCCGAGTAGTCGATCGGCCGTTCTAGCGCTCGAACGTAGTCTCGCCGCCCGCCAGCAACGGGGCTTTGATCAGTTGAAGCAGCGACATGCCGAGGCCGTAGGTCAGCACGCGTTTCGGCAGAGTGACCGCCACGAAGCATCCTGCTGGTTCGTCGAGTTCGCCGTGGCCGGTGATCGACTTGAGTTTGCCGTCGGCGACCAACGCGGCAATTTCGTCGGAGTCCGGGGCGACCAAACGGGCGGTCGATTGGAAGTGCACGGCCGAGGGCGGACCAACCGGAAGCCGCCGCACCGGGATACACACCCCGACGTTGGGCGACTCGGCAATGTTGCGCCCTTTGCGACTCGACCGCATCGTGTGGAAGTAGAGCGTGTGGTCGACCAGCTCATAGAGCACTCCTACAACGTGAGGATTGCCGGCGGGCGATACCGACGCCAGCGTGGCGTAGGAGCGCTTGGCCATCACCGACCGAATACGGTCTGGGTCGGGCCGGTGCTGGCGTTGCTGATCGGTGAATTGGACTGGTGGTGTTTCGGTACGTGTTTGCATATCGTCCAGTTTGAAAGCCAACCACAGGACTGTCTATGACTCACGAGCCATCATTCTTGCTCATTCGTCCAAGCCGATGGACAAATAGCCTCGTTCCCTTCATGCTGGACAGGTGACCGACCACCGGTTTGTACCGCCGATCAACGAAGCGCTGCGGTTCGTGCAGATGAGCGGCATCTTCTATTGCCCGTCGAACCTCACCGAGCCGTGGGGCCT
>CALHTF010000102.1 GCA_938038815.1 uncultured Acidimicrobiales bacterium | reverse complement strand
GGGCGACGGCAACCTTGGTGGCTTCGAGCGGGTGCGTATGCCTGGGGTTCGCGCCGCCACCTACTCGATGGCGTGGACCGATCTCGGCGGCGATGGCGACCTCGACCTAGTGACCGGTTCGTACAACGCCGAGCTGACGATTCGGCGCAACTCTCCCGTCTTGGGCGAAGACACCGGGGTTGTTCTCCACGAGCGAACCGACACCGACTTTGAGGTGACCCGGTTGAGCGAGACCGCCCAAGCGTTGGCGTTGATCACCACCGACATCGACGGCGACGGCCGCTTCGATGTGCTCGTCGGAAACGATCTCGCAACACCCGATATGACCTGGTTGCAGACCGACGAAGGTGTGGCCACCACCGACGATCTGTTTGCAACCAGTTCGTATTCGACGATGTCGTTCGATGCCGCCGACCACGACAACGACGGTCGTAACGAACTGTTCTCGACCGACATGCGACCGCCAGCACCCGACGATCGCTACCGAGAGGTCGAGGCCGATTTGGCTGCCGCGCCGGTGGTCGACGACATTCAGACCCCCGAAAACGTGCTGAACGATTTCGACGACTCCGACTTTGTGAACATGGCGGCCGGCGCACCGTTGGCCGGCACCGGCTGGAGTTGGTCGGGTCTGTTTGGCGATCTCGACAACGATGGTCTTCAGGATCTCTATGTCGCCAACGGCATGCGGAGCGACCAGCTGTTTGCCTTCTTGCCCGACTCCCGGCTCATCGAAGAGAACCAGGCATTCCGCAACGTCAATGGCGCCTTTGTCACCGCCCCCGAGTGGGGGCTCGCCGCGACCGAGGGCGGGCGTGGGATGGCCCAAGCCGACCTCGATGGCGACGGAGATCTCGACATCGTAATCAACAATCTCGACGCCCCATCCCGTCTGTTTGAGAACCAGCTCTGCGGTCGCTCGATCACCGTCGACCTGAACTGGGAAGGCACCAACAATGCCGACGCTCTCGGGGCCACGGTGCGCGCCACCTCGGGCGACACAACCTGGTCGCGCGAGATTACGTCGTCGCGGGGTTACCTCTCGTCCACACCAGCGATCGCCCACATCGGGGTCGGCGACACGGCGACGGTCGATGTGACTGTCGTGTGGCCCGACGGCGAAGTGTCGTCGCATCGCGACCAACCCACCGGTTCGCACCTGTCGATCACCCGCACCGTCGACCCGTAGCGCTTAGAAAAAGGGCGACGTGTACACCGGTGGGGTCGGTTCGGTCACGCTCTTGGGGCCGAGTCGAAGGGCCCGCATCGCAAAGGCACCGATGAGCGGGCCTGGGGCGAGCAGAAGGAACGCCCACCCCCACCCGTGAGCGTCGCGAATAACCGGCACCAAGAAGATGGTGAGCACGGTGAGTACAAAGCCGGCGGCGAGCTGAAGGGTCAACGCCGTGCCGGTGTACCGAGGGTCGCAGGTCTCGGTGACGATGGTCGAGAACTGCGCCGAGTCGGCAACGACCCAGAAGCCCCAGACCACGCCGATGCTCACCACGACCGGCCATGGCGCGTCGAGCAGGAATCCCATCACCACCGCAACCGATGCCGACCATCGCATGGCCAACGCAGCGGCATCACCGCGCCCGTACACGTCAGACATTCGCCCGACGTACACCGAGCCGACCGCGCCGGCCGCGATCACCACGAAGGCGACCAAGCTAGCGACCCGGCTCGAGGGAAAGACGTCGCCATAGAACGCGGCGATCCAGGCCCACATCGCGTACAGCTCCCACATATGGCCGAAGTAGCCGAGGCTGGCGAGGCGGAACTCTCGGTTGCCCAGGATCCGGCCGATCTGGGACGGATCGAACTTTGCTGCCTTGGTCACGTACGGCCCGTCGGTGGCTACCCGGTCGGCGATCAACCCGCCACCGGTGGTGAGGACCGAGGCGATCAGCAAGGTCGCCTTCCAGTTGAGCCCACCGGCGGCGTTCAACAGGTGCGGCAACGCCGACCCGACGGTGAGGGCTCCGATCATGACCCCCAACGCAAGCCCGCGACCCTCTCGGTACCAACTCGACATGGCCTTTAGCGCGGGCGGATACACGAGGGCGAGAAACGCCCCGGTCACCAAGCGAGCGAGCAAGGCCGGACCGAACGAACCGGCAATCACCACGATCCCGTTTGCTACCGCAGCCCCCAACGAGCCGATCAGCAACAACCGCCGCGGAGGAATCCGGTCGGCGAGGTTGGTGAGCGATGAGAACACGGCGCCGCCGACAAAGCCCAGCTGTACCACGATGGTGAGCCAGCTCGCCTGGGCGTTCGACAGCGACCACGCCTCGCGAAGTTGTCCGAGAACAGCGGCGGTCGAGAACCAGGTCGACATGGCCAAAACGAGCGCTAACGCCAGCACACGAAGCTCGCGTTGCTGGTCGTTCTGTAGGTCTTGGGTCACGGCCACACCCTAGGAACACGCCGACCGCCAACTTCAATCCGTCGAGTTGTACTGAAATTCCGGCACGGACAAAGTCGAGGTATGGTCAAAACACGCGCGACCCACGGACCAGCCGATGGACAACTATCTGACTCACCGCCCCGGCACGGTACTCGGGTGCATCGCGGCGCTGATCGTCGCGATGCTAGGCGTTGTTCCTCCCACAGGCGCTCAAGGTCCGCCAGTCAAACCTGACCCGGGTGGAGAGATTCGGGTAGCCAAGACGAGCGGAATCGCCGATGGCGAGTTGGTCGACATCACCGTCGAAGCTACCGGCGACGAGTTCTCCGAACTGCGCCAATGCGCCGACACCGGAACCGAACCCCTCGACCTCTCACTATGCAATGTCGTTCTGAGCGTGCAACGACGACAAGGGACGTCTCCTACCAACGAGGTAGTCACGGTCCAGCTTCGTCGGATGCTTCGGTTCTTCCCATCGACGGGGATCAACCCGGTCGACTGCGCCCAGCCACCGGGGTGCGTGCTGTCTACCCAAAGCATCAGACTCTCCGACGGCACCCTTCTCCGTGCCCAGTCGGAACCGATTCGTTTCGACCCAGCGTCCAGCGTTCCCAACGCAGTCGTCAAGATTGCGAAACGAAACCGGTTGACCGACAGCAAGATCATCGATCTGCGAGTCAAGAACACGTTCGACCGGGAAACCAGGGTCTACCAATGCCCTCGCGACGTACCGGACACCCAGTCACCTCGGTGCCAGTTACTTCGCCAATGGGCACGCTTCGACGAGTTCGTTTCCACCGAGCGGTTCTCGTTCAAGATCCAACCCACCCGAATGATTCGCCGCGGGGACGACCAAACCGATTGTTTTGCCCGTCGGGCATGCGAACTCCGGATCATGGGTGACTTCGGCGAGGAGTTCCCGCGGATCAAGATCAACTTCGACCGCAAGGCCCCTTCCCAGGCACCCTCGTTGAAGGTCAAGAAGAATCGCCGCTTGGTCGACGGGCAGATCGTCACCGTGCTGGTCAACCACGCCGACCCCGAACGGCACCACCTGAATCAGTGTGTAGAGGGTCAAGGCTGCATTAGACCCGACATCGGCGAGCCGAAAGCGACGAAGAACGGCCTTCGGTACCAGGTTCCGATAGCTCGATTCGTTCGCGAGATCGACTGCGCCGCGTCGAAGACCACCTGTTACCTCCAGCTCTGGAACCAACGGCAAGGGTTCCCAGCCCTGCCCGCGACCGTCGATCTCCGATTCGCTCGGCAACCGACGGCCACGTAGGGGTCTCTCTTCTACACAAGCTCCGGTGGTCGGTTCGCTAGTTCGCGAACCTCGTTGAACAGCTCGATGAGCTCTTCTTCGGTGGGCTCGGGTTCGGGGTCGGCCTCGCTGATTCCGAACCGGTCGTGGATCGCTCGAAGCGGAGCCGGCGCCCACCAATTCGCCGAACCGGCCATCTTCATCAGCGCCGGAACCAGCGTGGCTCGAACAATGGTGGCGTCCATCAACACCGCCGTTGCCAGGCCCAGACCAAACAACTTGATGAACGTGATCTGGCTGGTGCCAAAGGCGATGAACGTGACCGCCAACAGCACGGCAGCAGCGGTAACGATTCGCCCGGTTTTTTCAAGGCCAACAGCTACCGCAGCATCGTTGTCGCCGGTGCGGTCGAACTCCTCTTTGATGCGAGACAACAAGAAGACCTCGTAGTCCATCGACAACCCAAAGGCGATGCAGAACATCAGGATCGGGGTTGTGACATCGGTGAGTCCGGTTGCGGTGAAGTCGAGCAGCCCCGCACCGTTTCCTTGCTGGAACACCCAGACCATGGCACCAAAGGTCGCGGTGAGCGACAGCAGGTTCAACACGATGGCCTTCGCTGGTACGAGCAGCGAGCCAAACATAAGGAACAGCAACGCAAAGGTCGAAAGGCCGATCAAGGTACCGGCGAGCGGGACCCGAGAGAAGATGGCGTCTTTGGTATCGAGCGACTCGGCGGTTTGCCCGCCCACGAGTACCTCGCCAAAGGGCGTCGCCATGGCCCGAACCGAGCGAACAAGCTCCTCCGCTTCGGGGGAGATCGTCTCGACACTGGGCACAACGTTGAACCACGCTGCGGTTTCGGTTGCCATACCAGCGATCGACGGATCGACGGGCGCTACCAGCACACCGTCGACGAATCGACCCACGGCCGAGTCGACACGAGCAACGTTGGCGAGCTGCGACAACTCGGTGGCGTGATCGACAAGTACCGCGTCGCCGATCGGACCTTGGACAACAACCGGGAACGCGCCCGACTCGTCGGTCAGGAAGTCGGCTCGGATCACTTCGGATACCTCGCGGGCCGGATCTCCTTCGGGGAGCGCCCGGTGGTCGGCCGCGCCCCACTGCACGTTGAGGAACGGGACGCCAAGGGCCAAGAGGCCAACGATCACGCCGGTGGCGATGGGCAGTGGCCGAGCCATCACAAAGGTGGCGACTCGGTGCCAGAAACCTTCACCATCGGCTCGAGCTTCTCGTCGGGAGAACACCTGAAGCGAGTTCACTCGTTCGCCGAGCGCCATCAAGATTGCTGGCAAGGTGATGAGCGCCGCAAGCATCGCCACCACCAACACGCCGATGCCGGCATAGGCGAACGAACGAAGGAAGTAGAGGGGGAAGACCAACAGGGCGGCCAGCGAAACGGCCACCGTCACTGCGCTGAAGGCAACCGTGCGACCCGCGGTTTCGACGGTCCGCACCACCGCCGCCTCGACTCGAAGTCCGTTGGCAAGTTCCTCGCGGAACCTCGAAACGATAAACAAGCTGTAGTCGATCGCCAGACCGAGACCAAGGGCCGTGACCAGATTGATCGAGAAGATCGAAACATCGGTGAACCCGGTGACGAGGTACAGAACAAAGAACGCTCCGAGTATCGCCATACCCCCGACCGCTACCGGCAGGAGGGCAGCGACCACACCGCCGAAGACGCCGATCAACAAGACGAGGGTGACGGGAATGGCGATGGCTTCGGCGGTCTTGAGATCGCCTTCGATCGTGGTTCCGATCCGTTCGAAGACCTCGGCAACGCCGCCGAGCTCGACCTCGAGGCCGTCCCATTCGCCAACATAGGTCTGCGACATGGTTTGCACGGTTTCATCCCACGCGGGATTGGAGTCGGGATCGCCGGGGATCCGGGCGAGTACGAGCGCCTTGTCGCCGTCGACACTCCGCAACGGCGGGGCTTGGCCGAGGCTCCAGTACGAAACCACGTTGGTGAGATGGTTTCGCTCGGTGAGCTCAGCGGTAAAGGCCTGCCCGGCGGCTGCCGCTTCGGGCGAGTCGACCCCGGTTGGAGCCGTGAGGAGGAAGACGACATTTGGGGCGCCGGTGGCGAACTCGGATTCGAGCAGCTGGCGGGCGGCCACCGATTCGGCGCTTGGATCTTCGAACCCACCGGTTGACAGCCGGGAGAAAACCGAGCCGCCGAGTACCCCGGCCAGAAGTAGGCCGATCACGCTAAAGAGAAGGACCCGTCGGTGTCGACGGACTATGTAGGTTCCGAGTGTGGAGAACATGGTCTCCCGCCTTTCCAGTAGTTTCAACTGCTTGTATGGAGTGAGTTTTCTTGGAATTTGGCTGTGCACTAGCTTGTTCAATTGGTGTACAGCCGTACATAAACACCCGTACGTGTACAGGTGTAAATGTACAAGTGTAGGTTTACATTCGTACACTCAAAAAGGCAACTAGGAATTTTGTGATGTCTGTCTCACAACCTCAAACCCGAGAGCGAAGTCGTCGCGGCGAAGGCGACCAACTTCGCGACGACCTACTTGCCGCGGCATCGGACCTGTTGGCCGAACACGGCACGATCGCCAAGGTCAGCCTGCGAGCCGTTGCCTCGCGCACCGGCGTGTCGCCAACCGCCGTCTACCGCCACTTCGACAGCCACGACGAACTCATGACCGAATCGGTGTTGTGGTGCTGGCGCGAACTCGACGGGGCACTCGGTGAAGCCGTCGACGGTGAGGATCCCTTCGCCTGCTTCCAGCGCATGGGCGATGCCTACCTGCAGTTCGCGATGGACGAACCGGGCCGCTACAAGGTCTTGTTCTCCCCCGATCTCATGGACCTCCCCCAAGTGAAGGAAATGGGGCTTTTGGTCTTTACCAAACTGGTGAGCCTGGTCGAGCGAATGTTGGCCGCCAGCCACGACGACCGCGACGCCTTCTTTGTGGCGAGCCAGATCCACAGCTGGATGCACGGCATCATCGGCCTGTGCGTGCACGAGGGACACGAAGACCATCCGTTCCCGTCGGCCGAAGAACTCCTCGACTCCTTGCCGGCCGCACTCGGGCTCGAACCCAAAGCCTGACCGACGCGGGCTTTCGCCCGACCGACAAACCGTGGCCTAATCTCGCCCCCATGAGTAGACCAAACGTGTTATTCATCGTGTCCGATGAAGAGCGTCGCAACGACTGGCTCGACGGCAAAGTCAATCTGCCAGCGCACGAACGCCTCCGGGCCGACGGCGTGTCGTTCAACCGCCACTTCACCCACGCCTCGCCGTGCTCACCGTCGCGAGCCAGCCTCTACACGGGCCAATATCTGGCCCAACACGGGGTGGTGAACAACGTGAGTTTCCCCAGCCACGTGCAGCTCGACCCAGCCATCCCCACCATCGGCAGTTTGCTCAACGCTGAGGGCTACAACACGGCCTACCTGGGGAAATGGCACCTTTCTCATGGTGACTCGCCGCCGATGCCGAACTACGGCTACAGCAGCTGGGAAGGCAACGACAAGCACTTCACCGGTAACGCCTGGACCGGACGGCACTTCGATCCGGTGATCGCCGACCAAGCACTCACGTGGCTCGACGACAATGCTTCGAACCCGGCGACCGACGACCCGTGGATGCTCACCGTGGCGCTGGTGAACCCCCACGACATCATGTGGTATCCGATCGACCACCCGAGCTACCAGGACGCGAACCCCGACGACAAAAAGGTCTTCGAGTTCATCCAGAACTTGGTGCTCGGAGGCGAGGTGCCAGTCACTGCTCCGCCCGAAGACTACGCCCGCCTGTTCGATCAGCTTCCGGCAAACTTTCACGACGACCTCGATACCAAACCTGGCATCCAGCGGGCATGGCAGACCGTTCGTAACAACGAACACTTTGTCGGCAGCATCGACATCGACGACCACGAAACCTGGCTCCGCGGTCTCGACTACTACGCCTGGCTGCACGAACGCCTCGACGAGAGCTTGGCGACCCTGCTCGGCAAACTCGACGAACTCGGCATCTACGACGACACGATGATCGTGTACACCAGCGATCACGGCGACGCCGCCGGCTCGCACGGCCTGCGGGCCAAGCTGCCGTGTATCTACGACGAAGTGATGGGCGTACCGCTGGTGATCAAACCTCCCGCAGGCGCCGCGGCCGCTGCTGGCCAACGCACCGATGCGTTGTCCTCGAGCGTCGACGTGGCCGCCACCGTTGTTGCGGCAGGCGGAGGCGACATCTCCGGCATGCAAGGCAACGACCTTGCCCCGGTGGTGGCCGATCCGTCATCGTCGGTGCGCGACTACGTGTTGTTCGCCCAGGACTCCGCCCAGTCCGAGCTGTTGGCCGACAGTCACTACGCCCTGCGCGGGTTTTTCGACGGCGAAACCAAATACGCCCGCTACTACGGCAAGGGCGGCGGAATCCGTCGCGACGGATCGGTGCCTGACACCGGCAAACAGGTCGAGGTCGATGCGCCGTTCGAAGCCCACGAACACGAGTGGTACCAGGTGGGTGAGGATCCTCACGAGATGACCAACCTGGCCAACGACCCAGCTCGTGAGGCCGAGCTGAACGGTTTGTTCAACCGGTTACTCCAATACGAAGCGTCCGACTTCGCTCCCCTAACGCCTAACCCCTAGGGGTTTTTGGGGGATTTCCCTAGTGCTCAGCGGGGGTCTGGTTTGAGATCGTGGACCTATGAGCAACTTCGAACCTCTCACCAACCAACCCGTCGCCAGCCTGGCCAGCTATCCAGCCAAAGAACATGGCGGATTCCGCGTCGCCTGGCTAACCGGGATGATGCTGCAGTTGGCGATCAGTGGGCTGGTAATGGCGGGCGGCGCTTACTTGATCATTGACGATCTGGCCGACACAACCGACAAGTTTCACGGACTCGCGGCGATGTTTGGTGGATTCGTCGTCTTCGTCGGTCTGGTGGCCGGCCTTTGGAACTATGCCTCCATCTCCCTCGCCAAGAGTTCGCGCCGCGCTGGCGCCTCGATGGGTGCGGTCGTGCCATCGATCGGGTCTCTGGGGGCGATCAGCCTCGATGGCCGGTACACCGGAGTGATCTTGGCCGGGCTGCTCGTATGGTTCGGCGTCAGCGCCGGGTTCGTGTCGCAAGATTCGTAGCGCTCATGACCTCGTTGCCCTTGCTGACTCAGCGGGCACGGGCGAGACTCGGGAGATGAGCACCACCGAGTTCAACCTCGACGACCGCCTAGCTTCAACTGAGAACACGGTGGCCATGAACGGCATCGAGGCCGTGGTGCGGATCCCGCTCGACCAACACCGCGCCGACGCGGCCAACGGACTGAACACCGCCGGGCTGATCTGTGGGTACCGCGGGTCGCCGGTGGGCGGCATGGACTCGGCCTACGCCCGCAACCGTGAAGTGCTCGAATCTAACGACATCCGGTTCATCAACGGAGTAAACGAAGACCTCGGCGCCACCGCCATTTGGGGTAGCCAGCTCAGCTCGCTCGAGGCCAACCAACGCTTCGATGGTGTGGTGGGCATGTGGTACGGAAAGGGCCCTGGTGTCGATCGAAGCGGCGATGCTCTCCGCCACGCCAATACCTCCGGGGTCGCTCCGCATGGCGGCGTGCTTGCTGTGGCCGGCGACGACCCATCGAATAAGTCGTCGACCATTCCATCGGCTTCAGAATGGTCGTTGTCGGACCTCGCCATGCCGGTGTTGTACCCCGGCAATGTGCAAGAGGTGCTCGACTTTGGCCGCCACGGTTACGAACTTTCGCGGTTCTGTGGGGCATGGATTGGATTCAAGATCGTCACCAACGTGGCCGACGGCTACGCCACCATCAACCCGCGGCCCGACCGGCTCAACATCGTGCCGGTCACCTACGAGGTCGACGGCGAACCGTGGCGGCCGACCCAGCACGATGTTCTGCTCGGCGCCACCTCTTTGATGCTCGAGGAGGAGATGTTCACCCATCGCCTTCGGGCAGCCGAAACCTTTGTGGCCGCCCAGGGCCTCGATCGCTCGATCGGCGCGACCGGTGCGGCCGAGCTCGGCATCATCGCTGCCGGCACGGCGTACTACGAGGTCGTCGAAACGTTGGCCCGCCTGGGGGTCGGCACCGACGATCTCGCCGGCCTCGGGATCCGTATCTACAAACCAGCGTTGATCTGGCCGCTCGAGCCAACCGGGCTCCACGCATTCGCCGACGGGGCTGAAGAACTGCTGGTGGTCGAGGCGAAGCGTTCGTTCATCGAACGCCAGGTACGCGACCTGCTGTACGGGCGCACCGGCGCTCCGCGGGTACTCGGCAAGAACGACGACGAAGGTCGTCAGCTCATCAAGCCGGGAAGCTCGCTGGTGAGCGACGACCTGCTCACACCGCTGCGGTCACGGCTTACCCGATTCCTGCCCACTGATCGGCTCGCCACAGAACGACCCCGCATCAAACTCATCGACACCAGCGGAGCCACCGACGACGAAGCACTCCCCGACCGCCCGGCTCACTTCTGTTCGGGGTGCCCGCACAACAGGTCGACCAAGGTGCCCGATGGGTCGCTGGCCGGCGGCGGCATTGGCTGCCATGGCATGTCGCTCAATATGGATCGCAACACGGTAGGCATCACCCATATGGGCGGCGAGGGCGCGCAATGGGTCGGCATCGAACCGTTCGTGACCGACACGCACCGCTACCAGAACCTGGGCGACGGAACGATGGCGCACTCTGGGTCGCTGGCGATCCGCCAAGCGGTTTCGGCGGGCAGCAACGTGACCTACAAGATCCTCTACAACGGCACCGTCGCCATGACCGGCGGCCAGGACGCCGCCGGGCAGCTTCCCGTGCCCGAACTCACCCGCTGGCTCGAAGCCGAGGGTGTGGTGAAGACCATCGTGGTGTCGGCCGAACCCGACAGTTACGGATCCGACGCCGTCTTCGCCCCAACCTCGACCGTCGTCGATCGCGACCAGCTCGACGAGGCACAGCTCGAGCTTCGCGACATCCCCGGCGTGACGGCCCTCATCTACGACCAGGCATGTGCTGCCGAACTTCGGCGAGGGCGCAAGCGCGGCACCATCGTCACCCCGACCACTCGAGTTTTGATCGACCCCGCAATCTGTGAGGGCTGCGGCGACTGCGGCGAGGTTTCCAACTGCGCCAGCGTTCACCCGGTCATGACCCCGTTTGGCCGCAAGACCCAGATCCACCAGGAGTCGTGCAACTTCGATCTCACGTGTCTCGACGGCAACTGTCCGGCGTTCGTGACCGTCGAGATCGACCCTGATCACCAGCCCGCACGAGCGGGCACGATCACGGTGCCCGACGGCTACCTGCCGCCCGACCCTACCGTCCCCGAAACCGGCAGCATCGTGATGGTCGGCATCGGCGGTACCGGGGTCGTCACCATGAGCCAAGTGGTCTCCACTGCTGCGCTGATGGACGGCAAGGCAACCAACAGTCTCGACCAGACCGGACTTGCCCAAAAAGGCGGAACCGTCGTGTCGAACCTGCGGATTCACGACGGCGACGAAGACGACGAAGGCTCTAACTATGTCGGTAGCGGCGAAGCGACGGCCCTGTTGTTGTTCGACCTCGTGAGCGGCACCAACGAAAAGACCTTGGCTCGCGCAACACGTGGCAAGACGGTGGCCATCGTGTCGACCGGGCTCGTGCCGACCGGTGCAATGGTGTCGGGGCGAGGCGCCGAAACCTTCCCCGAACTCACCAAGTTCCGCCAGGTGGTCGACCCGGTCACCGACCCCGAGCAGAACATGTGGCTCGATGCGGGCGGTATCGCCCAAGGGGTCTTTGCGTCTCAACCCTTGGCCAACGCGCTCATGGTGGGCATCGCCTATCAGAAGGGACTCCTGCCGGTAACCGGCGACAGTCTCGAGAAGGCCATCGAACTGAATGGCGTAGCGGTCGAGGCCAACCTTGGAGCGTTCCGCTTGGGTCGTCGCATCGCCGTCGACCCCGATCTGCTCGACCAACTCGCCCCGGCCGCACCCACGTCGGCCAAGCCGCCGAGCCTCGACCCGAAGTCGGTGTCGCTCATCGACCAGATCACCGCTGGCCCGGTCGACGACGACTTCGCCGAGGTACTTGCGTGGCGAGTGCCCGAACTCATTGCGTACCAGAACCAGGCGTACGCCAAGCGGTACGCCGACGCCATCGCCAAGGTCCGCAAGGCCGAACTCCAAGCGGGCGTCGAGGGCACCGAACTCAGCCAAGCTGCGGCCCGGTACTTATTTAAGTTCATGGCCTACAAGGACGAGTACGAGGTTGCCCGGCTCGCGCTCAAGAGCGATCTCGCCGACCAGGCCCGAGCCCGGTTCGGCCCCAATGCAAAGGTCAGCTACCGCCTGCACCCGCCGACCATCAAGGCCGCGGGTTACCAGAAGAAGATCAGTATCCCCGAGGCTGCGGGCCGCAAGATGTTCCAAGGACTGTTGAAAACCAAGCGCCTGCGAGGCACCAAGCTCGACCCGTTTGCCAAGACCGAAGAGCGTCGCATCGAGCGCCGCCTCATCGACGACTACGAACAACTCCTCGCCAAGCTCACCCGCTCGCTCAACGCCGACAACTACGACCAAGCGGTCGCTATCGCCAGCCTCGCCGACCAAGTGCGCGGCTACGACACGGTGAAGCTCGCCAATATCGAACGCTACGAAACGGCCCTCGCCGAAGCCCTAGCCGACTGGTAAGAAAGAACGCGGGGTCAGACCCCGCGTTCTTACTTTGTGGTCCACAGGTTTTGGCTGGGGACTCGAAGGGCTCGATTGAAGCGGGCAGAGGAGTTTTCGAACGCGATGACGGCGGTGAGTTCGACCAAGGCATCGTGGTCGAAGTGCTGGGCTACTCGGGCGAAGAGCTCGTCGGACACGTCGTCGGTAGTCATGGCCTCGGCGTAGGCAAGCGCCGCTCGTTCAGATTCGCTGAACGGCGCATCTGCGTGGTCGAAGTCGGCCAGCGGGCCAACCACAAGTTCGAGCTGTTCGGTCGACAACCCATCGGCACTGCCCACGGCAGCGTTGATGTCTTGTCAAAACTCGCACCCGATAAGCGCCGCCACCCGACGATTGAGCAACGCCACCAGCGTTGCCGGTAACAGACCCGACTCGTCGAGCCCACCCCACATCGCACGCATGCCCTTGAAGATCGAAGGCCGACGGGCATACAGCTGATGATTCGCCAAGGGCGCACCCCAGGTCTCCGCCTGTTTGTTGAGCACCGCGAATACCCGCGGTTCGACGTCGGCGGCTGAAAGACCAGGTACGCGTGCCATCGCGAAAACCTACCGGAGTACCATCCGGGGCCACGGCGAATTGTCGATGAACGAGCCTTGCTCGACCGGTAGCGTTGTGGCGTGACCTCCGAAGCCTCACCTCTCGACCCCTCCCCCCTAGACCCCTCCCCCTTAGACAATGTTCTCGCGCTGCTCGACCTCGAACCGATCGAGGTCAACATCTTTCGCGGCCAGAACCCCGACGAGGAACGCATCCGGGTCTTCGGCGGTCAGGTCTGCGCCCAGGCGCTGATGGCCGCCGCCCGCACCGTCGAGAAAGGTTCGGTGCATTCGTTGCATTCCTACTTCCTGCGAGCCGGCGACCCGAAGGTGCCGATCCTCTACGAGGTCGACCGCATCCGGGATGGCCGATCGTTTACGACCCGACGGGTCGTGGCAATCCAGCACGGACGGGCGATCTTTAACCTTGCCGCGTCCTTCCATATCGAAGAAGAGGGCTACGAGCACCAGTACGACATGCCCGACGTACCGGCGCCCGACACCTTGCCCAGCCGCAAGGACCTTCGCGCCGAAACGCCCGAAGTCTTCCCGGCGCACTGGCCCGACCGTCCCCAGCCCATCGACATTCGCTACATCACCGACCTTCCGTACCGCTTTGCCGAAGGTCGACCACCCGAACAAAAGGTTTGGATTCGCGCCGACGGCACGGTGCCCGACGATTCAGTGCTCCACAGCTGCCTGCTGGCCTACATGTCCGACATGACCCTGCTCGACACCTCGATGCTCCCCCACGCGTCGCCGTACCGCGACGACATCATGACCGCCAGCCTCGACCATATGATGTGGTTCCACCGGCCAATCCGGGCCAACGAGTGGATGCTCTATTCGATGGAATCGCCCTCCGCTCAGGGCAGCCGAGGCTTTAACCGAGGCACCGTGCACTCCCAGGACGGCGCGCTGTTGGCGTCGGTGGCTCAAGAGGGGCTTATCCGCCCGATCGGTTAGCGCCAAGGTTTCTTGGTTCGCGTGGCCGCGGCCTACCATCACCGGCGAACGCTTACGTCAGCGAAGGAGCCGGACACACATGGGGATCCCTGAGGGCCAACCAATTATCGACACCATGATTGGGTTTCCGAAAAAGGACTACGCGGTCTACGACTTCATCCGTAACCAGACCAAAGACAAAGGGTCTGAGGACATGGAGTTCCCGGCCGAGTACATGTTCAAGAACGTGCCGAAAGAGCTCTACGGCCAAGACGCCGACCCAATCGACGTAACGGTTGGCGAGATGGACCGGTACAACATCACCCGCGGCCTGATCGGCGTGGGTGGCGAGGGCTACCACGAGGCGTTCGATAAGTATCCGGGCCGGTTTGTGGCCGCAACCGAAGTCGACCCAAACGATGTGATGGGGGCGTTGCGCAAGATCGAGGACGCCTACGAGAAGTACCCGCTGCGGGCCGTTACCGCGTTCCCGTCGGGCTGCAACCCGCAGGTGCCGATCGACGACCGCCGGTTCTACCCGGTGTACGCCAAGTGCGTTGAACTCGACCTGCCGATCTTTGTGTGTGCCGGTATCCCCGGGCCCCGCCTACCGTTCGCACCCCAAGAGGTCGCCCGCATCGACCAGGTGATGTACGACTTCCCCGAGCTGACCTTTGTGACCCGCCATGGTTGCGAACCCTGGCAAGACCTCGCCGTAAAGCTGATGCTGAAATGGCCGGGCCTGCACTACTCGACCTCGGCGTTTGCCCCGAAGCACTACCCCAAGGCGATCATCGATTACGCCAACACCCGGGGCTCAGAGAAGGTCCTCTACGCCGGGTACTTCCCGATGGGCTTGTCGCTCGACCGCATCATGAGCGACATGGCCAACGTGCCGCTCAAAGACGAAGTGTGGCCGAAGTTCCTTCACGGCAACGCGGCTCGCATCCTCAAGCTCGACCAGGAGTAGACGACATGGGCCAGCACTTCCCCGAACTCGGTTTCTATGGTCTGGCTGGCCACGCTGATTCCACTCGCGACCTGCTCGACGAAGTCCGCGCTGGCGAGGCACTGGGCCTTGGCACCTGCTTCTTGTCCGAGCGCTATAACAAAAAGGAAGCGGCGACGATCTCCGGTGCCGCTGCTGCGGTGTCGGAGAACCTCATCATCGAGACGGCCGCCACCAACCACAACACCCGGCACCTTATGGTCACCGCTGGGTATGCCCGTTCGATGCAGAGCCTGAGCGGCGGGCGCTTTGTGCTCGGCCTCGGCCGCGGAATCCCTCGCTTGCAGGACGCCTTCGGTATGGGCCGAATCACCACCGCCCAGATGGAAGACACCGCGCTATTGCTACGTCGACTTTTCCGGGGCGAGGCGATCTTTGGTCACGATGGGCCGGCCGGGAAGTTCCCCGTCCTGCACCTCGACGCCGAACTTGACGAGCACCTGCCACTCGGCATGGTGGCGTTTGGCCAGAACACGTTGAAGCTCGCCGGCCGAGTGTTCGACGAAGTCGTGCTGCACACGTACTTCACCGACGAGACCACCAAACGCTGCGTCGACACCGTTAAGCAGGCGGCCGAAGAAGCGGGACGCGACCCAGCGGAGGTAAAGGTGTGGTCGTGTTTCGCCACCATTGGCGATCACATTCCCGAAGACAAGCGACTCATGAAGTCGGTCGGCCGGTTGGCCACCTACCTGCAGGGGTACGGCGACCTACTGGTCCGCACCAACGGCTGGGATCCAGCGGTGCTCGAACGGTTTGCTGCCGACGAACTGGTGTCGTCGTTTGCTGGCGGGTTCGACACCAAGGCCACCACCCAACAGCTCGAACAGATCTCCGAGCTCATTCCCGACGAATGGTTCGAGGCCAGCGCTACCGGCACCCCCGACCAGTGCGTTGAGGCGATCCGGAATCAGATGGCACTGGGATGTGACGCGGTGATCCTGCACGGAGCAACCCCAACCGAACTCGAACCGATAGTCGCTGCGTACTCGAAAACCAGCTAGGCGAACGCGGGCGTGCGCCGACGGCCCGCTTGGCGACATCCTCGCCGGCGCCACCGACGACGACCGCCAAGGCTTCCTCGACGGAGTTGCAAGCTTCCGCGACGCTGGCGGCCTGGGTGCGCTTCTGCCCTCGATGGGCGACAAGATGGGCGCCGTCGCCGGGGCAGCTGCTACCGGCACCGCAGTGCAGGCAGCCGCATCGGTCGGCCACGACGACGATCACGGCGCGCATGCTGATGTAGAACACGGCGTTCGAGCTGAATCCGATCCAGTTCGCAACCGGTAGTGCCGAGATCCTGCCCGAATCGGTGCCACGCTCGACGCGGCGATCGAGACGTTGAACTCGTTGCCAGCCGGCTCACGCTTTGAGGTTGGTGGCCACACCGACAGCCGAGGCGACGAAGCCTCGAACCAAGCGTTGAGCGAAGCCCGCGCCCAGTCAGTGGTTGCCTACCTGGTCAACGGCAGCGTCGATGCTGATTCGCTCGAAGCGGTTGGCTACGGCGAGACGCAGCTCAAGGTTGACCCCGAGGTCACCGACGCTGACCTTCTGGCGAACCGCCGTATCGAGTTCACACCCCTTAGCTAGAAGCCAACACAACCGAAAACGCCGAACGACCGGGTGCGCAAGCACCCGGTCGTTTGCGAATCGGTGTAACAGATGGGGTCTGACCCCAACCGCTACATCAGGAGAGGCGGTCGCTGATGTTGGCGAGCAACACTGCCGACGACGGGTAGAAGTCGCGGTAGGTACCGCTGTGCGGGTTGATAAACGCTGAAAGGACGGTGCCGTTGACGACGAGCTTCGGCTGGTCCTCGAGGTCGGTCTTGACGGTCGGGTGATCGGTGTCGACCAGCGGCCACAGGTCAGAAGCGAAGCCATCGAGTTCAGTGACCTCGAAGGTAAGTGAGCCGTTCGCGCCCAGATAGATGCAGAGGTGACCACCGTCGGTGACGCCTTCATCGAGACCCAAGCCGGTGTACGCATTGAGTTCTGCTGCGGTGAACATGTCGCAAAGCGCTTGATTTGTTGTGGCCTCCCGGTCGAGCACAATGCCTGATTCGACGATCGGTCGATCGGGCAGCACCTCGGGTCGGGGGGTCAGGATAATCTCTGCCGCAGCATCGCTGGTTTCTGGAGGTGCCTCCGTTGTGTCCGAAGAAACTGCCGACACGCCACTTTGATCGTCGGAATTGCCGTCAATGGGTGCACCGACATCAACCGAGGACGAACACGACGCAGCCAACATCGTGAAGGCGAGCGCCACCGCTACCGCGGCGGACTTGAACGTTTTGGCGACCTGACGAGTCATTTGAAGCTCCTAGGGTAGGTGGAACCTCATCGTCACCTTTTACTCCCGACGTGACTGTGAACTGGACTTCACATTTACCGTATCGCGCGACACATTTCCTGACCCGGTGGCAGACACCGGGTTCACTAGCGCGAGTCGACCAAGTCGAGGACTGCTGCCAAGCCGCCTTGCGATGGCGGCTTAATGAGGTGATCTGCGAGCACCTTTACCCGCTCCTCGGCGGTCTCGACCGCAACCGCAACGTCGGCCATTTCGAGCATCGCGGTTCGCACCGGTTCCCGGCCGGAACAACAGGTAGTGCATCAACACGAACGACACCGTGTTGAACGCGATGTGAAGGTACAACATCGTCGTCCGCAGCGACGCCCCGCTGGCGAACCGGTCGTAGAACGCGACCCCCCACGACGGGTGGTTCACGTAGCGGTCGCCCCACGCCGAGCATTCGTTGCCCGGACACATTGCGAGTGCCTCGGCCCCTTCGGTCCGATCGAGACCCATGTTGTCGAAGACCCGCCAACCACACAACGGTGGGAGAGCTAGGACGCCACCGCCGGTTGACCCACGACCGTCGGATCCTTAGGTTGACCATGTGAGAAGTTGGTCTGCTCGTTTTGTCGCCGCGCTGTTGATGCTCGCGCTGGCCCTAACCGCCTGCGACCCAAACCCGCTTCCCGAAGACGCGTGCTCCACGGGTACGAACGGTGAGAATCCGGTGGTCATCGTGGCCGGAACGCTGAGCCCGGCCATCGCCAACCAGGCGTTCCTCGGCAACAGTCTCGAAGCTGCCGGATACACAACCTGTGTGCTCGAACTCAAGGGGATGGACGAAGTCGGTAACCTGCCTGGCACCATGCCGATCCAGATCTCCGCGGTCGCGCTCGACCTCTTTGTCGACGACGTTCTCGCGTGGAGCGGGGCGACCCAAGTCGACGTGGTGGGCCACTCCCAAGGAGCGCTCGTTGCTCGCAACTGGGTCAAAGACTTTGGCGGCGAACCCAAAGTCGACAAACTCATCAGCCTTGCCGGACCAAACGAGGGCACCGACGCGGCAGCCCTGGTGTCGTACCTCAGCGCGCCGATCCTTGCGCCGTTCGGACTCGAATGCGCCGACGTGCATCCCTGTCTGCAAATGCAACAGGACTCCGAGTTCATCACGGCACTGAATGCCGGCGACATGACCCCGGGCAACGTCGACTACTACGCGTTCTCCACCGACAACGACGAGCTGGTTTGGTACTGGGGAACCGGCCCACTCGGCGTGCCGGTTATCAAGCACGACAACGCCGAACTCGGCGACGGGGCGACCAACGTTGGTATCGACGACATGTGCTTTGGCCGGGTGGTCGGTCACCTCGGCATGATCGTCGACCCGGTCGCTATCCACATGACCCTCGACGCGCTCAACGGCGACCCGATCTCGGTTCCGTTCACGACCTGTTTGCTACCGCCGGTCATTCTCTAGTCACACCTAGTGCCCGTTCCTCTGGGTTTTGTTGCACCTTGTAACTATTGTGGAAGCAACGTCTTCTTTCGCTCCGAGGAACTCCCATGGCTGAGCTGCCCAAGATCATCTCTGTCGACGATCACGTCGTCGAACCACCGAACCTCTGGCAAGACCGGCTGCCGACCAAGTTCAAAGACCGGGGTCCACGGGTCGAGCGCGACCGCGCCATCTTTAACTTTGAGGGCGGCGTCTTTAGCTACGAAAAGGGTGCCCCGGACGGCGAGTGGTGCGACTGGTGGCTCTACGACGACCTGGTCTATCCGTTCCCGAAGCTTTCGGCCGCCGTGGGCTTTGAGCATCTCGACGTCACGCCCATCACCTTCGACGACATCCGTCCCGGTGCGTGGATCCAGTCCGAGCGGCTCAAGGACATGGACGAGAACCACATGGAGGCGTCGGTCTGCTTCCCAAATATTCTGCCCCGGTTCTGCGGTCAGGCGTTTCTTGAACGCGAAGACAAGGAGCTCGCGCTGTTGTGCGTGCAGGCCTACAACGACTGGATGATCGACGAGTGGTGCCAGGGCGACGGCAAAGGCCGGTTGATCCCGATGACCATCGTGCCGCTGTGGGACCCGCTGCTCGCCGCCGCCGAAGTCCACCGGTGCGCCGACAAGGGCAGCCACGCCATTGCGTTCTCGGAGAACCCGCACCCGCTCGGCCTGCCGTCGGTGCATGCCGCCGACCGCCACTGGGACCCGCTGTTCCAAGCCTGCCAAGACACCGAGACCATCCTCAACATGCACATTGGCTCGAGCTCGAAGATGCCATCGACCTCGCCCGATGCGCCGTTTGCGGTGAGCTCGACCATCACCTTCTCGAACGCCATGGGGTCGTTCTGCGACTACATCCTCTCGGGAGTATTCGACCGGTTCCCCAAGCTCAAGATCGCCTACGCCGAAGGCCAGGTTGGCTGGATGCCCTACGTGATCGAACGCATGGACAAGTTGTGGGAAGAACGCGACAACACCTCGGACTTTGGTGTGCAGCTCGCCAACCGCCCGTCGTCGTACATTCCGGGCCATATCTACGGCTGCATCTTCGACGACGAGGTTGGCCTGGCCAACCGCGACCTGATCGGCATGGACCAGATCTGTTTCGAGGTCGACTACCCACATGCCGACACGACCTTCCCGCACACCAAAGAGGTTGCGGAGAAGATCGTGCACAACGCCGGCCTGAACGACGAAGAGATCTACAAGCTCCTCCGAGGCAACGCCATCGAAGGTTGGGGCCTCCACCGCTTCGGCATCACCGAATAACCCCGAAATTTTCGCGTGGAACCCGCTCAGAGCGGGTGAACCGCGATCAGAACTGAGTGCAGCCAGGAATTTCGGCGAACGTTCGACGGTTTCCTCCTCTGGAGGAATTCGTGAACACCCCACACCCGGTTTCTAAACCTGTCGCTGGCACGGTCCCGACCTCGACCAGCCTGCTCGAGCGCTACTACGCCGTTCGGTCATTCACCGAGACCCTCGCTTCGCGCCTGTCGGCCGAAGACCAGCTGGTCCAGTCGATGCCCGACGTCAGCCCGACCAAATGGCACCGGGGTCATGTCACCTGGTTCTTCGAGACCTTCCTGTTGATCCCCCATCTGCCCGGGTACGAACCCATCGATCCGGCGTATGAGTACCTGTTCAACTCCTACTACGAGTCGGTCGGCGAACGGCAAGAACGCTCCGAACGGGGGCTGCTTAGCCGACCTTCCAACGACGAAGTTGCCGCCTACCGCCGCCATGTCGATCAAGCGATGAGCCGCCTGCTCACCGACGCCGACATCGCCTTCGACACCAAGTCCGACCTGGTCAGCTTGCTCGAGCTTGGCTTCCACCACGAGCAACAACATCAAGAACTGCTGCTGATGGACATCAAGCATGTCTTTAGCCGCAACGTCACCCGCCCCGCCTACCACGATCTGCCCGAACGTCCGGCCGCTCACGTGCCCGAGTTCGCATGGATCGGGGTAGACGGCGGCGTGGTCGATATCGGCACCGATGTCACCGAAACCAACTTTGGGTTCGACAACGAAGGCCCTCGCCACCAGCAGGTAGTCCCCGACTTCGAACTGGGCAACCGGTTGGTCACCAACGGCGATTGGCTGGGCTTCATCAACGATGGCGGCTACCAACAAGCCGAACACTGGCTCTCGGCCGGCTGGGCCCACATCAACGCCACCGGCTGGAACGCCCCGATGTACTGGGAACAGGTCGACGGCGAGTGGAAGATCCACACGCTGCATGGCTTCGTCGACGTCGATCTCGACGAACCGGTCGTGCACGTCAGCTACTACGAAGCCGATGCGTTCGCCCGCTGGTTCGGCGGACGCCTGCCAACCGAAGCCGAATGGGAGGTTGCGGTGGCCGATCGGCCAAGCCAAGGCAACCTCGCCGACTCTGGCCACCTTCACCCTGTGCCGGCCACGATCGTCGACCGCGACGGCTTTACCCAGCTCTACGGCGATGTGTGGGAGTGGACCTCCAGCCCCTACACCGCCTACCCCGGCTTCTCCCCTGCCCCCGGCGCGGTCGGCGAATACAACGGCAAGTTCATGGTCAACCAACAAGTGCTGCGCGGCGGTTGCTGTGCAACCCCGCCCGGCCACATCCGCAAGACCTACCGAAACTTCTTCCCGGCAGCATCGCGTTGGATGTTTGGCGGCGTACGAGTCGCCCGCGACCTCAGCTAACCCCGATCCTGCACACCCTCCCCACCTCGAAAGACTCCCCCACATGACCGAACCGCAGTTCGACATCCATCTCGACGAAAACGAATGGGCACCCCAGCTCCGCAACGATGTGCTCACCGGGCTTACCTCGGCGCCGAAGACCCTGCCGCCCAAGTGGTTCTACGACGACCGTGGCAGCGACCTGTTCGACCAGATCACCCGATTGCCCGAGTACTACCCCACCGAAGCCGAGCGGCAGATTCTGTTGGCCCGAGCGGTCGAGATTGCCGAAGCGACCGGCGCCGACACGCTGATCGAACTTGGGTCCGGAACCTCCGACAAAACCCGCGCCCTACTCGACGCCTTCACCGCTACCGGACAGCTCAAGCGCTTCGTACCGTTCGATGTCTCCGAACAGACCCTCATCGATGCGGCCAAGTACATCGACGACGAGTACCCCGACCTGTCGATCCACGGCGTGGTTGGCGACTTCGAACGCCACCTCGCCGAGCTGCCCAAGGGCGGTCGGCGAGTCGTGGTCTTCCTCGGCGGAACTATCGGAAACTTCGCCCCCAAACAGCGGGCCGATTTCCTCGCTCAGATCGTCGCCACGCTTGAAGCGGGCGACTCGTTCCTGCTCGGTTCGGACCTCGTCAAGGACCACGACCGACTCGTCGCCGCCTACGACGACAGCCAAGGGGTAACCGCCGAGTTCAACAAGAACGTGCTCGAGGTCGTTAACCGCCACCTCGACGCCGACTTTGACCCCACCACCTTCGACCACGTCGCCATCTACGACGCCGAAAACGACTGGATCGAAATGCGGCTTCGCAGCCGGGTCGACCAAACCGTGCACGTCGCCGACCTCGACCTCGACGTCACTTTTGTCGCCGGCGAAGAGATGCGCACCGAAATCAGCGCCAAGTTCACCCGCGATCGTCTCACAGCCGAACTCGCAGATGCGGGCCTCGAGCTCACCAACTGGTGGACCGACGAAGCCGGCGACTACGCCGTCTCGCTCTCGACCCGGCGCTAGCTAACTCGGCGGGGCCCCGACAACAAGCTCTCGGCCCGCCTGATCTTCGCTCAACACCAGCCGATATGCAGTTGGCCCCCACCCTTCACAGGTGTGGCCGCCCCATGAAACATGGTCGAGAGGAATCGTGACCTCGATGGTGGTTTCGCCGTACACGACGATTGGGTCGAGAATGCGACCGGCTGGGTTGTAACCACACCCGCCGTTCGCGCTGTTCACCGACAAAGGAATTTCTCGGTCCTGACGGTCGGGGTCAGGCCCCACTTCCCACACTGCGGCTTCAAAGGGCCGTCGATAGTAACCAACGGGTGGGAGTTCGAGACATACGTCGGCGACGTCCACCCGCGAGGCAAGCCAATCGATTGTGGGCTGATATCGGCGTCGCAGACCGATGCTTAAGATGCCCCACACACTTTCGGGGCCACCACTTGAACCCACAAACGGTTGATCGAACAGTCCCTCTGCTTCGAGCTCGGCTCGTAGTCGCTGGAGCCGGATCATTTCGTCCGACTCAGGAGGTCCGTTCTCGGCAACCTCGTGGCATTCCGCATAGGGGATCGACTGTGCCTCAACGTCAGTATCGATGCTGTCCCGAGGGGGCCAAGTGGTCGGCGGCGTGGTTGTCTCTGGCGGGGAAGGGTCAGGCCCTACCGAGCTGGCGACCGGTGCCGAATCCGTGGCAATGGGAGAAGTAGAAGACGAACAGGCGGTCGCGATTAGGCCGGCCAGCACGACCAACGCGAAGCCGAGACTGACCCGATGGTTGTGGTTCATACCTCCTAAGACGTGCCACAACGACACAAAGTTCCCGGTGCTACTGGTTGATGATCTCGCCGGGCTTCTTCTCGAAGGGCGGCGGGTTGACCTTTTCGCCTGGGGTGAACTTCACGGGTAGCTCTTTGACGCCCGCGATGAAGTTCGACCGCAGCATCTTTGCCTCGCCGGCCTGAGCGATGTCGGGCATGCGGGTGAGGATCTCTCGGAAGATCAACCGCAGCTCCATCCTGGCCAGGTTGGCGCCGAGACAGAAGTGAGCGCCGCCCGCACCGAAGGCGATGTGGGGGTTGTCTTCGCGGGTGATGTCGAATTTGAACGGATCGTCGAACACGTCTTCGTCGCGATTGGCCGACACGTACCACATGACGATGCGATCGCCTTTTTTGATCTTGACTCCCGACACCTCGGTGTCGACCATGGCGGTGCGGCGAAAGTAGACCACCGGGGTTCCCCAACGCACGATCTCGTCGATCGCCGTGTCGAGGTACTTATCCATGTCGCTTTGCAGTAACGCCATCTGTTCGGGGTGGTTGAACAGGGCCAACATGCCGTGGCTGGTCGCGGTTCGGGTGGTCTCGTTGCCGGCCACGCCCAACAACATCATGAAGATGTCGATCTCGAATTCGGTGAGCCGGTCGCCGTCGATCTCGGCGTTGATGAGCTTGGTGATGATGTCGTCTTGGGGGTCGATGGCCCGCTCTTTGGCGAGGTTGTTCGAGTAGGCGTACATCGACATCATGGCGGTGGTCGGGTCGCCGTCGTAGTCGGGGTCGTCCATACCGATCATCGTGTTGCTCCACTCAAAGAGCAGCTTGCGATCCTCGTTGGGCACACCCATGATCTCGGCGATCGCTTGCAGGGGAAGCTCGGCCGCAAGATCTTCCACGAAGTCGCATTCGCCGCGCTCGATCACGTTGTCGACGATCAAGATGCTGCGATGGGTGAGGTACTGCTCGAGTAACCCGATCATTCGAGGCGTGAACCCCTTCGACACCAAGCGGCGATAGCGGGTGTGCTTGGGCGGGTCGGTGTAGAGCATGTTCACCCCGCGCTGATCGACGCCTTCTTCTGAGGCTTCGGTGTCATCGATAGTGACGCCCTTGGCTTCGCTCGAGAACCGTTCGGGATCCCGGTTGATTTCGCTGACTTCAGCGTGCTTCACCACACTCCAGAAGCCGTTGCCGTCGGGGTGTTCGTGCCAGTGGATCGGCCCTTCGGCGCGCAACTGGGTGAACATCTCATGATGCTCGCCACGCTGGAAACGGTCGGGGTCCAACAGATCAATATCAACCATGACCCTGAGATTTGCACAGAATCTGACGGGTTGTCAGTTCCCCGCTACCGTCCGACGGTATGAGCCATCCGATCGACGAAACCGCTCCGTACGCCAACTTCACCGGAGACGTTGGCCCAACCGTCGCCCGTTCGACCCCAGGTTGGCCCGACCGTCGTACCGCTCCGGAGGGAGCGCCCAACGTCATCGTGATCATGGCCGACGACCTCGGGTTCTCCGACTTGGGGTGCTACGGCTCGGAAATCCCAACCCCCCACATCGACAATCTGGCCGCCGAGGGTGTGCGCTACACGCACTTCCACGTCAACCCGATGTGCTCGCCCACTCGGGCCTCGTTGCTCACCGGGCTCAACGCCCACGATGCCGGCATGGGGTTCGTAGCCGAGGCCGATCCTGGCTTCCCCGGCTACGCCATGGAGCTCACCCGAAACTGCGCCACCCTTGCTGAGGTGCTTCGCGACAACGGGTACAGCACCTTCATGTCGGGCAAGTGGCACCTCTGCCGAGTGCAGGACAAGAACCCGGCCGGCGACAAGAACTCGTGGCCGGTGCAGCGAGGCTTCGACGAGTTCTACGGAATCCTCAACGGGTTCACAAACTTCTGGCACCCCGACCGGTTGATCAACGGCAACAGCGTCCTCAACGTCGACCAGTACCCCGACGATTACTACCTCACCGACGATCTCACCGACCGGGCGATCGAGATGATCCGCAACACCAAGACGGCGAATCCGACCAAACCGTTCTTCTTGTACATGGCCCATCCGGCCGTTCACGCCCCCCTGCACGCCAAGCCTGAAGATATCGCCCGCCATGTCGGCAACTACGACCAAGGCTGGGATGCGCTGCGAGAGTCGCGCTTCGCCAAGCAGAAGGAACTGGGAATCTTGCCCGAGGCCGAGCTGGCTCGCCGCAACTACGAGCAAGGCCAGGCGGTCGAGGCATGGGACGACCTCACCGACATCGAGCGCGAGACCTACTCCCGCTACATGGAGGTGTACGCCGGCATGGTCGACAGCCTCGACCAAAGCACGGGTCGCCTGCTGGCCGCTCTCGAACAGCTCGGCGAGCTCGACAACACGATTATCTTGTTCACCAGCGACAACGGCGCATCGCGCGAGGGCGAGGAACAGGGCAGCTCGCAGTACTTCGAGGTGCTGCCGCCGCGGATCGACTACGACGTAGAACGCGACCACGCGGTGCGCGACCTCATCGGCGGACCCCGCACCCTCCCCCACTACCCGCGGGGTTGGGCGATGGCGTGCAACACGCCGCTGCGGCTGTACAAAAAGGCCACCCATGCCGGCGGACACCAGGTGCCGATGATC
>CALHTF010000101.1 GCA_938038815.1 uncultured Acidimicrobiales bacterium | reverse complement strand
CTGCGGCCATCGGCTGCGGGCTCGAGCGCCCGAACGTCGCGGTCGAGCTGTGGGCGGAACTGAGTCTGAAACTCGCCGGTCTCGGCGTGGTACGCGAACAGGTACGGCTGATCGATAATTGTGCCGTCGGGCAGCTCCACTTGCTGGAAGTTGCCGCCGACGACGATCCATCGTCCGACCTTCTCTACGGCGAGCACCCGTCCGTCGATGACCGCGGGTACATCGGTGCGGACATCTTCGGTGACGGTTGCGCCGGCGATTGGGGCTGGTCCGGCAACCGCGAACCCGGTGACCAGGGTCAGCGCACTCAAGATCGCGATGAAAAGTTTGCGGGCCAGCGACGCGTTGGAAGCGGCGGTTGGCGTTTCGGAAGCGAGAGACATCTCTTCCTAGTCGGCGCTTGTGGTCAGATTTCCAACTTTTTCGACGAATTCGGATATCTGGTTGGCATAGGGCGAGCGGTACTTCTATGGTGATCATTCTTAAACCCGACTAAATCGATCGGAAATAGGGTATTTAACCTCATGCGACCTGAAAACGCTCAAATTCACCCCTCCTATCCGGTGAACCTCATCGTGCGCGGCCAGTCGTGTTTGGTGGTTGGTGGCGGCAACGTTGCCATCCGCAAGGCTGAGGGACTGCTGCGGTCGGGGGCGCTCGTTACCGTGATCGCTCCCGAAATTCGTCCCGAACTATCGAGCCTCGATGGGGTGACCACTAAGCAGCGGGGGTACCAACGAGGCGATGTGGTGGGGTACCGGCTGGTGATTACCTGCACCGACAACCCCGAAGTCAACGCCCAGGTATTCCACGACGCGGAGGTCGCCGGGATCTGGGCGAACTCGGCCGACGACCCGATCAACTGTGCGTTTACGCTTCCGGCCGTTGCGTGGCAGGGGGATCTTTCGATCGCTATCTCGACCGCAGGAAAGAGCCCGGCACTCGCCAGTTGGCTGCGCCGCCGGTTCGAGTCCGAGCTCGACCATGGATATGCCCAACTGCTCGACCTGTTGGCCGATGTGCGGGCCGAAGCTCGGAGTCACTTTGGCACCAGCGAGATCTTGGGCTGGATCGCCGCCCTCGACGGCACCGACTCGACATTGCTCGAACTGATCGTCGCCGGAGAGCAACCGGAGGCTCGCCGTCGTTTGCGAGCGTCGTTGGGTCTTCCCGAGGAGCTGTTGGTATGACCGTCCATCTCGTCGGTGCCGGACCTGGCGACCCGGAACTGCTCACCCTCAAGGCGGCCCGCCTGTTGGCCAAGGCCGATGTGGTGGTGGTCGACCGGCTCGTGAGCAGCGACATTCTCGCCATGGTTGCGCCATGGGCCGAGCACGTTTACGTCGGCAAAGACCCCAACGGTGAGCGTACGACCCAAGACGACATCAACTCGATCTTGGTCGAGCACGGAATGACCAGCGAGTGCGTCGTACGACTAAAGGGCGGGGACCCTTTCGTCTTTGGACGCGGCGGCGAAGAAGCAATCGCCGTTCGTGAAGCGGGTGTCGACGTTGAAATCGTGCCGGGAATTTCGTCAGCCATCGCTGGCCCGGCGGCCGCCGGAATCCCGGTGACGCACCGCCGGGTTTCCAGCGCCTTCACCGTGGTGACCGCTCACGAGGAACCCGGCAAACCCGGTGGTCTCAACTGGGACGCCCTTGCACAACTCGGCACGACCCTCGTTGTGCTGATGGGGGCGCGCCAAGCAGCGAAGGTCCGAGACCGGTTGCTCGCCGGCGGCATGGCTCCCGACACGCCGGTGGCCATCGTTGGTTCGGCGACTCGAACCGACCAGTCGGCCACCCATCTTTCGTTGATCGACCTCGGCACCACGCCGGTCGCCAACCCAGCGGTCATCGTTATCGGCGCGGTTGCTGGCGACCCGGTCGTGGGCCAGTACCCGGCGGTTGCGGCGGCCGTCGACGAACTCGCATCTACCAACTCGCAAACCCTCAAAGACTCAACGGAGCTGCCCTCATGGCTGTAACCACTCGAGATCAGATCGATCTCACCCCCTCACCCTTCGTCGCCGACCCGGAGATTCGCGAAGACATCGCCAAGTTCCGGCGCATGCTCGACGGCTATCAGAACGGATCGGTTGAGGAAGACGTGTTTCGCGTCTTTCGCTTGACCAATGGCATCTACGGCCAACGCCAGGGCGGCACCAACCACATGGTTCGGGTGCGGGTTCCCTATGGTGCGGTCAGCGCCGACCAGCTCGACACCTTGGCGTATGTGGTCGAGCGCTACAGCCGTGGGTGGGGGCACATCACCACTCGCCAGAACTTACAGATGCATTACGTGCAACTCGACGAGATCCCCGAGGTGCTCGAGCACCTGGGAGCGGTTGGCTTCACGAGTCGAGAGGCGTGTGGCGACACGGTTCGCAACGTGCAGGGCTGTCATTTGGCGGGCGCTTGCCCGTTTGAGGTTCTCGACATCAGCGCGTGGGCCGAAGCGGCCAACGAGCACCTGCTGCGTAACCCGATCGGTCAGCGACTGGCCCGCAAGTTCAAGATCAACTTCTCGGGCTGCGAGGCCGACTGTGGTCAGGCGATGTTTAACGACGCCGGTGTAATCGCCACGGCTCGCACCTTGCCCGACGGCACGATCGAGCCCGGCTTCCGGGTGTTCGTGGCCGGTGGTCTCGGCGCTAACCCGCACGCTGCGCAAGCGCTCGAAGAGTTCACCTCGCGGGAAGATCTGCTGCCGACCCTCGAGTCGATCCTGCGGGTCTTTGAACAGACCGGCAACCGCGACAACAAGCTGCGGGCTCGTATGAAGTGGGTCGTGCAGGAGCTTGGCTTTGAAGAGGTGCAGCGCCGGGTGCTCAAGCAGCGCCGCCTGCTTCCCGCCAGTTCGAGCTGGCCGGGCGGTATCCCCGAGATTGTCCAACAGCGGGGCGATGCGCCGGCCGGCAACGGTGGCGACGCAACGGCGGTTGGCCAAGGTGCTTCGGTCTCGATCAACGGATCGTCGGACTATGACCGCTGGGCTTCGGCCAACGTGGTTCGAGGCGCGGCAAAGGGCACCGTTTCGGCCTACGCCTGGTGCCGGTTGGGCGACATCACCGGCGATCAGTTCCGTGGCGTTGCTCAGATCATCCGCGACTTCGGTGTCGACGTGCGGGTCTCGAACCGGCAGAACTTCGTTATCCGCGACCTCACCGAAGCTCAGCTTCGGCCGCTGTTCGCCCGCCTCACCGAGCTCGATATGGCAGCTCCGGGTGCCGAACTGAGCCGCGACGTTGTGTCGTGCCCCGGTGCCGACACGTGTGGCCTCGCCGTGACTCAAAGCCGAGGACTCGCCGATGCCATCGGTGAAGCGCTCGAAGCCGAAGGACTAGCCGAGGTCGGTGGCGTACGGATCAACATCTCAGGTTGCATGAACTCGTGTGGTCAGCACCACATTGCCGACATTGGATTCTTCGGCGCCGAACGCCGAGCTCATGGTCAAGCGGCGCCGGGCTATCAGATGCTGCTTGGCGGATACGTCGGCCAAGAGAAGATCCACTTTGGCGACCGAGCACTTCGGCTTCCGGCCCGCACTCTCCCGAGGCCACGGTCCGGGTGCTGCGGTGGTTTACCGACGAGCGTTCGGCGGGCGAATCGTTCCGCGACTGGCTCGACCGTCGGGGTGGGGCGCGACACATCGCCAACGGCCTGAAGGACCTCGACGTGTTCCCGCTGCCCGAGGAAGATCCGTCGTTCTTCATCGACTTCGACGAGACCGGCCCGTACATCGCTGAGGTTGGCGAGTCCGAGTGCGCGACCTAACCAAAGCGCTCGACGCAGTCGACGCGGCAAACGCCGCCGATCCAAACCTGCATCACGGCGAACCGCTTGCTCTGGTGCAGGGTCGGTCGGCCAGCGGGTGGTTGGCCCAGCTCAGCATGATGCCGTCGCCCGAACTTGAGGTGGCGGCGAGGGCGCACCATCTCCGGCGGTGGGAGGTTGCTCGGACCGACTACCCCGAGGGCCGCGAGGGCTACCTACGTTGGCGGCGCGAGAATAAGGCGCATCAGGCGGCTTCGGTGGCGCCGATCATGGAGGCCGCCGGGTTTGACCACGAGTCGATCGAGCGCACGCAGTATCTCCTGCTCCGCAAGGCGCTCAAGACCGACGCCGAAACCCAGGCCCTTGAAGACGTGGCGTGCCTGGTGTTTGTCGAGACGCAGTTCGAAGCGATGGAAGCTCGCACCGAGCGCGAACGCATGGTCAACGTGGTGGCCAAAACCCTCCGCAAGATGAGCGACGAAGCGATCCAGTTGGCGGCCGCCCAGGATCTTTCGGCCGAGGCTCAGGCAGTGCTTGGCGAAGCGGTCAGCTTGGCGTAGCGGGTGCGGTCCGCTTCGCGGCGGTCGACCCAGCAGGTCTTCCAGTCGGGTGTCGGGTCGGTAACCATCCACCGACGTGACCAGGTTTGCGGGCCCCGGTAGCGGCCTACGGTTCGCACGCGGACTTCGACCCGAACGTTGCGTTGAGGTTTACCGTTTCGCCTGGCCCGACCGTGATGTCGAAGTCGCATGGCCGCGGGTTTGCCAGGTTGATGATGCCGCTGCCGGATGCAGCCTTGTCGAGTAGTTCGACCCGGGCCTCTTCGTCGCATCCTCGCTCGGGACACGAGGCCAGGCCGAGTTGAATCCAGTACTCGCCTGGAGCGAGGAGTAGCGGCCCGAACGAGTAACGGAGGTCTCCCTCGACGCCGGTGGGCGCGATATCGACGTCGAGAACCTCGCCGCCGAGCGGTAATCGCGATTGCACTACGCCGGCGGCGCCCTCAAAGAACACGAGGCTCGACGTGATCGATACGTTGATGACGGCTGGCTCGCCCGGTTCGGTTGTCGTCGGGGCTGACCTCGTCGGCATCGAGGTGGGTTGGGTTTGTGGTTCGTCGGGCGTCGGCGGGTTGCCAATCGAGCACGCACCGCATGCGACCGCGAGTGTGGCTATCCCGATCAGAAGATGAACCCTCATTGACCAATCCTTCAAACGCTGACGTGGATAGGACGTACGAGGGGACCCATGAGGTTCCCGAACGTAGGCCCCGGCTACCCGCCGGCTTCGACCTGGACCAGAGTGTCGCCGTAGGCAACGCCGCCGCCCCAGTCGACGATGGTGTCGCTGGTGAGGTCGTTGACCGTTGCGCCGTCGCCATGGTCGGCACTCCACCAGCCAAAGGGAATGGCGACCAGGCCGGGACGTACCCGGTCGGAGATCCGCACCGGAACGGTGAGGCTGCCCCGGTTGTTGAAGACCCGAGCTAGGTCGCCTTCGCTGAGGCCGCGTGTTGTGGCGTCGGCGGCGTCGATCTCCACGAATGGTCGGCCCTCTTGGGGGAGGTGCTTCGACAAACCGGAGTAGGAAGTGTTGAGGAAGCGGGTGTGTTGCTTGGGGGACGCCAGCATCAACGGGAAGGTTGCCTGAAGGTCGGACCCGATA
>CALHTF010000100.1 GCA_938038815.1 uncultured Acidimicrobiales bacterium | reverse complement strand
TTGGGCGCATTCGCCGGTGGTGATCATTACGCCCCAGACGGGCACGATGGGTATTGGTTTGGGTGGGTTCCAGGAGGCGAATCAGCTTCCGATGTTTGAGGAGTTCACGAAGTATCAGGGGCATGTGAATAACGAGCGTCGTATGGCTGAGTTGACGGCTCGGTGTTTTGATCGGGCGTTGTCGGAGATGGGTCCGACGCAGTTGAACATTCCTCGTGACCGGTTCTATGGCGATATTGATGTGGAGATTCCTGAGCCGATGCCGCTCGACCGCGGCGCCGGCGGAGAGAACTCGTTGAATGCGGCCGCCGACATGTTGGCCGAGGCTGAGTTCCCGGTAATCCTCTCCGGTGGCGGTGTTGTTATGGGCGACGCCATGGCCGAATGCGTCGCGCTCGCCGAACGGATCGGTGCGCCGGTGGTCAACTCGTATCTGCACAACGACTCGTTCCCGGCGTCGCACGAACTCTGGTGTGGTCCACTTGGCTATCAGGGCTCGAAGGCGGCGATGAAGCTGATCAACAAGGCCGACGTGGTGTTGGCCCTGGGTACTCGGCTTGGCCCGTTCGGCACCTTGCCCCAGCACGACATGGATTACTGGCCCGCTGACGCAAAGATCATTCAGGTCGACGCCGACCACAAGATGCTTGGCCTGGTAAAGAAGGTTTCGGTCGGCATCCACGGCGACGCAGCGGCGGCGGCGAAGGCGCTTCTCGAACGGCTCGATGGACGCGATCTTGTTTCCGATGGCAACCGCGATGATCGCCTGGCTACCGTTGCGGCCGAGAAGCAAGCGTGGGAAGACGAGCTCGATGCGTGGACCCACGAAACCGACGACTACTCGATGGAGATGATCGCCGAGGCTGAGTCTGAGCCGGGCGACTGGCTGCATCCTCGCCAGGTTCTTCGCGAACTCGAAAAGGCTATGCCCGAGCGCGTGATGGTGTCGACCGATATCGGCAACATCAACTCGGTGTCCAACTCGTATCTGCGCTTTGAGGAGCCTCGTTCGTTCTTCGCCGCGATGTCGTGGGGTAACTGTGGGTACGCGTTGCCGACGATCATCGGCGCCAAAGCTGCCGCCCCGGATCGTCCGGCGGTCGCGTATGCGGGCGATGGTGCGTGGGCGATGAGCATGACCGAGGTCATGACCGCCGTTCGTCACGACATTCCGGTTACGGCCGTGGTGTTCCACAACCGCCAGTGGGGTGCGGAGAAGAAGAACCAGGTCGACTTCTATGGTCGTCGGTTTGTGGCGGGCGAACTCGATGGCGGCGAGAACTATGCCGATATTGCGATTGCGATGGGTGCCGAGGGCATTCGCGTCGACAAGATCGACAACGTGGGAGCGGCGCTCACCGATGCGATCAACGCCCAGATGAACGAGGGCAAGACCACCGTTATCGAGATCATGTGCACCAAAGAACTGGGCGACCCGTTCCGCAAAGACGCACTCTCCACCCCGGTGCGTCACCTTCCCCAATACAAAGACTACGTATAGGACCGGTACGGTTTGGCCTCATGACCGACCCCCAAGCCGGCCCAACCGAGCTCGTCGATACCAAAGATCTGTTCGGGTTTAGCTGCAACTTTGATGTCGTTGGCTTTGCCGAAGCCGACGAGCATGTACCGGCCGTCGACCCGGCGTACCGCTTTGATCCCGACGTTACGTTGGCGATCTTGGCTGGCTTCGCCAACAACCGTCGGGTCCTGCTCCAGGGCGCTCACGGCACGGGGAAGTCGACCCATATCGAACAGGTAGCGGCTCGGCTCAACTGGCCGATGGTTCGCATCAACCTCGACGGGCAGCTGACCCGCATGGACCTCATCGGCCGCGACGCCATCGTGCTGCGCGACGGCAAGCAGGTAACCGAGTTCCAGCCCGGCATGTTGCCGTGGTCGCTCACCCGGCCGACGGCGCTGCTGTTCGACGAGTTCGACGCCGGCCGGCCCGAGGTGATGTTTGTGATTCAGCGGGTGCTCGAACGCGACGGCAAACTCACGCTGCTCGACCAGAACCAAGTGCTGTCGCCTCACCCGTCGTTCCGGTTGTTCGCCACGGCCAACACGGTGGGCCTCGGCAACCTCAACGGGTTGTACCACGGCGCGCAGGTACTCAACCAGGCCCAGGTCGACCGCTGGGACATCGTGGCTCGGCTCGACTATCTGAGTCCGGGCGCCGAACACGAGATCGTGGCCGCCCGGGTGCCCGAGCTCGCTGCCCAGGCTGACGGCCCGGGCGTTATCGATCAGATGGTGGCGGTGGCCGCCATGACCCGCACCGCCTTCGCTTCGGGCGACATCTCGACGCTCATGTCGCCCCGCACGGTTATCTCGTGGGCCGAGAACTTGCTGGTGTTCGGCGATCTCGGCACCGCCTTCCGGCTGTCGTTTCTCAACACCTGCGATGAAGCCGAGCGTTCGCTCATCGCCGAGTACTACCAGCGAGCAACCGGCGCCGAGCTCGACGAATCGATCGCTTCGAACAGTTGAGCGCCCCGATCAACCAGGTCGAGCGGCGGGCGATCGAACGGCACGGAGCGGCCGCGTTGCGCGCCGTGGCCGGTGAGCCGGCGGCCGCCTTTATCGACCAACGGGTAACTATCGCGGGCAAGCCCGTACGGATCGGTGTTCCGTACCGGCCGCGAGATCACTCGGCGCTTCCGCTCGATCAGCATCGAGGTATCGCCGACGCCGCAGCGGTTCGGCTGCGCTATAGCGACCTCACGTTGCACCGGTCGATGCGCCCCGACGATCAGCTGGGGCAAATCTTGTTCGACACGCTGGAGCAGCTGCGATGTGAGGCGATGGTGCCCGAGTCGCAGCCGGGCGTGCGGGCCAACATCGGCGTGGCGTTTGAGCGTTGGGACCTGGCGACCCGTGGCGGGGGAGTGTCCGACAGCACGATGGGCCGGTTGCTGTACACGACGATTCACATGGCTCGGAGCCGGTTGGGGTCGTCGGTTGCGCGGCTCGATATCGAACAGCAACAAGAGATCGAGGCGATTACCGAGGCCGCCCGTGCCGAGCTGGCGCCGGTGATCGGCCACGATCTGGTCGCCATGGGCAAAGCGGTGGATGACCAGCGGGTGTACGCCACCCACGCATTGGCGGTGATCGAGCAAGTGCTCGGCGCCTTCGCCCCCGCCGACGATGCGTCGGTGCGGGCCGATACCGATGAAGCTCGACTGCTTATCGCCGCTGCCTGGGACGACGATACGGGTACCCCAGAAGAAGGCGAGGCAGCGCTCGACGACGACTCCGGCGCGTTCGGTGCCGCCGACTACCAGATCTTCACCACCGAGTTCGACCGCGAAGTTTCGGCCAACGAACTCGTTCTGCCCGCCTTACAAGAACGTCATCGCACCCGGCTCGACCAGATGGTCGCCGCTCAAGCGGTGAGTGCCCCCAGACTCGCCCGCCAACTGGTTCAGCGGCTGGCCGTGAGCAGCGAGCGCGGTTGGCGGTCGGGGTGGACCGACGGTTCGATCGACCCGACCCGGCTTGGTCAAGTGGTGGCCAGCCCAGGTTTCGAAGAAGCGTTCCGGCGGCCCCGCCGAGAACCGGTGGCCGATGTGGCGGTGACGTTTGTGCTCGACAACTCGGGTTCGATGAAGGCTCATCGGTACGAGGCGTTGGCGGTGCTGGTCGATACCTATTGCCGGGCCCTCGATCTGGCGGGTGCGACTTCGGAGGTACTGGGTTTCTCGACCAACTCGTGGAGCGGCGGCCAGGCCAAGGACCAGTGGCGGGCCGCCGACTCGCCCGCCAACCCAGGCCGCATCGGCGACTCGCTCCGGATCATCTATAAGGACGCCGACCACTCATGGCGCCGAAGCCGGCGAAGCTTGGCCTCGATGCTCAGCATCGGGCACTACCGCGAAAGCCACGACGGCGAAGCGTTGCTGTGGGCGTACAAGCGGTTGCTTGGCAGTACGGCTCAGCGCAAGGTGTTGGTGTTTGTGTCCGACGGGGCGCCGAGCGATGCCGCGACCGCCAAGGCCAACCACGAGGCGTACCTGACCGACCACCTCCGCGCGGTCGGTGCGGCGATCGCTCTCGATCGCCGAGTGATCTTTGGCGGCATGGGCGTGGGCCACGACATGGGTTGGCTGCTCGAGAACTCGGTTTCAGTCGATCTGTCGGGAACGCTGACCCTGGGTACCTACCGAGCGCTCGAAGATCTCATCGCCGGTTCGTAGTCGGTGGGCTAAGGCTCGATGCCGTAGACGGCGAGTTCCTTCTTCGTCACGGTCATCATGCGTTCTCCCTGCGGGCTCTCGACGCAGTACCACTTCGACGAACGCCAGTAGCCCAGCCGCCCAAACTGCAGTCGGCTTAGTTGGAGCGGACCGGAATAACCGAGTACGTCGAGCTCGTCAGGCGTCAGGCGCCGAACGGGCAACGTTCGTTCTTCAGCCTGAAACGGATTCTGCTCGGTCACCCGATCAGCGTAGAGCGGTGATGGCGCCTATCTACGGCCATCTGGTTGCTTGCCTAGGTCAGCTGGTTTGTTCGATGCTGATGACCTCGCACGTGGCTGCCGCGACGCCGAGTAGCGGGAACGGGAAGGTTGACGTCCCTAGCGGAGTCACGTTCGAGATGCTGACCTCACCGTCGCGAAGGGCGGTACCGTCGGCGTCGTACAGCTCGATCACGAAGTCAAAGTCGGCCAGTGCGTCGACGTAACTGTCGAAGGTAACTGTGGCGACGTTGGTGCTACTGACCACACACGTTGTCTCGCCCAGCTCGTCGCCGGTCGGTGGCGGGGCCGGTTCGCCTTGGCCGCCGCCGATGTCGTCGGCGTTGACCTCTTCTTCCATGGCTTCGGCAGCCTCTTCGAGTTCTTCGGTGGCCTCTTCGATCGCCTCCTCGAACTGCTCGAAGCCGCCGCTTTCTTCAAACTCGTTGATGGCGTCGCCCGCCTCGTTGGCGATCACGATGGTGCATGCCCCGACGCCCAAGGCCAGGACGGTACAGATGGCGAAAAAGATGAGCATCGCCTTCACGCAGCCATTGTTGTTTTGCTGCGGGGGTTGTTGGTACTGCTGCTGGGGGTAGCCCTGGGGTGGATAGCCGGGTTGTTGGTAGCCGGGTTGCGGCGGTTGCTGCGGAAACCCTTGTTGGGGGTACTGCGGCTGCGCTTGGGGTGGCTGCGCTGGCGGGAACTGTGACTGTGGCGGCGGCGGGGTGCCGGGCGAGGCTTCGGGTGGGTACCACTTGCCGTCCGATGCTTGCCACCAACCGGGTCCCTGAGAAAAGTCGCTCACCGGGTCAGCGTACCGTTCACCCCACAGGGCTGCCTATCGCCCAAACCCAGGATCTGATCGCGTTTGACCCGCTCTGAGCGGGTTCCACGCGAAAATTTCGGGGTTGGGGGTTAGGGGGCGAGGGGTCGGCCGAAGGGGAGAGACTCTTGCCAGGTGCCGAGGAACGCTTCGGCGCGGTAACAGCCGGCGAGAAGTGGTCCGTCTTCGTGGTCTTTGATCTCGGCTGTTACGGCGCCGATTCCGGCGACGGCTTCGGCGCGGACCGCCTCGGTGGTCGCGCCGTCGGCTGGCCAGTGGGCAAACATCGGGCCTGCGAGCGAGACGAAATCGGGATAGGCGGCCTTGTTGGCCCGCCGCAGATGAGCGAGCGCTTTGGCGGTGATCGGCAACGGTGCGCCAGGTACAACAACGTCGGCCGCGATCTTGTCGGCGATGGTGTGGCTAACGATGCCCATCTTGGTGCGGGGGACGATGGCGTCGACCTCGGCACCCCAAATCGACCACGCATCGGCGGGTTCGGCGCCCAGGTTCGCTACCAGGTCGGGGCCAAACTCTTCATAGGCGTGGGCCAGCGCTTGGTCGATGAACCCTTTCGGCGCGGTGGCCACCCCAGCCGAACTACCGATGGTGGTGACCTTTCCGCCAAGGTTGCTGATCTCGCGCACCAGGTCGACAGCGCGGGCGTCGAATCCTTCGATCGCCACCGTGCGTCCGTCGAGGCCGCCCAGGGCGGTATCGAGCGTGGCGGCGATGCCGAGTTGGGTGAGTTCGGAACGTAGATCGAACCGGGTTGCGGGCTCGTGAAGCAACGATGAACGGCTGTCGGAGTCGCGAAGTGGTGCGAGATGGTCGGCGGTAACGCCTTTGCCAGGGTCGGGGGTGAACGAACCGTCGGCGACCATCGGTTGAATAGCGGCAACAAACTCGGCGATGGCCCCGTCGGCGTCGGGCTCTTCGGCGCTCACCCCGGCTGAAGCACCGCTGACCTGGTGTTCGAACGATGCAAAGCCGTACGTGAGCGATCGAGCGAGGTCCTTTGCCGAACTCTGCAAGACCTTTCGGGCTCGCCTCACAATTCCTACAGAACGGGTAGACTCATCCAAGTCGACTGCAACAAATGCGCCGTGTGGTTCCACTTTCACGATTTTCACGGTCGCAGCATGTCACGAAAACGGTGAGAGTTCCGCTTCGTTTCTGCATTGTCGTGCCGACAGATAACTGGGACAACGATCGCGAATGTGCGGTCAAAAGAAAGGTGGGAGTCGTGGGACGGCGACCAAATCCGCAAAGAAAGATCGATCTGCTGCAACAGATCGTCGATTACATCTTGGTGAATGGCCTGAGCGACATGTCGCTTCGCCCGCTGGCCAACGAACTCGGCACGAGCACCTACACGCTCACCTACCAGTTCGGCTCGAAAGAGGCGATGGTGGTCGACGCAGTTGCTCATATCGACAAAACCCAACACGAACGCCTCAGCGAGCTCGATCGGGCAACCGATACCCCAAACGATGTGCTCCGCAACCTGTGGGAACTCTCGACGAGCGACGAAGGTCGCCGCTGGAGCCAGGTCATGCTCGAGATCGCCACACTTACCTCGCGTCAGCCGATCCTGTTCGAGACCTTCACCGCTACCGCGCTTCACGGTCGGATCGAGCACCTTGCCAAGGCGTACGCCGGTGGCTTGGCCCCGACCGCTGATCAGATCAACACCGCAACGTTGCAGATCGCAACCGTTTCGGGCCTGATCACCGATGCGCTTACCAGCGGACAAAGCCAGCGGGCCGAGACAGCATTTACGATGCTGCTCAACGAACCCGAGATCGTCGAATCAATCGCTCTTTAGCCGTCGACGAACTCGCCCAACCGGGCGACTTCGGCCTCAACTTCGGCCTGTAACCAGTCGCTCAGAAAACGTTCGGCTGATTTGAACGGACCTTTGAAGTTGAACTCATAGGCGTGAGTGACCGTGGTTCGACCGGTCGACTCATCGACAACACAATCGAAGGTGCCAACAAAATCGAACACAGCACGTCCCGGCTGTTTCGGAGCACCAACGAAGGTGACACGGCTCCAGCGTTCGAGTGTGAAGTTCTGCACGTCGGGCGCTGGAGGCGTGAACCTCATTTTGCCCCCACAGCTTGGCCGAGCCTTTGCCCTGTTCGTCGGGTCCGACGACCGAGGTGACTTTGACGATCTTGTGATCGGCCTCTTTGTAACGCTCGAGGTCGAGCACAAACTCGAGCACCTCCTGCGGGCTGGCAGCAACGTCGGTCGTGGCAGAAGCAGTGAGGGTCATACGCCGACCCTACGCCGTAGCGGTTATCCCGCGCCGCCCTCAGCGACGAGTCGATCGAGAACCAACTCGGGTTGTTCTGACTCGATCCGGGCTAACCAGTAGGGGCTCTCGAACAGGGCTAGGGCCGTACCGTCGGATCGGTACAAAACGTCGACCCCTTGCATCGATCGTAAGGTGGGCGCACTTTCGAGGTCGGTTTTGCGAGCGATCTTGTACGACGTTGGTGCGAGCTCGACCGGCGCTCCGAACTCGTTCTCGAGTCGGTGCACGGCCACTTCGAACTGCATCGGGCCAACCGCGCCCAGTACCGGTGCCTGGTCGCCAAGGTCCTGGTCGCGCAGCACCTGCACGACCCCTTCCTCGTCGAGTTGGCTAATGCCTTTGCGGAACTGCTTGAACCGGCCGGCGTCGGTAGTTCGACAGACCGAGAAGTGCTCGGGCGCAAACGGCTGAATCCGTGGAAACTCGACCTCGTTGCCCACGTACACCGAATCGCCGATGCGGATGTCGGCGGCGTTTACCAAACCAACGATGTCGCCCGGGTAGGCGTCTTCGACCGTTTCGCGATCGCGGCCCGACACGGTGTGGGCGTACTTGGTGTTGAACGCCTTGCCGGTGGGCTGGTGGGTGACGTTCATGCCGCGCTCGAACTTGCCCGACATCACCCGGAAGAAGGCGATGCGGTCGCGATGTGATGGGTCCATGTTGGCTTGGACTTTAAAGACGAAGCCCGAGAAGTCGTCGTCGATCAGTCGAGGTACCCCTGCGGTGTCTTCGCGCGGGCCGGGCGGCGGCACGAGGTCGACCAGGGTGTCGAGCAGCAGTCGCACGCCGAAGTTGGTGAGCGCCGACCCGAAGAACATGGGCGAGGTTTCGCCGGCCAGGAAGGTCTTCTGGTCGTGGTTGGCGCCGATCTCGTCGAACAGTTCGACACTTTCGGCGGCGGTGGTCCAGGCTTCGCCTTCCTCTTCTTCAGCCCGCGCCGCGTCGACGATTTCTTCGGGGGCTTCGGTTGCGCCTCGGGCAGTTCGGGAGAAGCGAATGAAGTCGCCGCTGGTGCGGTCGATCACGCCGCGGAACTCGCCCGCGATCCCTACCGGCCAGGTGACAGGGGTTTGGGTAACGCCGATCTGGCGCTCGATATCGTCGATCAACGACAGCGCTTCGAGGCCGGGGCGATCCCACTTGTTGATGAAGGTAAGCAGCGGGATGTTTCGCTCGCGGCACACCTCGAACAGCTTGAGGGTTTGGGGTTCGATGCCTTTGGCGGCGTCGAGCACCATGACCGCAGCATCGGCGGCGGCCAGCACGCGGTAGGTGTCTTCGGAGAAGTCGCGGTGACCCGGGGTGTCGAGCAGGTTGACCACTCGGTCGCGGTACGGGAACTGGAGCACCGTCGAGGTGATCGAGATTCCACGTTGTTGCTCGAGCGCCATCCAGTCCGACGTTGCGGAGCGGCGTTCGCCCTTGGCCTTTACCGAACCCGCCTCTTGGGTGAGTGCGCCTCCGTACAGCAAGAACTTCTCGGTCAGCGTCGTTTTGCCCGCGTCAGGGTGCGAAATGATGGCAAAGGTTCGGCGCCGGGCCGCTTCGGTACGAGGGTCGCTCATCCGTCCAGACTACGGCCGATCGGTTCAGGCGGCGTCGCTGGGCTTGGCAGCGATAAATCCCGTCCGGTGGGCGATGGATGGGGCGTAGTCTCGGCTCATGCTCGATATCGAACAGATTCGCCGTGACACCCCGGGATGCGACGAGGTCATCCACTTCAACAACGC
>CALHTF010000099.1 GCA_938038815.1 uncultured Acidimicrobiales bacterium | reverse complement strand
AGGCTCCAGTGCCAGGCTCCAGTGCCAGGCTCCAGTGCCAGGCTCCAGTGCCAGGCTCCAGTGCCAGGCTCCAGTGCCAGGCTCCAGTGCCAGGCTCCAGTGCCAGGCTCCAGTGCCAGGCTCCAGTGCCAGGCTCGAATAGCGGAGGGTAGTGACACGGCCACGCTACGTCGATGTTTTTCCACCCATCCGCAGAAAGAGGCAAAGGAGCCCGGAGCTCGCGGAGGGCGAGGGGCGCCGGCTGCGGGAGATAGCGAAGCGTAGAAGGAGCGAGCTCGCGAGCGACTGATCAGAAAGACCACGAACTCGCGAGCGACTGACCAGAAAGACCACGAACTCGCGAGCGACTGACCAGAGGTTAGGAGTAGCGGTGGATGTGGACGCTTAGTACGAGTCCGATGGCGGCGAAGCTGGTGATGACCGACGATCCCCCGTAGCTGACGAACGGTAAGGGGATGCCGGTTACGGGCATGATGCCCAGGGTCATTCCTACGCTCTCAAAGAGCTGGAACAAGATCATGGCCAGGACCCCGACACAGATCATCGTGCCTTGGTTGTCTTCGGCTATCGACGCGACTCTCCATATTCGAAACACGAGCGCGGCGAGTAGCACCAACAAGGTCACACTGCCGACAAAGCCGAGCTCTTCTCCCGCCACGGTAAAGATGAAGTCGGTGCGCTGAGCGGGCACCAAACGCGACCGGGTTTGGCTGCCCTCGAACAGCCCGGTCCCCCACATACCGCCGTTACCAATCGCTACTGCGGCCTGGTCGACGTTGAAGCGGGCCCGCCGGGCTTCGGCAGTTTCGGGGTTCTCGTCGAGAAACGACGACAGGCGTTCAACTTGGTAAGCCTTGAGCTGGCCACTTGAGACCGCGGCGGTTCCGAGCAGACCAACGATGGCCAACACCACGACCAGCTGGCGAGGCTTGATACCGGCAACTAGAACCATGCCGGCCAGGATCGCCAGGTACACCAAGATGGTTCCGAGGTCGGGCTGGAGGTAGATGAGGCCCATCGGGATGGCAGCGATGAGCGTGGCGAACCCGAGGTCTTGAAAGCTCAGCCCTTCTTGTCGCGATGCGAGGAAGGTTGCGACCGCGACGATGAGCACCACTTTGCCGTACTCCGAGGGCTGCACTTGGAAGCCGCCGAACTCAAACCATGAGCGGGCACCGTTGATTTCGCGGCCGGTCAAGCGCACGGCGATCAGCATGGCCACCAACGCGGTGTACCCGAGCGGGATAAGGGCTCGAAGCTTGCGGTAGTCGATGGCCGCCACGACGCTCATCACGATGGTGCCGATGACCACAAATACGACCTGTTTGGTGACAAAGGAGGTGTTAGCCGGTTGCTCGATCGTGGCCGGACCGCGGGTCGCTGAGTAGACCAGCAGAGCACCGAAGGCCGAGATGCCGAGCACCACGGCGATGAGTGCGTAGTCGACATGGTGCCACCACACCGGTTTGTCTCGGGCAACGCCACCGCCGCGAGACGGCAATCCAAAGGCGATCATGAGTCGTCGCCACCGCTCGATTCGTCATCGCGGGTTGCGTCGGGGTTGTCGGGAGCGACCGTGTCGGCCGGTTCCCCGTCGGGGTCTTCGTCGCCTTCTTCGATCGCTTCGACATCGACCTCGCCGTCGCCGGTGAGCACGTCGAGGCTGGCGAAGGACTCCGACGCAAAGTATTCCTCGCGAAGTTCGTCGGCGGTGCGAGCTTCGGTGATGGTGCCGTTAGCGAGCCCGTGGAAGATCTTGGCGATGAGCGGCGCCGCCGACTTGCTACCGAAGCCCGCTTCCTCGAGTACCGCTACGCCCACGTACCCCGGAACCTTGCGGTCGACCATCAAGACGTTGGTCCGGGTATCGACCGGGCCATATCCAGCGAAGAGCGCGTTGTCGGCCTGGCCAATGACTTCAGCGGTTCCGGTCTTGCCGGCTACCGGCCACTTTTTGTTGTCGAACTCGATGTCGGTAAAGGCTTGGAACGCCGTACCGCCATCGTTGCCGCCGGGCGTGTTGGGGATCGCAACGGTGCCGACCAGCCCGTCGTGGATTCGCACGGCGATCTCTTCATCGATCGGGATCTCGGCCGCGATCCGCGGCTTGAACCGGCGGATCAACTCACCTTTGCCATCGGCCGACTTCTCGCCTGCGGTGCGGACTTCGTACACGATGTTGGGGTTAAACAGCCGCCCACCGTTGGCCAACGCGGCATAGGAATTCGCGAGTTGAAGCGGCGACACCACGAGGTCCGACTGCCCAATCGCCAGCTGAATGTTGTCGCCCGAAAGCCAGTCGGGGTTCGGGAAGGCGGTGGGGTTTTCGTTGTGGCGTTGCGCCCGCCGCTCCGGCGTGGGGATGTACCCGGCGTTCTCCGACGGCAGTGCAATACCCGACTTACTACCAAAGCCATAACGCTCGGCGACATCTTGGATCGCGGTGTCGTCCTCGTCGTTCTCGTTAATCCAGAACGCTTCGCCCAAGCGGTAATAGAAGGTGTCCGACGACAACGAGATCGACCGGCGCAGGTCGATACTCGTATAGAAATTGCCGGCGTTTTTGAAGATGCAACCGGCAGCTCGCTGGGCGTCGTCGGCCTCTTTGGTCTCGCCCTTCACGCTGCAACTCTGTGCGCGGTACTCCTTGGCATGGTCGAAGAACTGGTCCATCTCGGTGATGTAGGGCTCGGACCCATAAATGTCGTGATCGTGAGCGGCGATCGCCGTGAACGGCTTGAAGGTTGAGCCTGGCTCGTACAAACCGGTAATAGCCCGGTTCACGAACGGGTTATTCAGGGCGAGCAATGCCTCGTAGCGGTCTTGGGGGATACCGCCCACGAACTCGGAAATGTCGAAGGTCGGGTTACTGGCCATCGCGAGAATCCGACCGTTGCGCGGGTTCATGATGATGGCCGAACCGGCGGTGGCTCGGAACTCAAACTCGTCGGGGCCGGCTTCTTGCTCGCGAGCGTTCGCCAGCGCGGCCGCTAACTCATCTTCGACCCGAGCCTGGAGATCGATGTCGATGGTCAGGTACACGTCGTTGCCGGGCTGGGGGAACTGCCGTTCCTCGTCATACTCGCGTTGCACACGGTTGAGCCGGTCGACCTCGTACTTGCGTTCGCCGGGAATACCGCGAAGTTCGTCTTCGAAGAGTCGCTCGATACCTTCCTTGCCGATCTGGTCGCGGCGCTGATACGGCTTGGTGGAGAGGTCGTCGAAATTTTCGGGGTCGTCGACCTGTTCCCACTCGCTGCTGATCCGGCCAACCCAGCCAAGAATGTGGGCGGCGTATTTGCCGTACGGATAGTGACGAACCGTGCGCTCGGTGACGATCACGCCCGGGAAGATGTCGGGCCGCTCCCCCACAAGCACCAGCAGGTCTTCACTCACATCCCACGCAACCGGCACCGACTCGAGGTTCGAGTAGTTCTGGTTGTCGAGCGCCGCTTCGAGGGTCGATACCTTCACTAGGTTGCGTCCGCTTTCGGACCGGTTGATCTCGACAGCGAGCCGGGTGAACATCTCGAGCTGGAACGACTCGCGGTCGTCCTCGTCCATTCTCGCGAGCGCCTCGTTGTAGGCGATCCGGTCGATCTCCACCACGTTGGTGAGCCGGTTGGTCACCAGCACCTTGCCGTTGCGATCGAGGATGCGCCCCCGAGGGCCTTCCTCGCGCACGACTCGGATGATGTTCGATTGAGCCGTGCTCTGGGCTTGCTCGGCGTCGACAATCTGCACAAACCACAGCCGCACGAAGAGCGCGACAAACATCGACACACCGATAATGCCGATCAAGCGAAGGCGGAACCGTATGACATCTTGAGACATCGCAACCCGACCTTAGGTGGCGACCCGGAGTTCGCGGGGTCGCCCATAGCTCCATCGCACCACACCCATAATCGCGGGTGCCAACAGGGCGTTGAGGATGGCCACGCCAATCACGACCCGCAGCAACGAGCCGGAAACAACCGCATTCTGGCCTACCAACGTGCTGACGATCGCGAACACGATCACCCCAAACACGCTCGACACCGCAACCGACCCTGCCGCATACCACCAGGTTGGACGGAACGCGGTCTCGCCAGCTAGTCCGGCCACGTAGCCCACGATGCAGAACGCCAGACCGGCTAAGCCAAGCGGCGTTTCGAGCACAACGTCGTAGGCCAAGCCCATCCAGAATCCGGCCCACGCACCGCTCGACGGTCCGGCCACAAAGCCCGCCATCGCGGCGACCGCGAGCACGAGTTCGGGCGCTACTCCCCCTATTCGCAGGTCGGTGAACAGGGTGGTCTGCAAGACCAAGGCCACCAGGGTCACCAGGCCCATCCGGGCGCCGCGCAGGAAGGCCATCGTTACTCCTCGGCCTCAAAGAGCACGACGTTCACAAACCCAATCTGGTCCGGCGCCGCGTTGAGTTCGACCTTGAGTTCGAGGCCGCGATCCTTTTCGATCACGTCGCTCACCACGCCGATCGGAAGCCCGGGCGGGAACAAGCTGGTACGACCACCGCTGGTGACCACGAGGTCGCCGACCGCAATACCGAGGTCGATGCCTTGGTCGACCGTGATCTGACGAGGCGAGCCCGGACCATCGCCGTGCCCAAGACCGATTTCGTCGGGGTTGGTTTCGCTGGCGATCCGAACGCCGACCGTAAATTCGGCATCGATGATCAACTGCACCACCGCCCGACTGCGGTCGGCACGCGTGACGCGGCCGACCAACCCCGCACCGGTTACCACCGGCATACCTTCGGTGATGCCATCGGCGGTGCCGCGGTTGATATCGACGGACTGACTGGCGAAGTTGCCGACCGGCCCGGTGATCACCTCGGCGATGACGGTTGGCAAGTCGCCCACGTAGTCGAGTCCTAGCTCGGCCTTGAGGCGTTTGAGTTCGGCTTCCTCGGCATCGATCTGAAAGATACGGCCTTCGAGTTCGGCGATGCGAGCTTCGAGGCGAGCGTTTTCTTCTTCGAGGTCGCCGTAGTTGAAGAGTCCTTCGGCGCCGTTGGAGATCGGCTTGGTGATCGATTCGCCGGCGGACCTTACCGGCGAGAACGCACTGCGCAGTCCACTCTGCACCGACTCAAGGGGTCCGAACCCCCGAAAGTCGAGGGTGAACAAGGTAAGAGCGGTGAGCGCCAAAAGCGCCAGGGTGTACCACGACCGTCCACGATGGGTGGGAGCGGCCATAGATGCTTACCCCATTAACCCATGGTCGACGAGAACAAGATGCCCTTCAGCGCTTCGAATTCTTCGAGCGACTGGCCCGAGCCGAGCGCTACCGAATACAGCGGATCCGGGGCGATCGTGATCGGCATACCGGTTTCGTTCTCGAGGCGAGCTTCGAGACCGGTGAGCAGTGCGCCACCACCAGCGAGGGTGATGCCTTGTTCCATAATGTCGGCCGCTAGTTCGGGCGGCGTCTTGTCGAGGGTGATCTTGACCGCATCACAGATGGCGGCAACCGGTTCTTCGATTGCTTCGCGGATCTCGTTGGTGTTGATCATGATGGTCTTCGGCAGACCCGATACCAGGTCGCGGCCTCGGATCTCGGCCTGCATTTCTTGGCGGAGCGGCCAGGCCGACGCCAAGGCGATCTTGATGTCTTCGGCGGTACGCTCGCCGAGCGCCACGCTGTATTCCTTCTTGATGTACTGAATGATCGAGTCGTCGAGGTCGTCGCCGCCGGTGCGGGCCGACTGGCTGGCCACTACGCCACCGAGCGAGATAACCGCAACCTCGGTGGTTCCGCCACCGATGTCGACGATCATGTTGCCGGTTGGTTCCTGCACCGGAAGACCAGCGCCGATGGCCGCCGCCATGGGTTCTTCGATGATGTAGGCGGGTTTGCGAGCGCCGGCGAATTCGGCGGCTTCTTGCACGGCCCGACGCTCGACGCCGGTGATTCCCGACGGAACGCAGATAACCATGCGCGGCTTTGCCCACTTGCGATGGTGCACCTTCTGGATGAAGTAGCGCAGCATCTTTTCGCAGATATCAAAGTCGGCAATAACGCCGTCTTTAAGCGGTCGAATCGCTTGGATGTGGCTCGGCGTACGGCCGATCATCCGCTTGGCTTCGGCACCCACGGCGAGTGGTCGTCCATCGATGGCGTTTACGGCGACGACCGACGGTTCGTCAAGGACGATCCCCTCGCCCCGCAGATAGACCAAGGTGTTGGCGGTGCCGAGATCGACAGCCATGTCGCGGCCCATCACAAGTCCGATGGAGTTGAGCATCTCTACCATGTGTACGCGTGCCTCGAATTCCTCGCGGGTTTCGCCATACCCGAACGTAGTGGAGGGAATCCCCAATGGGGCCCCTACTCCGGAGGAGATACTAGATAGCGCTGTAACACAACGGCAAAGAGTTCGCCCAAAACCTACATTTGCCCAGGTCAGAGCATTTTCACACTAGCAACATTAGCAACACGGCGCGCAGAGTCCACTCTGTACGCTTTCAGCTCATGTCAAACCGGGGAAAAAGATTCCGATTTCTCGAGCTGCAGACTCGTTGCTGTCCGAGCCGTGGATCAGGTTCTCGGTCATCTCGATGCCGAAGTCGCCTCGAACCGTTCCCGGCGCCGCATCGGCTGGGTTGGTGGTACCCATCATGGTGCGCATAACGGCAAAGGTTTCGTCGGTCGGGCCTTCTACGACCATGGCCACAACCGGACCACGGCTCATAAACGCCTTGAGGTCGGGGTAGAACCCCTTCTCGACATGCTCTTCGTAGTGCTGGTCGAGGGTCTCGCTCGCGAGCACCCGCAGGTCCATCGCCGCAATGGTGAGGCCTTTGCGTTCGATACGAGAAATGATTTCGCCCACCAGGCCACGTTCGACGGCATCGGGCTTGCAGAGAATAAGGGTACGACTACTCATAGGTCGATGAGGATACCCGACATTGACCCCGAACTGGCGCGAAGTCCTTAGTTGACTTTGACCAACGTCAGCTTCGACAGGTGGGTGCCGTCTTCACGCCGGGTGACCACCACGGTGTGGTCGCCCTCGGCCAGGTTGACCTCGAACGGGTCCATTCCGCCGTACTGGCCAACCCAGTCGTTGAAGAAGGCTCCGCTCGACAGGTTGCCGGTCCGCCATTGAATCGTGTTGCCCTTCCAGAGGACCCAGAACGAGTCGTCGCTTCCATTTGGTGCGCTCACCAGGCCTTCGAGGCGGTAGGTGCCTGCCTCGGACACCGTGAAAGTACAGGTACCGGTGTCGTTGGTCGGAGCGTTATAGCTCGTACCGGTTCCGTTCGGCGTATAGATGTACTGCGTCGTGCCGGTAGCACCGAGGATCATGTTGCCGGCCAAGGCGAAGTCGGGTGCGTTGCAAACCAGTTTCTCTGGTGGTGGCGGCGGCGAGTCATAGACCAAGGTCATGCTGCGGAGCTTGGTTCCGTCCTCGCGCAGGGCAACTCGCACGTTGTACTGACCCGCCGCCAAGTTCACCAGGACTGGGTCTTGGTTGTTCCGGTCGTTCACGTTGTCATTGATAAACGGGGTGGACTGCGGCGTGTCCCAGAGCCAAGAGGGTCCGGAGTCAATCGACACGAAGAACGAGTTGTCCAAGCCGGAAGGGGCGCTGATGTTTCCGAGCAGGCGGTAGATACCTGGCGTGGTGACCTCGAACAGACACTCGGCGTAGCCGTCTTGTTGGCCGCCGTTCGGCACACCGATGTGGCGGGTGTTGTTGTCGTTACCATCGCGGTTCATGATGAAGCCACCGGTTCGGGTGAACTCGTGCCAGTTGCAGTCGAGGTCCGGGGTGCGCTCGACCCAACGGAACGACCCGTTACAAGCGATCGTGTCAGTGGCCGAGTAGTACTCGTTGTTGGTGCAGTATTGGCCGTTCCACGCACCGGTGGTCATCAAGGCCGGGTTGCCAATAGTGCCGTGGACGACACCGTCGAGATCGACCTGTTGCACGATGAGGTTGCTGTCGATCCCATTGAACGTTCCGTTGTTGTCGAAGGCGATCTCGACTCGGTCGATCGTCAGCGCCGACGAGTGGTTAAACGTGTAGACGGCAAAGTTCTGTTCGATCTGCGACGGTGGAACAACGCCAATGACCTGACCGTCGACGAGAACCTTCATGCTCTCGCCGCCCGAGCTTCCCTTGGCGGTCACCTTGATGGTGCCTGCACTGGGTGCCACCGACGAGGTCGAGGACGTGCTCGACGTGGAGGTTGAAGAGGTCGACGACGTGGGGGGCTGCGTCGGGGCGATGGTCGGGCGAGGGGTGGTGGTCTCCACTGGAACAAAGCCAATGATCGTCGGCAAGGCGCCAATCTGGCTCGCGGTGTTGACCACTTCTTCTTCGGTGTTCTCTTCGAGCTGCCCGAGCACCACCAGGGTGCTAGCGACCATGATCGTCAAAATCAGGGCATATTCGGGGGCCGATGCGCCCCGCTCGCGCGCTTGGGCCGCGGTTCGTTGTACCAGGGACCGGAAAAATGCGCTGAAAGAAGCCATCAATGGACCTTCGACGCAAACGCCGGTTCACCACATAGGTCGAACGACCCGTTTTGGGCTCTCGTGACCTATTTCGGTCGACCGCCTTGGTTACTCGGCCAGAAGTTCCTGTGCCGCGCTGCGAGCTTCGCCCACCACATAGAACGAACCACAAACCAAGATTGGTTCTTCACCGTCGACGGTCGAGAGGGCTCGGTCGAGCGCTTCGGACACCGGCGTGGCGGTCTCGACCGTGGCCCCGAGCGAGTTAGCGGCCGCAACGATCTCGGCCACATCCATCGCCCGTTCGGACTCCGGTGCCGTGGCGATGATGAAGTCGCCCGCCCCGACTTCGAGAGCGGTGAGCACGTCGAGCGGGTCGCGGCCGGCGAGCATGCCGACCACCAACACCCGAGTGCCCGACGACCCGAGGTGGTCCCGAAGGGTTTGGGTTACGGCGGCCGCGGCTTCGGGGCTATGGGCGGCGTCGAGCACGATCAGTGGGTCGGCGCTTACCACTTCAAAGCGCCCGGGCAACCAGACCTTGCCGAGTGCTTCCTCCACGACGTCGTCGGGGATCTCGCGCTGAAAGAACTCCTCGACCGCTGCGATAGCTACCGCGGCATTGGCGCCTTGGTGTTGGCCCGGCAGGTTCACAAAGACATCGTCGTACTTGCCGCGGGCAAAGAAGTCGAACATCGACCCGCCGACGGCCATCCTAGGGTTGGTCGCGGCGAAGTCTCGGCGCACCCACTTGAGATCGGCGGGGGCTTCTTCGGCGAAGATGCCGTAGAGCTCTGGGTCGGGTTCGCCCAGCACAAGGGTGGAGGTGGGTTTGATGATGCCCGCCTTCTCCTTGGCGATCCGGGCACGGTAGTTGCCCTCGCGGTTGGTGTGGTCGGTGCCGATATTTGTCACCACCGCAACCTGGCTTTGCACGACGTTGGTAGCGTCGTACCGGCCGAGCAAGCCAACCTCGACGACGGCTACATCGACGGCGATCGTCGCAAACCACTGAAACGCCGCGGCGGTAAGCAGTTCGAAGTACGAGGGATCGAGATCGGGATTTGCCTCGACGAACATCCGCAGATCGGTGAAGGTTTCGGCCAACTCGTTGTCGGTGATCTCGACCCCGTTGGTGCGGTAACGCTCGTTCATTTGGAGCACGTGCGGGCTGGTGAACGAACCAACGTGCAGACCCATCGCCACGAGGATTTCGGTGATCATCTGCACCGTCGAACCCTTGCCGTTCGTCCCGGTCACATGAATCACCGGGTAGGCGAGGTGTGGGTTCCCCAACACCTCGACCAGTCCTTGAATCGAGTCGAGCGACAACCCGTCGGTCTTGCCAGCGCTTACATCGGCACGCTCCGTAGCGCGGGCTTCAAAGTTGATGTGGCTATTCAACCAAGCCTGGGTGTCACGTAAATCCATCTTACCCAGTCTGGTTTTAATACTTCGTCAGTGACGAGATGGGACTACGACGCGGCCCGGCGGGGGCGTTCGTCGGTTCCGGGGCTGCCAAGCTTGAGCGTGGGCTCGGCATCGCTCAGCACAACCTCTTTGGTGATGACGCACTTGACGATGTCGTCGCGGCTCGGCAGTTCGTACATGACGTTGACAAGGGTTTCTTCGAGAATTGCTCGAAGGCCACGAGCACCGGTGCCTCGTTCGAGGGCCAGATCGGCGATGGCCTCCAAGGCCTCGGTGTCGAACTCAAGCTCGACATCTTCGAGTTCGAAGAACCGCTGGTACTGCTTGACCAATGCGTTGCGAGGCTCGGTGAGGATCCGGATGAGGGCGTCTTGTTCGAGACTCGAGACCGCACCGATAACCGGAAGACGGCCGATGAACTCGGGGATCAGACCAAACTTGGTGAGATCTTCGGGCAGCACCTGGGCATACAGTTCGCCGAGATTCTTTTCGCTCGGTCGACGAATATCGGCACCGAAGCCAACGCCCCGGTTTCCGACGCGACCTTCGATGATCTGGTCGATGCCCGCAAAGGCACCACCGACGATGAACAACACGTTGGTGGTGTCGATCTGGATGAACTCTTGATGGGGGTGCTTGCGGCCACCTTGGGGCGGAACCGAAGCTTGGGTGCCCTCAAGAATCTTCAGCAGCGCCTGTTGCACACCTTCGCCCGAAACGTCGCGGGTGATCGAGGGGTTCTCGCTCTTGCGAGCAATCTTGTCGATCTCGTCGATGTAGATAATGCCGGTCTCGGCTTTGTTGACGTCGTAGTCAGCAGCTTGGATCAGCTTGAGCAAGATGTTCTCGACGTCTTCGCCCACGTAACCAGCTTCGGTCAGCGCCGTGGCATCGGCGATGGCGAACGGCACGTTGAGGATCCTGGCGAGGGTCTGGGCAAGGAGGGTCTTGCCGCAACCGGTCGGGCCGAGCAACAAGATGTTCGACTTGGCGAGTTCGACATCGGTTTCGCCTAGGCCGCCGCTTTGTACCCGCTTGTAGTGGTTGTACACCGCAACCGAGAGGATCTTCTTCGCCGCGTCCTGGCCAATGATGTACTCGCCCAGAAATTCAAAGATCTCTTTGGGCTTGGGAAGTTCGCCAAAACCAAGGTCGGTCGACTCGGCGAGCTCTTCTTCAATGATCTCGTTACAGAGGTCGATGCATTCGTCGCAGATGTAGACACCCGGACCAGCGATGAGCTTCTTTACTTGTTTCTGCGATTTCCCGCAGAACGAGCATTTGAGTAGCTCTCCACCTTCTCCAAACTTTGCCACTTGCTAGATCTCCCTCATATCCCCTCTAGGTTCGCACAGATTTAGCGCTGCTTGCTTGGATTGCAACGGAGCACGGGTAATCGTCTGCACGAAGACTTCTTCGGCGTGTTAGTCCACAGCCTTGATAGCGCCGCTGTTATCTACCGCATTTCGTACATCGATGACTTCGTCGATGATGCCGTATTCCTTGGCTTCTGCCGCCGTCATCACAAAGTCACGATCGGTGTCCTTGCGGATCTTCTCGGCGGTCTGGCCGGTGTGGTGAGCCAGCACGTTCTCGAGCGACACCTTGAGGCGGTCGATCTCTTTCGCCGCGATCTCGATATCGGACACCTGACCTTGCGCTCCGGCATAGGGCTGGTGGATAAGGATGCGAGCATTGGGCAGCGCAAGGCGCTTGCCCGGGGTTCCGGCGGCGAGGAGCACGGCGGCGGCCGAAGCGGCCTGGCCGAAACAGATCGTGACGATCTCGGGCTTGATGTAGCTCATCGTGTCGTAGATGGCGAACAGCGCATTGATGTCGCCACCGGGTGAGTTGATGTAGATGTTGATGTCTTTATCGGGGTTCTCCGACTCAAGATGCAACAGCTGGGCACAGATCAGGTTGGCGACGGTGTCGTCGACCGGCGTGCCGAGAAAGATGATGTTCTCTTTGAGAAGACGGGAGTACAGGTCGAACGCCCGCTCGCCGCGGTTGGTTTGTTCGACGACAGTAGGCACGAGGTAGTTCTGCACCGACAACCCGGCAAGTCCTTGCACAAGATCGTCGCCGCCTAGCCTCTGGTTTTCACTCACTCGGTTTACTCCCGGTGTTGGTTTATTCCTCTTCTGACACCTCATCAGCCGATTCCTCGACCTCGATGAGTTCGAGATCCGCTCGGTCGATGGGGTTGCCATCTTCGTCGACGATTTCAACCGTTTCGGCCAAAGTGTCGAGCGCCTTGCGGATCTCCAAGTCTGAGCGTACCGCCTTCAGTTGCCCAGCCGACTCAAGCTGGCCACGAATTAGTGAGGAATCTTGTCCGAAAGCCACTGCAAGGCGTTCAAACTCCTCGTCAAGGTCGGCGTCGGTGGCTTCAATCTTCTCTGCTTCGACGATGGCCCGCAGGGCCAGATCGCACTTGGCAGCCTGTTCGGCCCCCTCGCGGATCTGTTCGGTGAAGTCTTCGGGACTCATGCCGCTGAAGCCGAGGTACTGCTCGAGGCTGAGGCCTTGACCCTGCAAGCGCATCGACAGGTCCTGGATGCGGTTCTGCATTTCGGTCTGCACAAGCGCCTCGGGGACCTCGATCTCGACGAGCTGAGCGAGCGCTTCGGCGGTTTTGTCGTTGACGGCCATACCGACCTGTTCGCGCTTGACGTTGCCCATCTGCACGTCAAGGTCGGCGCGGAAGTCTTCGACGGTGGCGAAGTCGGTGTTCTCGGAAACAAACTCGTCGGTGAATTCGGGGAGGACCGACTCCTTGACCGTCTTGACTTCGATCACGAACGAGATCTCGTTCTCTTCGTCGGGGTCGGGGTGTTCGGCGGTGAACTCTTTGGTGTCGCCGGCCTTGGCGCCCCGAAGGTTTTCGTCGATTGCGTCGATGCCGACGGCGTTCGAGCCGACCACGTAGTCGTAGTCGGTGGTGGTGAGGCCGGGCAGTTCTTCTTCGCCCAGCTTGGAGGTGATATCCATAACGACGTGGTCGTCGTCGGCTGCGGCCCGGTCGACTTCGGACAGCTCGGCGTGGGGCATACGCACCCGGTCGATTTGATCCTGGATCTCTTCGTCGGACAGCGCGGGGTTCGGCACCTCGACCCGCAGGCTGTTGTAGCCAGCCACGGTGATCTGGGGGCGAACCTCGACAACGGCGTCGAAGGTGATGTTGCCTTCTTCTTGTCCGCCGGTGATGTCGATCTCGGGTGGCGCAATCGCGTCGACCTCGTGCTCGGCGATGGCATCGGCGTAGTAATCGGGCAGCGCTTCGCGCAGCGCATCCTCTCGGGCGTAGCCGACACCGAGGCGGGCCTCGAGCAGCTTGCGGGGTGCCTTACCCGGACGGAAGCCCGGCAAGCGGACCTCTTTGGCGAGGCGCTTAAACGCTTCGTCCACGTGCGGTTCAAAATCTGCAGCGTCGATTTCGACGTTGAGCTTGACCTTGTTGTCTTCGAGTTCGGTTACAGAGGATTTCACTCTGCAACTTTGCTACCAACGGCGCCTCACCTACTAGCCGGGCAGGCGAATAAGTAAGAACGCGGGGTCAGACCCCGCGTTCTTACTTTGGGCCCGCGGTGTAGTCATTGCGGAGAATCTCGCTACTATGCCTGAAGAGTTACAACCCTGCGGGTGTAGTTCAACGGTAGAACCTCAGATTTCCAATCTGATGATGGGGTTTCGATTACCCCCACCCGCTCTCGATAGTGCCGACGCCCGGATCGCAGCTTTGCGGCCCGGGCGTCGGACGTTTTCGTGCCAAGCTAGGCCGGTGAGCACGACCCCCTCCCCCGACCCGAAGGCATCGGGCCGAATCCTCCCCGCCGGAAGTTTCCACATCCCCAAGGTCACTCCTGAAGACCGCCGCCGCATCCTTACCTCGCTGCACGTGCTGCCCGAGCAAGGGTGGATCCAGCAGTTCGCGGTGATGATCACCCTGTCGGCCCTGGTCGCCATCATGGGTCTCGATGCCGACTCGCCAGCGTTGGTGATCGGCGCCATGTTGATCGCCCCGCTGATGGCCCCGGTGCTCGGCGTGGCCGCCAGCGCATCGATGGCGCTTGGCAAACAAGCGGCCCGCACGGCCCTGACCGTCATCCTGGCTACCGCCGGCGTCATCCTGCTTTCGTATCTGGTGGCCAAGCTGCTGCCCGGCAACGACAGCTTGCCGAACGAGGTTCTTGCCCGTACCCGCCCCGACGTGCGCGACTTGGTGGTCGGGTTGGCCGCCGGCGCGGCAGGTGCGTACGCCACCGTTCGCTCCGACATGTCGAGTTCGCTGCCTGGCGTAGCGGTTGCGGTGGCGTTGGTTCCGCCGCTCTGCGCGGTGGGCTATTTGCTCGAGTCCGGCGACTACCTCCTTGCCCGGGGCGCGTTCACGCTGTACTTCGCCAACCTGTGCGCCATCGTTTTCGCCGGGACCATCGTGTTCGTCATTACCGGGTTGGTCCCCCAACGTCGCCTCGCAACCATGAGTCCCTGGGTTATCGCCGGGCTCGTCGCCGCGGCGGTCGCCACCGTGCTGATCGCCATCCCGCTCGGCCGGACCACCCTGGCTGCGGTCGAGACCGCCAGAGAAAATACCGACGTTCGTGAAGAGGTCCAGGCCTGGATCGGCGAACGCAATCTGGAGATCGATCGCATCGACCGTGACGACCGCACCATCGACATTTTCTTGGAAGGCACCGACCAGGCCGACTTCACCGAGAACCTGCGGCCCCGCCTGATCCCGATTCTCGGCGAGGGAGTAATCGTTAACGTTCGATCGACCCAAACCGTTGAAGCGGCCGAAAACGCGCCGCCGCCGTCGATCCCCTCCGACGCCGAGCTGGCGGCCCAAGAACTCGAATCGTTCCAGGGCGAAGTCGAGACCGTGATCGATCAGTGGCTTCAGACCACCGGCGAGGCGTCGAGTTTCTCGCTCGACAACCTCGACATCACCTATGAGAACGTGACCGGTGTGGTCGCCGGGCCGATTCAGCCGCCGAGCAACATAGCGCTGCGCGACCAGATCGTCGCCGCAACCGGTATTGGTCCGGCCGTCAATTTGCAGTGGGCCCGCACCGAACTACTCGTGGTGCAAGAAGAGCCAGAGCCCACGACCGAACAGTTGCTCACCGACCGGCTGCGTCAACGAGCCAACGCCTGGGCAGCCACGACCACCAGTACCAACAACCCGATCACCGTCGTGGCGTTGTCGTTGGTCGACAACGGCGTCACGGTCGAGCTCACCGGCGACCGGCCTCCCGACATCGATCAGCTGTTCGCCGACCTCGAGTCAGAGCTCGGTCTCGATAACCCCGAGATCAACATCTTGTACGTGCCTCGTCGGGTCCTCGACACCACTCCGCCGACCACCCTGCCGCCCGCAACCACTATCCCCGAGTAAAAACCCAAGTTCTGATCGCGCTCAGCGTCCGCCAGAGCCGCTCACCGCGAAAATTTCGGGAGGGGGTTAGACCGCTACGGCGGTGGCCTTTTTGGCGCGCTTGGCGATGCGAGCTTCGAAGAGCTCGGCGGTCTGGAGGTACTGGTCGGGCAGCGCCATCATGAAGTCACGGGCCTCATCACCCTCGGGGGTGAGGTCGGTGATCTGGTCGAGCTTCCAGTCGCGAAGCAACGGGATCAGCACCTTCTCGGCATGCACCCGGTGGTTGTAGATGCCGGCCTTGGCGACCTCGAGCGAACGACGGGTCCAGTTGGGCATGGTGGTGCCGGGCATGGCGAACGACGCATTCACCTTGGCCATCGAGCACAAGACCTCAGACGGCATGTGCTGGAGCATCTCGGTAACCACGCCCCGGTAGAACATGAAGTGGTGGTTCTCGTCGGCCGCCACTCGCTTCATCAGCTTGTAGGCAATTTCGTCGTCGGCCTTCGCACCGGCGTTGAAGTGGCTGAGGAACGTCGCCTTCTCTTGAGTGGCGGTGTACACAAAGAGGTCGAGTGGATCGGTGATGCTGTTGTCCCAGCCGCGCTGCACGACGGTCATGCGATCGTCTTCGAGCACCATGGGGTCGACGTTGCGAGAGGTGAGCAGGTACGAGCGCATCGCAACCGCGTGCTGGCCTTCCTCGGCCGTCCACAGCCCCGACCACTCACGCATGGCCTCGCTCTCGCCGTAGGTGACGGCCAAGGTCGAGTAGTAGTAGGGAAGGTTGTCTTCGGTGAGCAGGTTGAGCAGCAATGCCGTGCGAATCTCGGGGGCAAGGGTGGCCTGGGATTTATCCCACGGTTCGTCGACGTAGTTGCGGCCCTGCTCCCACGGGATGAACTCGTGGAAGTACCAGTGCTCACGGCGCTCTTTGTGTTCGGCGACGAGCTTTTCGATCGTGGGAGCAGCCGCCTTCATTAGGGCGACCGATTCGCTTCTTGGGATCACCAACACTCCAGTGCGGGCTTGATATTTGGACGTATTTTGGAGCTAACCGGCCCGACCAACCAGTCAAGAGCAGACCGAACACTAGCGGCCGCTTACCTTTTCGACGCAATGGAGGCGGGTTTCGTTACGAACTTTTCGGTGCACTCAACTAGTATCTGACGGGTCGTCAGGTTTTAAGGGGTACAAGCATGGACTTTGAATTCGCCGAAGAACAACAAGCCTTCTTGAAGGAGGTCCAAGCGTTCCTCGATGCCAACGACGACCCGGAGGTGTTCGACCCCACTCGGGAGAACATGGCCCAAATCGTCGACACTCCGCCTCGGCGCGCCATGATGAAGAAGCTTGGCGAGCAGGGCTGGCTCGGCATGACCTGGCCCAAGGAGTACGGCGGCCAGGAGGGCGAAGGCATCTACGAGTACCTGCTCAACGAAGAACTCGCCGGTCGCGGCGGCCCGCAGATCGGCAAAGGCGTTGGCATCATTGGCAAGACCCTTATCGCCCACGGCTCGGAGATTCTCAAAGAAGAGTTCCTTCCGAAGATTCTCGAAAACGAAGTCGAGTTCGCCGTGGGTTACAGCGAGCCCGAAGCGGGCTCCGATGCGGCAGCGATGAAGCTCAAGGCCACCGAGGTCGAGGGCGGTTGGATCCTCAACGGTCAAAAGACCTGGACCACCTCCGCCCACTTCGCCGAGTGGTACTGGGTGGGCGCTCGGACCGACCCCGACGCCCCGAAGTGGAACGGCATCACGCTGTTCCTTGTGCCGCTCCCCTCGCACCCCGATCCGCCGATCGACATCTCGGGTATCACCGTGCAGGGCATCTGGACGATGGGCGACGAGTACACCAACGACGTGTTCTTCGACGACGTGTTCGTGCCCGACGAGTACGTGGTCGGCGACCTCAACAAGGGTTTCCAGTACATCAGCCAGGCGCTCGATATCGAGCGCTTCACCATGTTCACGTTCAAGCCGGTGAAACAACGCCTCGACCTGTTGGTCGACCACGTTCGCACCGCCGAGCGCGACGGCCAACCGCTCAAAGATGACCCCAAAGTCCGGGCCAAGATCGCTCACCTCGCCACCGAAGCCGAAGTTGCTCGGGGTATGGGTCTGCGGGTGGTCGACGCCACGGTCAAGGCCGACAAAACCGGTGGTCCGCCACCCACGATCGAAGCGTCGGAGTACAAGCTGTACACCACCGAGTTCTCGAAACGACTCGCCAACGCGTCTATGGATATCGGCGGCCCCGGCACCCAGCTTCGGGTCAAGACCAAAGAGGCTCCGATGGAGGGCCGCGCCGAGTCGACCTACCGCTACACCGTGCTCGACACGATCGGTGGCGGAACGTCCGAGGTGCAAAAGAACATCATCTCCCGTCGAGGCCTCGAGCTGCCCAAGAGTTTCTAGGCAGTGAACCAGCCACTTCTCGACAACATCCGAGTGCTCGACCTTTCTTCGGTAGGTCCGGCCTCGCGCGCCTCGAGATGGCTGGGCGACTACGGCGCCGAGATCATCAAGGTTGGCCCGATGCCCCGCGACGGCGGGGTGCAGATCACTCCCCCGGCCTACGCCTATAGCGCGCACCGGGGGATGGCTCGACTCCAGGTCGACCTCAAAGCCGACGCTGGCCGAGACGCGTTCTTGGCGCTCGCCAAAACGGCCGACGTGATCATCGAGAGCTTCCGGCCTGGCGTGGTCGCTAACCTCGGCATCGACTTCGACACGGTGCGGGCGATCAACCCCGGCATCGTCTACTGCTCGACCACCGGGTTTGGCCAGGACGGTCCGCACTCCCAGATGGCCGGTCACGACCTCAACTACTTGGCCGTTGCTGGTTATCTGCACACGTCGGGCACCAACCCCGACGGCGGTCCGGCTCTGCCGGGAGCCACCGTGGCCGATAGCGCGGCGGGCGGTCTGCATGCGGTGGCCGCCATCTGCGCTGCGTTGGTCGGCCGTTCGGCTACCGGCGAGGGCTGCCATCTCGACGTCGCGATCGCCGAAGGTGCGCTATCGCTCATGTCGCTATCGATCGACGAGTACTTTGCTCACGGCACCGAACCAGGCCCGCGCCATGGGCTGCTCACCGGCAAGTATGCCTGGTACGACCTTTTCCAAGCCTCCGATGGCGGGTGGCTGGCGGTCGGCGCAATCGAAGGCCGGTTCTTTGCCAACCTGTGTCGCGAACTCGGCTGCGAGCAGTGGGCCGACAAGCAGTACGACGAGGCTTCGGTCGAGCCGATGCGAGCCGACTTCAAAGCAGCGTTCGCCACCAAGACCCGCGACGAATGGGCCGCCCAGCTGGGTCCGGCCGACACGTGCGTGACCCCGGTACTCGACATCGTCGAACTCACCGAGCACCCGCACTTTGTGGCCCGCAACGCGTTTGTCGATGTCGAGCATCCGACCGAAGGCACCCTCCGTCAGGTCGGTGCGGTTCTGGCCGGACAAACGTCGGCGACGGAAATGACGATCCCCGATATGTCGACCACTGCCACCGCCGAGCTACTGGTCAGCGCCGGTTTGAGCACCGACGACGTCGCGGCCCTGATCGACCAAGGAGTTGTTCAATGATCGAGATCCCCGACCACGTTACGGCCCTCATCGGTGTCGAACAGTACGAAGAAGAGGGCGGCTTTCCGGTCGAGCACGGCTACATCTGGAACACCTGCGCCGCCACGTCGAACGGCAACCCGCTCTACTGGGACGACGAACTGGCCGCCAGCCTTACCGATGGCCCGATCGCCCCGCCCACCATGTTGTCGGTGTGGTTCCGACCCCACCACTGGTCGCCGGGCCGTACCGAACCCGCCGTGCCGCTGCAGGCCCACTTCGATCTCAAAGAGCTGCTCAAATTGCCCGAGGCGATCATCTCGGAAAACACGATCACCTTCGGTGTGCCGGTTCGCATCGGCGACCGGATCCGTAGCCGCCAGGTGCTCAAGTCGATCAGCGAACCCAAAACCACCCGGCTCGGCACCGGGCGATTCTGGGTGCTCGATGTCGAGTACATGAACCAGAACGACGAGCTGGTGGGTGTCGAGTCGTACTCGGCGTTTGGTTATGTCCGTAGTGAAACCCCCGGCACCACTACCCCACCGGCGACCGACGAACCTCGGCCCGATGCCGCACCGGCTGAGTTGTCCGAAACCCATGCCCGGGCGTCTTCGCTGCTGCTCGCCGACGCAACCGAAGGCATGGACCTGCCGGCACTCGAGGTCGACGTGAGCGCCACCACCGTGGTGCTCGGCGCGATCGCCAGCCGCGACTGGCGGCCCATGCACCACGACTACGACTTCGCGGTCAACCGCAACGGCACCCGCGACATCTTCCTCAACACCCCGAACCAGGCCGCCTGGTTCGAGCGGTACATCACCGACTTCACCGGCCCCAAGGGCCGACTCGGTCAGATGACCTTCCGCATGCGCGACTCGGTGTACCCCGGCGACGTCATGGCCCTGAACGCCACCGTCACCGGCACCAGCACCGACGACACCGGCTGTGGCTGGGTCGAGCTCGACGTCACCCTGACCGCCAGCGGCCGAACCGGAACCCTTTGTTCCGCCAAGGTCGCAGTACCTACCGATCCCGACGACAACCCCTGGAGCCGTTCTGGCGACCAGTGGAAACCCTAAGAACCTCGAAACACCTGGAGAACCAGAATGCTCGACCTCGAATTTTCTGAAGAACAAGACATGCTGCGCGAAGCCGTCGGCGGGCTATGCGACGCCAAGGCGTCGATCGAAGCGGTGCGCGCTCTCGAGAACGACGAGAAGGGTTTCGACCCCGAGTTCTGGGGTCAGCTCGCCGAGCTTGGACTCACCGGTGCCCTCGTACCCGAAGAACATGGTGGCGCAGGAATGTCGATGCTCGACACCGTGGTGGCCTACGAGGAGTTCGGTCGATCGCTTGCCCCGTCACCGCATCTGGTTTCGTCGATCATCAGTGCCGGAGCGTTGACCCGCTCGGGTTCGCCGGACCAACAGTCGGCCTGGCTGCCCGGCATTGCGGCGGGCACCAGCATCGTCACGCCGGCCTGGCTCGAGCCCGACAACAGTTCGGGTCCGACCGGGGTACAGATGTTGGCCGAGGCCTCGGGCGACGGCTTCGCGCTCAACGGCGCCAAGCGCCACGTGTTCTTCGCCAGCTCGGCCGATGCGTTCCTCACCTTGGCCCGCACCGACGACGGCGTCGACCTGTTTCTCGTGCCGGCCGACACCGCAGGCATCACCCTCACCCAGCAGAACTCGGTCGCCTACGACACGCAGTACCGGCTCGACTTCGACGGCGTCACCGTCGGCGCCGACGCTCGAGTCGGCGAGGCCGGAAGCGGTTGGGACACCTGGCAACGCACCATGCTCGATGCGTGCATCCTGGTTGGCGCCCAGGCGGTCGGCGGCTCCAAGCGGGTGCACGAAATCACCGTCGAGTACTCCAAGGAACGCGTGCAGTTCGACAAGCCACTCGCCGCGTTCCAGTCGCTTAACCACTACATGGCCGACAGCATCACCGAGATCGACGGCGCCCGGACCTTGGTCCACCAGGCCGCCTGGGCGAGCGATGCCCAACGGGGCGTCGAGAAGCTTGCGCCGATGGCCAAGATGTTCGCCACCGAGGTCTTCCGCAAGGCCAGCGGCATGGCGATTCAGATCCACGGCGGTATGGGCTTCACGGTCGAGTGCGACGCGCAGCTGTACTTTCGCCGGGCCAAGAGCCTCGAGCTCAACTGGTTCGACACCGACTACCTCGAAGAGCTCATCGCCATCCAGGTGCTCGACGCCGACCTGCATTAACACCCAAGCCAAGAAATTTGGAACTTCTGGCGAGTAGGGATCGTTGATTTGGTAACTATGACCATGCGCCGACGTCTCTGCCTGCTCTTCGTGGCTCTTGGCCTGCTCGCGACCGCGTGCGCCGACTCGTCCACCACGACGAATCAGGCGACCGCCACCCAACCGCCCCGACCACAATCCGACCTGGTCAGCTCAATCGGCGAGAACTTCCTCGAACCGCCCGAGATCCCCACCGGTGATCTGTCGCCCGAGCTACGCGAGAACCTCGATACCTTGTTCGCCAACTTGCGGATTGGGGTCGACCGGGCTTCGACCGAAGCGATCGGCGCATCCGGCGACGTTCGGTTGGCCTGGCTGCTCACCGACCTGATGCGCTTCACCCAAACCCAGGTAGACGATCCCATCTCCAGTGCGTACACGTCGCTGACCGGCGTCAACTTTCGGGTCGATCGGGACTTTGGTTCGCCGTGGCGCCAAGCCACCGATGCCCTGATCGCTTGGGACATCCCCGCGCCGCCTGACTACCTGAGCTGGAAGCGCATTCCTTTTGAAATCGTCGAACCCAAGTGGGCGCCGTTCTTCGACGACGAAGACTCGGCAATCGACTGGCGCCTGTACAGCTGGGGTGGGGTGTTGATCGACGATCGGCCACGCTCCGAAGCCGACGAACCGTGCAAGCGCAGCTGCATTCCCTCGCTCAACGATCCCGAACTGGTCGACGCGTCCGAGGGCGACTGGTACGACGACGACCGCATCATCTTCGGTGTTGAGGTCGACGGCGAAGCGGTGGCGTTTCCGAAGAACATGATGGAAGTCCACGAGATGGTCAACATGACGATCGGTGGTCGCCGACTCGGGATCCCCTATTGAACGCTTTGTGGATCGGCCCAGGTCTGGGTCACCGACAACGTCGAAGGGTTCGAGACCCTCGAACTACGCACCTCCGGGTTGCTCGCCCGCTCGAACAAGGTCATGTTCGATCTCGATAACCGCTCGATCTTTAACACCTTCACCGGCGAGGCGCTGTCCGGTCCGCTGCACGACGCCGGTGTGCAACTGGAGCAACTCACGGTGGTCACCAGCACCTGGGGCGACTGGAAGGATGCCCACCCCGACACCAAGATCGTCGCCGAGGACGGTGGCATTGGACGCGAATATTCCGACGACCCGCTTCGGGGCCGCGACGACAACGGACCGATCTTCCCGGTCGGCGATGTCGATCAACGCAACGCGGTCCAGCAACCGGTAGTCGGCATCATTACCGACAACGGCACCCCGCTCGCCTTCCCGGTCGACGAACTTCGGGCTGCTTTGGAAGCCGGCGACACACCGATGCTCAACGACATCGTCATAATTGCCGACGGCGGCGGGTTCCGGGCCGAAACAACTTCGGGCGAAATGGTTGCGACCCACGAGGCATTCTGGTTCGCTTGGACCCAGTTCCACCCCGACACGCTGGTGTGGAGTTACCCCTAACGCAGCGCCCGGAAAGACCAGCCATGATCGTCACCGTCGTCACCTTCCCCGAGACCACCGAGGCGATCTCGATCGAGGACGCCGCCGAGCAGTTCGGCGGCAACGCAGCCTCGTACCTCGACACGCCCGGCTTGTTGTGGAAGGCCTACCTCCGACGAGAAGATGGTCGCCAGGTAGGCGGAACGTACTGGTGGACGGACCGGGCCAGCGCCGAGGCCCGGTTTAACCCCGGATGGCTCGAAGGGGTCACCAAGAAGTACGGCCAGGCGCCCACGATCGAATGGTTCGATGCCCCGGTGGTGGCCGATGCGCGCAACAACGTGGTGCTGACCGAGGCGCCCACTGACTAAGCACTTCTCAGCTCGTTGGCGGCTGGCGACGGCCACTAGATTTCGCGCGTGACCGATCCCGGCTTTCTTCGCTTCGACACCTTAAGCCTGCACGCAGGCCAACAACCCGACCCCACCACCGGGTCGCGGGCGGTGCCGATTTATCAGACCACGTCGTACTGCTTTGACGACACCGACCATGCGGCCGGGCTGTTCAACCTCGAGGTTCCCGGCCACCTCTACTCGCGCCTATCGAACCCGACGGTTGCGGTGCTCGAAGAGCGACTCGCCGCCCTCGACGGCGGTGTGGGAGCTATCTGTACTGCCAGCGGTACCGCCGCCCTGCACCTCGCCATGGTGACGCTGATGTCGGCGGGCGACCACGTGGTTGCGTCTCGGAACCTGTATGGCGGCTCGTACAACATGTTCAACCTCACGATGCCTCGGTTCGGCATCACGGCCACGTTCGTCGATCCCCGCAACCCCGAAGAGTTCGCGGCCGCCATTCAGCCCAACACCAAGTTGTTGTTTGCCGAGACCCTCGGCAACCCCGGCATCGAGGTACTCGACATTCCAGCGGTCGCCGACGTGGCCCACGCCGCCGGACTGCCGCTGATGGTCGACTCGACCTTCAGCACCCCGTATCTCATGAAGCCGATCGAACACGGTGCCGACATCGTGATGCATTCGGTCACCAAGTTCTTGGGCGGCCACGGCATTGCGTTGGGGGGCGCGTTGGTCGATGGCGGCACCTTCGATTGGGAGTCCTCCGACAAGTTCCCCACCCTCACCGAACCGTACGCCGGCTATCACGGCATCCGGTTTGCCGAGGAGTTCGGCCCCTCGGCGCTCGGCATGCGGGCTCGCGCTGAAGGCTTGCGCGACTTCGGTGCCGCCATGAGCCCAACCAACGCCTTCTATCTCCTCCAGGGCGTCGAAACCTTGCCGCTGCGGATGGCTCGCCACGTCGAGAACGCCAATGCGGTGGTCGAGGCGCTCGAAGCCAACGATGCCGTTGCGTGGGTCAAGCACCCACATTCGACAACCCACCCCGATCACGAACTCGCCAAGACCCTGTACCCCAAAGGCACCGGCGCCATCATGAGCTTCGGCATCAAGGGCGGCCGCGAAACCGGTCGCAAATTCATCGAATCGGTGCAGCTTGCGTCGCACCTGGCGAACGTGGGCGACGCTAAGACGCTCGTACTGCATCCGGCCAGCACCACGCACCAACAGATGACCAACGAGGCGCTCGAAACCGCCGGGATCGGCCAAGACCTGATCCGCTTGTCGGTCGGACTCGAAGACCCAGCCGACATCATCGAGGATCTCTCCCGGGCGCTTCACTACTCGCAGAAGGGTGCTTCGAAGTGAAGATCTCCATCGACGACAAATCGGTGCGGATCGGTACGTCGGCCATGCCGCTCGACCGCGATGTTCCGGCAGTCGTGTTCCTCCATGGTGCCGGCATGGACCACTCGGTGTGGCAGCTGCAGAGTCGCTACGTCGCCCACCACGGTTACCGCTCGATCGCGATCGATCTGCCGGGTCACGGCCATTCAGACGGTCCGGCCTTGGAGTCGATCGCCGACATGGCGGCATGGACCGCCAAGGTCACCGCTCAGCTCGACCTCGGTGCCGTGCACGTGGTCGGCCACTCGATGGGCGCCCTAGTCGCCCTCGAACTCGCCGTCAGCAACCCCGACGCCGTTCGGTCGCTGGTACTGCTGGGCGTGGGTTCGGTCATGCCGGTCAACGATGAACTCAAAGACTCCTCGGTCAACGACCAGGGTCATGCCGCCGACTTGATGACCGCGTGGTCCCACGACAAACCGACCTACATCGGCGGCCACGACGTGCCCGGCTACTGGCAGCTCGGGTCGTCGACCCAGCTGATCATGCGGTGCCCCGAAGGCAGCTTGTCGGCTGACTTTGCCGCCTGCGATTCGTACCTCGGTGCGATCGACGCGGCCAAGGCCATCGCTGCACCAACCACGGTGATCATTGGCCAGAAGGACAAGATGAGCTCACCCAAGAGCACGGCGCCGCTCGTTGAAGCGCTCGCCACCGAGGGCTCGGTCAACACCGTCGAGATCCCGGCCGTCGGCCATATGGCGATGATCGAGGACTCCAAAGCAGTCCGCAAAACCATCATGGCTCACCTAGCCACCACCTAAACCCCCGAAATTTTCGCGGTGAGCGCCTCTGGACGACGCTGAGCGCGATCAGAACTGGGTTTTTAGGGGAGTTCGATAATGGTCACGGTGCCCGTGGTGCCATCGACTTCGATGGTTGCGCCGTCGGGAATTTTTCGGGTGGCGTCGGTGACACTGACCGCACACGGAATCCCGAGCTCGCGCGACACGATCACCGCGTGACTCAGTTGTGCTCCAACATCGACCACCACGGCCTCGACCGGCACGAACAGTGGCGTCCACGACGGGTCGGTGAGGGGTGCAATGAGCACATCGCCCGGGCCGATATCGCCCGGGTCCGACGGGTCGAGCACGATCCGGGCCCTGCCCCGGGCAACACCGGGGCAACCAGAAATGCCGGTGAGCACGTCGTCGGCGCCGACCTGTTCGGTCGAGACTTCGTCGCGCAGCGGCCAGGTCTCGGGCGACGGTTGGGTTCCGGTGAACGTGAAGGGCGGTACCCGGCGGGCGAGTTCGTCGCGGACCCGACGGCGCTCGGCGATCCGCTCGGCGAACGAATCGGGGTCGGCCAGATACTCCTCGAACTCGTCGATAACCACGTACCAAAGGTCGTCTGCGTTGCCGTTGCTTCGGGCGGCGATCCGCCGTCCGAGTTCGTAGCCGGCGAGTCGGCTGGTGTGAATGGCGTGCACCACGGTGGTCTTGCTGCGCTCGCGACTTTGGCTCAAGAACGTCGCCGACCCAATACAGCGCTTGAGCATGGCTCGTTTGAGCGGGCCGACGCGTTCGAGCGCGGTATCGATCGTTGCTTGGCGTTCGGCGGCCAAACGCTGCCCTTGGGCGGCGGGGTCGTGGCTGTCGTCGGCACCGCGCATCCGGTCGATCAACGCAAGGGGTAGGGCGGGTTCGGTTCCCCATGTCGGGCAGGCAATTTCCCACTCGTTGGGGCCTCGGCTTCCGAACCGCTCGAGGAACCCGTCGAATTCGGCGACGAACTCCGCCGCCTCAGGCAGCTCTTGCAGCCGTTGGTCGAGGCCGGCGACTCCGGCTTCAAAGGCGGCGTCGACCTCGGGAACGGCGGCAGCCATCTTGCCGAGGCGGAACATCTCGGCCGCCGGGGCGGCCGACTCGACATCGCCGATACCGCCCAGCATCGCCAACGACATGTCGCGATCGTCGAAGAACGAATGGCACAACTCACCGAGTGTTCCGACCGCCATCGCGGCGTGGGCCGACACCACCAGATGGGTCTCGAACATGCGGGCAAAAATGGGTTTGAACTTGGTGATCGTGTCGAGCAAGGCCGCCTCGGTGGCCTCGGCGGGGTCGCCGCGCTCGGCCCGGATGAGATCGCTCTGGCGCTTGTCGGCCTCAAGTTCGGGCAGTTCGCCGAGGCCGGTTACGTGCCAGACGTGGCGCAGGCCCTTGATCGATGCTTTGAGATCTTTGTCATCGGCGTGGGGAACGTGAGGCGGCACATTGTCGGAGTTGCCCATGAAACCGCGGTCGACCGCGTCGAGGTCGCTACCCGGAACCCGCAACCCGACCACCCGATTCAGCGACAAGTTGAGGTAGGCGTACCCGGCGAACACCCCCGACGGAACCGAAGCGTCGGCTTCGAGTTCGTCGGCCGACACGAACCCGGTGCGGACCATGGCGCTGCGCATCGCCTGTTCGCCCTCGGCGCTGGCCAGCGAGTAACTCAGCGGGTAGAAGACCTCGGGGTACACCTCGCCCGCGTTGCCGCGGGTGTACACGGGAAAGCGAGTGCTCGGTACATCGTCGACATAGTGCCCGAGCCCAATGTCGCGAAATACCGACATCTAGCGACCCACGACCAGCGACCCGATGATGGGCAGGTCGTAGTTCTCCTTGAGATACCAGCCGACCAACATCGCGGCGACCATGATCATGGCCGAAACAACGATGGTCGACATCGGGATCTTGCCGTCTTCGGGAATGCCGGGGGTCTTCGTGCGCATCCACCGCAGCACTCGATCGGCCCACGCGACATCTCGAGACAAGATGACGAGACCCGCGGCGACGATCAGTGCGCCAGGGCCCGGCAGCGGCATCATGATGATGCCGAGAATCACGACGGCGAAGCCGAGGGTCATCCGAGCGATCCGAACAACGATGTTGGCCTTCGCCTCTTCGATCGTTTCTTCTTTTTCGCCGGTTGCTAACTCAGCCTCGATTGCTGCTTCGTTCAGGTCTTCAAACGCCATTGGTTCCCACCGTAGTGCGAAGCGGCAATTTATTGCCGATCGAGAAAGCGGTACACATCGACCAAGTCGACACCGGGAAACGGTGTGAACTCCTGCGACCCGGCGGGAAGCGCCGTGAGGACGTGACTGCGCTGGGCCGCCGACGGCCAAGCGACATCGGTCCACCGTTCGAGCAGTTCCGGGTCGAGTTCGGTTTCGGTTCGGCGAGCGTTGAGATGCCGGATCGTGTCGCCGCCCCGGAAGAACTTGGCGTACTCGGCGGTGGTGCCGAGGGTGATTGCATACGGCGACTTACCGGTCGCGTTCTCGATATAAGTAACACACCAGTAGTCGCCGGCGTCGGTGGTGGTGTGTTGGTAGTGCAACAAAAACGAGTCGCTGCTCTGCCACGCCTGACGGGTGCCCCACTGGCGAGGAACGCGCTGGCCCTCAACCGTGCCGTCAGCGGCCGACGGAATCGGGATGCCGTCGTTCTCGTACGCTTTTCCAATCACCCCTTCGGAGTCGGTGCGGAGAAAGTGCACGGGAATCTCGAGATACTCGGTAGCCAAGTTGGTAAATCGGTGCGCCGCCGTCTCGTAGGACACATAGAACATCTCCTTGAGGTCCTCGATCGAAATGTCGTGCTCGGACTTTTGGCGCTCGAGCAACTCGACCGACGCCTCGGCGGGCAACAACACCGCGGCGGCAAAGTAGTTCGACTCGATGCGTTGGCGGAGGTAGTCGGCGAAGTCGGCCGTGGTCCGGTGGTCGAGGGCAAAGTGCCCCAGGGTCTGGAGAACAACGCTGCGGGCGGCGCGCAACGTGAGACCGTCGCGGTCGGGGATGTAGATGATCCGACGGCGCTGATCGGTGACCGACCGGGCCGACCTTGGCATGCCCCGCACCCGCTCGATGGTGAATCCGAAGTGGGCCGCCACCGACGTGAGAAGCCGCTCGGACAACGGGCCGTTGCCCGGGTACCCCACGGCTTTGAGCGTGTCGGCGGCCACCATTTCGATGTGGCCGTAGTAGTTGTTAGCCTCGCGCATTTCTCGACGAAGATCGGCGTTGGCGAGGCGGGCTCGGTCGCCGGCGCGCTGGCCGCGCTCGGCGGACGCTTCGTCGGGAAGGGCGGCGTGCAAGCCAATGATGGTCTCGAGCACTTCGTCGGGCAGCTTCGCCGAAACCTTGAACTTGGGTAACCCGAGCCGGGCAAACGCCGGATCGGCCATCGCTCGGGTCACCCCCAGCTCAAGTTCGGAACGGCGGTCGGGAGGAGTCGGGTCGAGCAGTTCGCTCACCTGTACCCCGAGTGCTTTGGCCAGATCATCGAGCAGCGACAGCTTGGCCTCGACCCGGCCATTCTCAAGCTGGCTGAGGTATGGCGCCGGACGGCCAACGATTTCGCCGATGTCGGCCAGGGTCATCTTTGCTTGGCGACGCAGGTGCCGGACCCGCAGGCCGAGCACCTTGGCGTCGATCCGGTTCGAGGGGTCAGTTGCAGGGGTCATGGGAAGATCCACCTAATCGTGGGAATTGAGTCGCCGAAAAGCCATGTTTTGCCCAAAATGCGTCGCCCAAGGGCATAAAAACGAAGCTTTTTGCGATTCTACTAACTATCTGGGAGATTTTCCATCAGAACTTCTTGGCGTTTTCTGGTTCGGGTCGTTCATACTTTCAACACACCTGATGTATCCCCCCATCCACCAGGAGGCCCCCAACGTGACGAACGGCGAAGACATCGACGTCACTCCAGCTCCGTCGGTCGAGGGTGTCCTCACCCCAGGCGCCGTAGCGTTCGCAGTCGAACTTGAGCGGCGCTTCCGCAGCCGGCGTTCCGAACTGTTGGAAAGTCGCCGCGAGCGACTTGCTCGCCGAGCCAACGGCGCCACCGACGATTTCCTCGAATCGACCGCCGCGGTTCGAGATGGCCAATGGCAGATCCTGGCCGCTCCTTCTGATCTTGCGGGCCGCTCGGTCGAGATCCTTCCGCCCGCCGATCCGGCAGTTGGCATTGCGCTTGCGACCGGGCCTCGCCTTGTCATTGCCGACTTCGCCGAGTCGCACGATTGGCGCGACGTTCTGGTGGGCCACCACGTGGTCCGCACCGCAGCACCTCGCCCGGCGAACCGGGCGAGCGCAATCGTTGTACGTCCTCGCCCGTGGGATGCCGACGAAGCCAACCTCTTGGTCGCCAGCAGCCCGATCGCGGCCACCATCTTTGATTTCGCGATCGCCGCCTACCACTGCGCCCGGTCGATCTCGACCGGCGACGGTCCGGTGTTCGAACTCCCCGGAACCGAGAACCATCTCGAAGCTCGCCTCTGGAACGACATCTTCTGTGTTGCCGAGGACCTGCTCAGTATGGCCCGAGGGTCGATCAAGGCCATCGCGGCGATCGAGCATCCGGCGGCCCGCTTCGAACTCGACGAAATCCTGTACGAGCTGCGCGAGCACAGCGCTGGCCTTCGCAGCTCGAACGACACAATCGTCGACGAACTCGCCGAAGCGGTCTGTGCCCGACGTGGCGCTCCGCAAATCTCCAGCGCACCGCACGCTGCGCCCGCCTCGATCGCTCTGTAGCTCGGCGAAGCCGTCATCATCTACTGGCCGGCGTGGTCCAAACGACCTAGTTGACGCGGCCTTTCGGCACTGTCTGGCACGGTTCGGGGCACCTAACGTGGGGATTGTGACTACAACCTGCGGGCGCAACGCGATCTTTTCGCGACCCGCCTGCCTTCGCGCATGACTATCGGACGACGCACCGCTCTGCTGGCGCTGGTTATCCTTCCCGCGCTCGTCGCCGCGGCGTTGGCGCTTCGCACGTCGCTGAACTTCATGGAGAACGCGGCGCTCGACACGGTCGAGGTGCAGGTCACCGTTGCGAGCCAAGAGATCGAAAATTGGCTCCAGATGCGCGAGACCGAGGCTACCGATCTGGCGTCGAACCCCACGGTTGTCGACATTCTCAACAACGACGGACCACCGGCGGTCGACCCGGGCAGCCTCGGGGTGCGGTCGGTCATTATCTACGACGCGACCGGGCGACTCGTGAGCGGCTCCTCGCCCGATGATCGCCCCGTCATCTCGACCGACCTGCTCGATCGAAGCCGGGATCAGCCGGTGCTCTTTGGCCCGGCCCGACGAGTAGTTCGAGGCGACGAACGCCTGTTGGTCCTGGTGCCGATCACCGGAAACAGCCAAACCGGAACTCTGGCGACCGAACTTCCCCTCGACGGCTTGTTTGAGGCCTTCGATCAAGAGACGCCATGGTCGTCGGGCGAAATTGTGGTGGTACAGCCCAACGGCGATGGTTCGCTCGCGCCGATCACGCCGCTGCGGTATGTCGAGGACGCGGCGTTTGGAGCCAACGACGTCATCCCCACGCTCACCAACTCGGCCAACCGAACCTTTAGTGCGAGCGACTACCGAGGTATCGACACCACCGCCGGAATCCAGCCGATCGAGAACACCGAGTGGTCCGTATTGGTCAAGGCCGACACGGACCATGTGATGCTCGCCCCGCAGCGGGTTCGGCTGCTGTGGATCGCGGCAATTATCGCCAGCGCACTCTGGGGAATCGCGGTGCTGTTGTACTTCGCTCGACGGTTCCAGTCGCGAATCGCCACCCTGCACAGCGCGGTGAAGGAGCTAGCCGACGGCGAATCTTTCGCCCCGATCCCCGCCGAAGGCAACGACGAGCTTTCCGAGCTCGCCACCACCATCGATGAGGTGCGGGTGGCTAACCTCACCGAACATGAGCGCCGCGAAGAGGTCGAGCGTGAGCTGCGACACCAGGTGCATCACGACCAACTCACGGGTCAGCTCAACCGCGGTCGCTTCATGGAGCTGTTGCAAAACCGGGTAACCGAGCTTGGCCCCGACCGAACCGCTGTCTTGTTCTGCGACCTCGATAACTTCAAAACGGTCAACGACCGCTTCGGCCACAACGCCGGCGATCTCTTGCTGGTAACGATCGCCGACCGGTTTGCGAGCCAGATGGAACCGGGCGAACTGCTCGCTCGATACGGCGGTGACGAATTCGTGTTTATGTGCGACACGCTCAACCAGCGGGCCGAGACCCTCCAGGACAATCTGGGCCGCACGCTGCGCGAGGTGGTCGATGTGGAGGGCACACCGGTGGTGGTTGAGGGCAGCATCGGGCTGGCACTCGGCCGCGGCCGAGAAGACCCGACCGAGCTAGTTCGCCGGGCCGACATGGCGATGTATGAGGTGAAGCAGGTCCGCAAGAACGCCATGTTGCCCCAGGGCGACCGGCGCAAGATCGAGCACTCCGACGACGAACTCAGCGTGGCGATCGAAGAGAACGAGCTCCGCCTGCTCTACCAGCCCATCATCGACCTCGAGACCGACACCATCCGCGGTGTCGAAGGCCTCGTGCGGTGGCGGCACCCGCAGTTTGGCTTGCTCGACCCGTCGGGAATCATCGCCCGCGCCGACCGCGGCGGCTTGCTTGACCGGGTCGATCGTTGGGTGTTCGAACAGGCGTGTAAGCAACTTCAGGCATGGCAACGCGGCAGCGCCGTCGAGGGCGGCTTTACCGTTTCGGTCAACCTCTCTCCCCCGCTACTCACCGATCCGTCATTGGTCGGCGATCTGGCGAGCATGCTGAACGCCTACGACATCGACCCGGCGATGATTCAGGTCGAGATCACCGAACAGGGTCTTGGCGGGGTCGAGGAACAGGTCAACCGGTCGCTGGCGGGTATCAAGGCGCTCGGCGTGCGAATCGCCATCGACGACTTCGGTACGTTGCACTCGAACCTCGACCGGCTGCGGCAGTTCCGGGCCGACGCACTCAAGATCGATAAGAGTTTTGTGAGCGGCTGCGACTGGAGCCAAGAAACCCAGGCGATTCTGTCAGCGATCTTGTCGGTGGCGAAGGCCCTCGACGTGACGACCATCGCCGAAGGAATCGAGACGGTGGGTGAACGCCGCATCCTCAACGACCTCGGCTGTGCGTTCGGCCAAGGCTTCTTGTTCGGCCCCCCGAGGTCAGCCGAACTCACCGCCCAGCTACTCAACATGAACAAACACCGAATCACCTGGCCCAGCTAAGGCGGCTACGGGTAGCCGGAGTGCAGGCAGACGGAGAGCGGCTGGAGTCGTGTCGCCGCGCCAGCAAGACCGAGATGTAGGTGGAGCCCGATGCCGAAGGCGTGGAGCCGCAGGCGGAACGAAGTGAAAGCGCTGGGAGTCGACCCGCCGCGCAGCAAGGGCGAGCTGTAGGTAGAGCCCAATGCCGAAGGCGTGGAGCCGCAGGCGGAACAAGTGAAATCGCGCCTCCGGCAGTGTGTTGGTTCAGGACATCGGAACATGATGTGTCGAGACATCACATCGCGCCTCCGGCAGGAATCGAACCTGCGACCTTGGGATTAGAAGTCCCCTGCTCTATCCGACTGAGCTACGGAGGCAAACGCCGTCCTCACGGTACCGCCTCATCGACGAAGGATGGGCCTCGTTAGACACGTTGGGCCGCCTTCGCACGGGATACAGAGCTCGTCAGCCGCAAAGGTGGTTACCTCGCAGCCGGCGTTCGCCATCAGTTCGATGGTGCCGGGGAACCCATCGACCGCGATGACCGATCGTGGCGAGGTGGCCAGCACGTTGAGGTTGAGACCCAAGCTCGCTTCGAACTCGGCGGCGGGAGCTTCGAGCAACTTGTACCCCATGTCGATCATTCGTTGGTACAGCGCGGTGGGCATCAGGGGCGGATGGACAAGCGCGAGGTTGTGATCGAGCGGGCTCACCACCGACATGAGGTGCAGGCAGGTTTCGGGGCCGAGATGGTACGGAAGGTCGAATACCTCGACGGCAACCCCGAGCGGCTCGAGGATGGCCGCCACCTGGTCGATGCCCGCTTGGTTGGTACGAAACCCTCGACCCACCGCCAGGGTGGAAGGATCGAGCCAAAAGCTGTCGCCGCCCTCGAACAGACCGGGAGCTTCGACCTCGCCAAGCACCGGAATGTTATTTGCCTCGTAGAACCTGCGATGGAGAGCAACCTCGCCCATGCGCAGCGCCTTACCCGGGCGGACCACGATTGCACCGCCGGGCACGGTGATCGATGGGTCGTACACGAACACCGAATCGGCGAGGTCGTCGGCGGTGTCGTCGAACCACAAAATCTCGGCCCCGCTGGCTTCGACGTGACCAACAAAGGTCTCGTACTGGCGACGCAGCGCATCGGCGTCGATTGCTTTGGTGTAGTGCCAGCGCTGAGGGTCGGCGGCGAGGATCGCTCCCGGGCGCCGCAACGCGACTCGGGCCAGTTGCCCTACCGACGAAGCAACGCCGAAGTTCGGTTCTAGGTCAGAAGCCATCCGACGAAACCTACTCCGTCGCAGCCAGACCGAGGTTAGGGAGCGCCTTTGCCGAACAAGGTCTGCGGTCCGGCGAACATCACCATGGTCATGATGAACAAGAACATCATCAACATGGAGGTCAGCGGCGCCGACGATGAACGACTGGTGGTGGTGAAGAACTGAAGGTCGACATCGTCGACCAACTCGTCGCCACACGCCACGACCAGCCGCTTGGAGCCGGGGTCCTCGCCCTCGGTCGGCACCTCGACGTCGGCTCCCGCACTTGCCAGGTTGAGTTCGACCGGCAGGTCGTCGACGATGATGCGAATCGAGTTGGGCTCATCGCACGGATTGGCGATGGAGATCGAGTCGCCGATGCGCACCGTGATCTCGTCGACCTCGAACAGCTCGAGCGGTGCTGGAGCAGGCGGCGGATTTGGTTCTGGCTCGGGCTCGGGTGCTGGTGGTTCGGTGTCGGGCGGCGCAGCGGTGGTTGTGGTCGACGTGGTCGTGGTTGGCTCGGGCACGGTCGTGCCGGGAGCGACGTCACCTTCGAAGGTGTCGACCGTGGTGGGCGGCTGAGTTGGGGGCGAGGTGGGCGTTGGCGGCGCGGCGGTTGGTGCAACTGTTGGAGCGACGGTGGGCGCCGGAGTCGGAGGCACCGTCGGCGCGGGAGTTGGAGGTGGTGGAGGAGGCGTAGGCGCCGGAGTCGGAGGTGGTGGAGGAGGCGTAGGCGCCGGAGTCGGAGGTGGTGGAGGAGGCGTAGGCGCCGGAGTCGGAGGTGGTGGAGGAGGCGTAGGCGCCGGAGTCGGAGGAGGAGGCGGTGGTGGCGGCGGCAACGTGGGCGCCGGGGTCGGCGGCACCGTCGGACCAAGGGTTGGCGGTGGCGTCGGAGGAACCGTCGGTGCCGGCGTCGGCGGCACCGTCGGACCAAGGGTTGGCGGTGGCGTCGGAGGAACCGTCGGTGCCGGCGTCGGGGGCACCGTCGGACCAAGGGTTGGCGGTGGCGTCGGAGGAACCGTCGGTGCCGGCGTTGGAGGCACGGTTGGACCAAGGGTTGGCGGTGGCGTCGGAGGAACCGTCGGTGCCGGCGTTGGAGGCACGGTTGGGGCGACGGTCGTCGTCGAGGTGGTGGTCGTCGAGGTTGTGCTGGTCGGACCGGGGATGGTGGTGGAGGTCGTGGTGGTCGTGGGCGCCGGCGTGGTGGTGGGCGCCACGGTTGAGGTCGTCGTAGTCGTGGAGGTGGTGCTGGTGGTCGACGTTGGTCCAGGCACCGTGGTGGAGGTTGTCGAAGTCGTCGAGGTGGTGGTGGTCGACGTCGAGGTTGAGGTGGTCGAGGTTGTGGTGGTGGTTGGGGCTGCGGTGGTGGTAGTCGTCGAGGTGGTCGTGGTCGACGTTGTGGTGGTCACCACCGGCACGGGCGTGTTGGTAACGGTGCACTCAAGGTCGCTCGACGGGGTTGGATCGATCGTTACCCGGTCGCTGGCCACGCTGGCCACCACGGTGCCGGCGGCATCGAGACACTCGATGGTCGTGGTGAAGTCCGGGTTGGGGGTCTCGGCCAGGTTCAGCACCGCGCCGTCAATGAACTCGAGCTCAAAGGATTCGGTATGAGTCAACGGCGGAACGGGGCCGACGGTAAGAACGGCGGATCCGCTCACCTCGAAACCAAAGGCGGTTGACGGCTCTTCTGGGGCCAGTTTGGTCACGGTGAGGACGTTCGAGACCGGCAGGTTGACAAACGTACAGACCACGGTTTCGCCTGGGTCGACGGTTACCGATGCATCGACCGAGCCAACAAACCCGTTGTCGCAGGTGACTTCATCGAGGAACCAACCAGCGGTCGCCCGCTCGGTTACCACTACCTGGCCGCCGCCCACCACCGCGACCGACGCCTGGTCGGCGGTTGGCGATGCCGGGTCGTTGTCGAGCGTCAGTTCGGGAAGGAATGCATCGCCAGCGAGATCGAACACAAAGGTGCCAATCCGAGGTCCGACCGTTTCTTTCACGATGGTCAACGTGCCGGGCGGCACCGGGGTGAAGGTGTTAACGAACGTGCAACCCACGGCTTCGCCGGCCACGAGCGTGAGGGTGGTCGAGTCGTCGGCCACCGTCGACCGTTGATCGCACACGATCTCGACATCGTGGTTCTGCGAATCGACTTCCTCGATAGTGATCACGCCGGGCGACACGAGGACCCACTCCGACGTTTCGCCGCCGGCCAACGGGCTCAACGAACCAGCGATGATGTCCGAGACCGAGAACTCCCACAGACTCGCCGGCGATTGGCCGACCACGTTCTTGGTGATCTGTACGGCGCTCGCCGAGTTGGTGATGACGCACGCCGTACTCGACGACACGATGATCGTCGTGCTGTTTCCCGATTGGGTTCCGCAATCGAACGAAACATCGAACCCTTGGGTGTCGGCTTCGGAGATGATGACCGTGTCGCCGAGCTGCGCATCGAACATCACGGGCACACCCGGCGTGATCGACGTGGGGCTCGCGAGCGGGGTTCCGTTTACCTGAACTTCGATCTCGAACGGTCCGACGCTGCTCGGAACGGTGGCGCCGCCAACGTCGATGACCTTGGCGAGGGTGATGGTGGGGTTAATCACCGCGGCGTTGGCGATCGTGCAGTTCACCGTGCCGTCGGGCGGAACGGTGATCTGGGCGACCGAGCCGGCGGTCGACACCCCGTCGCAGGTGATCGATGTGGCGTTCCAACCAGCAGGCAGTAGTTCGGTCAGTAGGTAGTCGCCGGGGGCCAAGCCTTCGAAGCGCTGCGTTGCCGCTGCTGGATCGGCCGGGTCGTCGGCCACCACCACACTGCCGATCGAGGGGCCGGCGACCGGCGCAAGTTCCACCGTGAACGGCGTTCCATCGGCTGGGTCGGACTCTTTTGTCACCACCACCGCACCTACCGGTGGCGCCGGTTCGGTATTGGTAAAGATGCAGTCGATCGACTCGGCGAAGTTGTCGATGGTTAGTTCGGTACCCGAACCCTGCGACACAGGGCTGCCGCCGATGAAGCACGCCCATGTCGTGTCAAATCCCTGGGGGTTGGTTTCGCGAATCGTTACCGGTCCGTCGACCGGAACGAAGAAGTCGTCGACCTCGCCTTCGCTCAGATCGAAGTTCTGGGTTCCGGTGGTGGTGCCGATGATGACGAACGGGAACGGGTCGCGGTTGTCGGCAGCGCCCGATGGTTCGACTCGTTTGGAGACCCGCACGATCCGGGCTTCGTTGGTGATCACACAGTCGATGCCGGTGGAGAAGGTGTTGAACGACGCAGGCAACGCCTGCGCTGGTGCGCCGTCGCACGAGATGCTGGCGTTCCAGCCTTGGGCGTCTTCGTCGATCTCGACTACGCCGTCTTGCAAGGCCTGAACAACAAGGTCGGTGCCACCTTCAGAGATCGTGCCGAACTGCGTACCGGCGGGCAGGTCGCCGCTGATGGTCACGTCGAACTCGACCCCAAGGGTGTCGGGGATGGTGTCCTTGCGGATGGTGACCGGCACGGTGAACGGCGGAGCCAGTTCGTTGGTAAGGAGACAATCGACCTCGTCGCCCGGCCCCACGAACAACGGCAACGACCGTTCGCTCGGAGAACCAAATGCGTTGAACCGGGTGAAGTCTTCGAACGACCCGCCGTTAAACGAGCAGTTATACGAGCTCACGAACCAGTCGTCGGGCAGGTCGCGCTCGAGGATTTCGAAGGGGTCCGAGCCGACGACTTCGACCGTGAAGATCGCGGGCGCACCGCACTCGTTGGTCACCGCGTTTTGCGGCGAGCTGAATCCATCGGATATCTCGACGCTCCAGTCAAAGTCGAAGCACCCGGGATCGGAATCCTCGGCAATCTTGGAGACCGTAACGACCGCCGGCGGCAGAGCCGTCGAGGTGTTAGTCCAAACGCAGTCGAGGGTGTCGCCGGCCGGCACGGGTAGCTCGATCGCGCTCTCGAACACCCCGAGCTGGAGGTTAAAGACCAACGGGATGTCTTGGCTGTTGCAGACAAGAGACTCGACGTTGTAGCCGTCGACCGCCGGGTCGACCTCGAACAAGATGTACTCACCCTGGGCCACGGTCCACTCGAGCGTGTCGATGGTCGGACCAGCAAAGGCGCCGACCACTTCGACACCGTTCTGGAACGCTCCGAGCCGGAAGAAATCGACGAGCGGACTGCCGTCGTCCATAACTTTGCGCACTCGGATCGTGCCGTTAGCTGGCACGACGGGCGAGTTGTTCACCGTGCAGGTGATCTTGTCGTCAAAGTTGACCTTGAACGGATCGGAGGTGTTGCCGCCGTCGCCCTGCCACCGGACGATCGTGCCGGTTCCGTACTCACACACGATCGAGTCGAGGGAGAATTTGGTCGAGTCGAAGAATTCACGAATCTGGTAGTCGCCCGCATCGAGAGTAAACGTGGCGCTCGAGCCAATCTCTTGGATCGTGCCCGCCTGGACCCCGCCGCCGGTCACGTTGATGACGTTGACGGTGAACGGGGTCTCTCGAAGATCGCCGCTCTGGTCGGAGTCGGGGGTGACGTCTTTGACGATGGTGAGCGATGCCGGCGTGAACTGCTGCGAATCGTTGATCCACACGCAGTTGGTAGTCGCGCCTGAGATCAGGGTCACCGGTTCTTGGCTCACCGTGCGCCCGGCACCAACGTCGGCAATCTGCTGGCTTGACCCATCGCAGGTGAGCGACCGGGCCGTGTACCCCGACGGGCTGACTTCAAAGATGCCATAGTCGCCGGCCGGAACATCCCACTGGAGGGTGTCGCCGTTGGGTCCGACCACGCCGCTCTCGACGGTGGCGTCGAACTGCGAGATACCTACCTCGAAGGAGTCGACTAACGGACTTCCGCTATCGACTTGCTTGCGAACTCGGATAGTTGCCGGTGGCTCAACCGTGGCACCCACGTTCGTTACCCGACAGTCAGCGACGCTGCCCGGTTCGAGGAAGAAGTTACGCGACTGCTGCGTTGGGTCACCGCCGTCGTTGAACGATGTCAGGTCGACAAAGTTGCCGCCGTCGATCGAGCACTCGAACTTCTCGGTAAACCAGTCCGGGGCAAAGTCCGACTCTCGTAGCGCCAAGACTTGTCCGGTGCCGACGTCGACGGTGAACGAACTTCCCGCACCGCACGCGTTAATGAACCCGCTATCGACCACTGCGGAATCGACCCGCATCTCGATGCGGAAGTCGTGTTCGAAGCATCCACCGCCGGGGTTTTCCGCAATCTTGGTGACATTGATTCGCGCCGGCGGATCGAGGTTCGAGGCATTGGTGAAGGTGCAGTTGATGATCTGGCCCGCCTGTGCGTCGACCACGAAACCTCGGTCAATGGTGTCTTGAGCGTTGTCGCAGTTCGCCGCTTCGATGAAGAAGTCGGCGCCTCTGGGAATAACTTCCTGCACGTCGTAAATGCCGGGCTGCACCTCGATGGCCCCCGGTTGGTTACCGCTTGCTCGAACCTGCTGCGGGATAGTGTTGCGAGTGACGGTGAAGTCGAACTCGCGAGCCGGGTCGACGAAGCTCTTGTTGATGATGATGGTCGGGTTTGGCGCTTGCTGCGATGCATTGACGTTCACGAACACCGTGCCCATGACCGGTACCTCGGTACCGCCGTTCGGGTCGGCGCCGCTTGGAGGTCTAACGTCAGCAACGAAGTACCCGAACGAATCCACAAAGGCCTCAGGTACAACCGAAGGAGCAGTGTACGTGCAGGTGTCCAGCGCACCGTCACAGCTCGCAGTGCCGACAGTGTCGGAGTCCTCAACCCCGGACTGAAGTTCGACATCGTCTGGGCCATTGAGCTCGATATCGTTGCTTTGGGGCATCAAGGTGATGGTCTGGCCGGCCTCGGCCACCGCCGAATCGTTGACCGGTCGGACTCGGGTGTCGATTTGGATCGACACCGTCTCGGTGCTCACGCCGCCTGCGACTACTTGGCCGTCGCTCACTTGATAGGTGAACGAGTCGGTGATCGACGCAATGCCGAGCGGCGCGGTGTAGGTGCAGACACCTCCAGGGCAGCCGTCGTGAAATCCAAAGGTGGGTTGCTCAGCCGACACGAATACGAGGGTGTCGCCGTCGGGATCGGTGTCGTTGGCGAGGACATCTCGGACGATCGACTCTCCTTCCCGAACGAAGAGGACGTCGGGAGTGGGAGTGGGGTCGCCGTCGGCTACTTCCTGCGGAGGCGTTGGCGGAGGCGTTGGCGCAGGCGCCGGCGAGGTTTCGGGCGGTTGGGTGGCCGGAGGATCGGTCGCAGGGGCACTCGTAGTAGGAGGCTGGGTGTCCGGGACCCCAGTGTCGGGCGCCGCAGTATCTGGTGGCGCAGTGTCTGGTGGCGCCGTGTCGGGCGCCGCGGTGTCGGGGGCTGGTTCGACGTCGTCGGCTACCGCAAAGCTCGGCTCAGCTTCGGCATCGATGGTGTCGACCACCTGCTGCACCGACGCCCCGGCGATATCGGATGCGTTAAAAGACGCGGGAAACAGTAGAGACGCGATGATGGCGATCGTGACGATCACTACAATGTTCCGCCGATTTCTCACCGCTCAACCCGCTTCCGCCGTGTCCTAGGAGACTATATGAGCGCGCGATTAACGGCCAATGTACAAATTCCGGTTCGAGCACCGTTTCGAGGGCAGCCCCATTTTCGACGATGTAGGGTGACTGGCTTATGGCGGGTAACGAAGCCGTACGAGGGGCACTTCCCGAATACGAAGTACTGAGCGAACTGGGTCGAGGCGCCATGGGCGTGGTGTACCTCGGGCGCCACCGCAAGCTCGGCCGATCGGTCGCCATCAAGGAACTGCCGCGCAACTTTGCCGCCGATGCCGGAGTCCGAGAGCGCTTCGTCCACGAGGCTCAAGTGTTGGCCAGCCTCGATCATCCCCACGTTGTGCCGGTGTACGACTTTGTCGAGCGCGACGATCAATTGCTGCTGGTGATGCAAGCCCTGCCGGGCGGCACCTTATGGGAGCGGTTTGTCGAACGCGGTCTCGCCATGCCCCAGGCCTGCGCGGTTGCGATGGCTACGTGCGCCGGACTCGGCCACGCCCACGACAAGGCCGTGCTGCACCGCGACATCAAACCCGAGAACCTGATGTTCGACGACGACGGTTCGCTCAAGGTCACCGACTTCGGCATCGCCAAGGTGATGAACGGCGCAACCGCCATGGCCACCGTTGAGGGCAGCGTGCTTGGAACCCCGGCGTACATGGCGCCCGAGCAGGCATCGGGCGATCCGGTTACCGCTCAGGCCGATGTGTACGCCACCGGCACCATGTTGTTCGAACTGCTCAGTGGGCGGCTGCCGTTCACCGGCGGCGAGAACGCCATGTCGCTTTTGGTCGCTCGAATCAGCCAAGATCCGCCACCCTTGGCGAGCGTTGCGCCGCATGTTCCTGCGTCGATCGCTGCGGTGGTCGACCGAGCAATCGCCAAGAAGCCGAGCGACCGTTACCAGTCGGCCGAAGAGTTTGGCGTTGCGTTGGGCGAAGCCGCCGCCCGAGCGTGGGGTCCGGAGTGGCTGGGCGCATCCGGCCACCGGGTCGAGGGCGCTCCCCTGCTTACCGAAGCGGCCCGCACCACCGGCGCGGGCCCTCGGCCGACAGCATCGACCGGCCCTGCCCACGAGACGATCGCTCCGACCGCTGCATCCCGAGACGACAACGCCACGTTGCTTCCTGGGCAACAGTCCGCCGTGGGCAACGAGGCCAAAGCCACGGTCGGCCCCGACGGCATCACGGCCGACGAGGTGGTTGCCGAGCAGCCCGTCGAACAGCTCGAAGAACCAGCCCCGACACCCCAACCGACCGTCGCCGCTCCGCCGGCCGAAGTCGTGCGTCCAGAGGTTACGGCTCACGAGCCAGGCGCCGACTTGCGCCGGGTCGATCCGGCCCAAATGGTTGCGGTGTCGTCGTTGCTCGAAAAACCGAGCTCGCCCCTACTCGCCGGCCTACTGACGATTGTCGGCCTGGTGGGCGCCGTGCTCGTTGGGTTGATCGGCATCGGCGAGTCCAAAGCTGCTCGTGTCGATACGGGCCAGGCCCGCGTCGCCGCCAACAGTCTCAACAGCGATGAGTTGGTGGCGCTCGACTTCGCCGAACCGATCGAGGTAACCGGCTTGCCCGAGGGCGACGAAGCTCGACTTACGTTCGCCACCCTTGGCCAGTCGCACGTGCGCACCGACAGCGCCCCCATCACCAACGGAACCGCAACCCTCGAAGTCGGCGCCGCCAAGTGGGTAGTGTCGGGCGCCACCGAAGCCACCGTCGAAACCCTCAACGATGGCGAGCTGGTTGCGTCGCAGTCGTTCGTGGCCGACGTTGCGAACCCGCCCTACCTCACCGCAATCGGCATTGGCGCCGGGTTCCTCGCCTTGTTGTCGTTGGCGTCGATCGAATCGAACCTTCGCCCGCTGCGCCGCGGCCGCCGACGCCTCGGGTCGTTCTTTGGCCTCGGCGTGTTCGGCGCCCTGTCGGGCGCGCTGGTGGTTATCGCCCTGGCGCTACTTGCCGGAAAGATCGCCACGATCCCGACGGTGATAGCCGCGGCGGCCCTGGCCGCTCTCGGCTGGATGGCGTTGGGTGCGGTGCTGCTACGAACGGCGAAACGCAAGCGGATCACTCGCCGTAACGAGTACCGCAGTTAGCCTCGCTGGTCTTCCCAGTAGACGGGGTACACGTCGTGTGGCCCGCCCGAAATGCCCTTGAGCTCAACCGAGCGGGCTTCGCCGAACACCATGTCGCCGCGGGCCGCCACGATGTCGTGGGTGAGTTGCGACAACAAGATTTCGCCACCACTCGCCAGGTTGGCGACCCGAGCGGCGATCACGACGTGTTGGCCGAACAGGTCGCCGTCGTCGTCGACCAACGCCTCACCGGTGTGCATGCCGACCCGCACCCGAACCGAGCGCTCGGGGTCGATGGTGCGGGCGTGTTCGAGTTCGGCCTGCACCGCCACCATGCAGTCGACCGCCATGCGGGCCCCCGGGAACGACAGCATGTAGCCGTCGCCCTGGTTTTTTATTTCTGTGCCTCCGTAGCGGGCAAGGTGTTTGCGCACCGTGTCGTTGTGTTTACCGAGCACCTCGAACCAGACCTGATCACCAAGCGCAACGTTGCGTTCGGTCGAGGACTCGATATCGCTGAACACGATGGTGATGGTGCCATTGCCGCTCACCAGCGGGGCGACATCGATCTTGTCCATCTCGATCGACTCGGCAACCCGTTGAATCGAGGTGGCCCGAATGTCGTCGGGCACCCCAGGATCGGGTCGCACGACCGGTGTCGCGGTTTGGGTAGCCCGCGGGTCGAGACCGGCGTCGGGCACAAAAGTGGGGCGCGGCGCACTGCGGTCGACCCACAAGCGGATCGTTGTCTCCCCGGCCACGAGGGTCGCACTTTCCGAAAGAACCACCGGGCTGGTTATCGGTTGACCATCGAGCGTGGTGCCGTTGGTGCTGCCCAGATCGGTGGCGATAACTCGCCCGTCGACCGGTTCGAGTTTGAGGTGGCGCCGCGACACCTGACCATCGGCCAGTAGTAACCCTTCACAGTCGCGACCGAGCTCGATCGGTGCCAGCACCGCTAGGTGAATGTCGGTGCGGCCCGGTTGGCTGATCACCACAACCCGCCCCCTGAGATTCCCGTTCTGCGTCACGTCTTGCCCCCTGTACGCCTCGGTTCCCACTCTACTCCGGCGATCAACTGAGCACGGCGGTCGGACCAATGGACATACATCGTCTAGAAACAATCGAAGTATGGCGGACTGGCGTTAACGCGCTGCTAACGCCAAGCTGGTAGCTCTAGAGCAAGTCAGACCACTCTTGGTGGAAGTCCAGTCACAGCGGGGAACGGCGGAAAAATGAACCACACAGGGCACCAACCACAGCCCATCAAACTCGAACCAACCAGCGATGCCAGCGCGCTGTCGCGCTTTTGGCTGCTGGTGGGGCTAGCACTATTTACGCTCGTAGCCGCCAGCTGCGGGTCGGACGCACCCGACTCGGTCGTCGAACTCGAGGGCACGCTCGACGGGCAATCGATCGGCGAAGCAACGCCGAGCAACCCGATCGCGCTACGACCGCTCCAAGAGTCGGACTTGGTGGTCGACATCACCAACACCTCGTCGTCGGCGGTCACCGTCGAACACCTGCGTATCGAGGGCGAGATGCTCGACCTTACCTTCATGGCCTATGACGCTGGCATCAACTTCACGGTCGACCCGGGCGAGACCCGCCAGTACCAAGTGCCGGTTGATTTCTTTGACCTCGACCGCCAAGCCCACGGCTACCTTCGCACCAGCCTGAAGGCCTACGACGCCGACCGGACCGAGCTGGGTTCGAAGGGCTTTGCCGTCGACGTGCGGGGCCGGCCCTTCTCGCTCATGGGCACCTTCGCTGGCCTGCTCGCACTGATGACCGCCGCCTCGATCGCTATGGCACTGCTGGCCGCCGCCCGACGTCGGCTTCCGGCCAACCGAATTGCCCGGGCCCTACGGTTCGCCATCCCCGGACTCGGCGTTGGCCTTCTGTTGGCGGTGGCGTTCTCGATGTTGCGGATCTTCCCGCTACCCACAACGGCATGGATTCCGTTGGTAGCGATCCCGACGCTGATCGGCTTTGCTCTCGGCTACCTCAGCCCGGCGCCCGACAACGATCCGTTTGCCGACCTCACCGAAGACGAGATCGACGAACTCATCGACCTGCGAACCAGCGGCCGGGCCGATGCGGTCAAAGCATCTCGGTAACGAGAGTTCACCCGTGACAGCCAGCCGAGTAGGGTCGGCTCTGTGAGCAAGACCCACCAGGCACATCACGTCGGGTATCGACGAGCCGCCAAGATCTCCAAGGCGTTCTTCAGCCTGTTCGCTATCTACGACTTCCCTGAACGCCCCGACGTGTTCGACGAAGAAGGTGGCGTGATCATCGCCGCCAACCATCGGAGCTTTTTCGACCTGTTCTTGGCGTATGTGTTTTGTTGGTCGTGGGGCGAGACCCCCCGCATGTTGGTTCGTGGTTCGTACTTCAAACAGCCCGGCATCGGCTGGATTCTGAAGTCGACCGGCTGCATCCCGGTTCACTCGGGGGGCGGCAAGGCCGCACTCGACGAAGGCCTCGAAGAGCTCAACGCCAACCGGTCGATCGCCATCATGCCCGAAGGCCGACTCGTCAAAGCAAAGGACCGCCCAACCGGCGTGGGCGAAGCCCGCGAGGGGGTCGGCGTGCTCGCCATCAAGAGCGGCTTACCGGTGGTGACCATGGGCGTCTCGGGATCCGAGCGGGTCTGGCCCATCGGTAAGCCCGTACCGATCCCCCGTCTCAAGCGCACCCACGTGGCCCTGCGATACAACATCGTCCGTGACGTGTCGGGATCGGCGGTCGAAGCCAAAGACACCATCATGGAGTCGTTGACCGCATCGGTGCTCGAAGCCGAAGCGGCAAGCGGGCTCAAGACCCACGAAATTTCGTAATACCCGGTTCTCAACTACGCCTCAGGGGGCGTATGCTGGCAACCCTTGGTGGTCGTAGCTCAGTCAGGTAGAGCACCGCGTTGTGGTCGCGGATGTCGCGGGTTCAAATCCCGTCGGTCACCCCAATCGAACAACAATTGCTTAGTGAAGGTTCACGGCCTCAAGCCCGCTACCCTTGCATAGCTACATGCGCCTCTAGCTCAATTGGCAGAGCGTCGGACTCTTAATCCGCAGGTTCTGGGTTCAAGTCCCAGGGGGCGTACCACTCGAGACCCCAGTGTTTACAGGGGTTTCGGCCTTTCGGCCCGGGCACGAAGCCCGGGCAACGAAGGCCCGATGCAACGTCGATCCAACGGACGCATCACAAACACGTGTTGGACTGGTCTCATGCGAGGCCACATTAGGCAGCGGAGCAAAGGCACCTTGGAGCTGATCGTCGACATCGACCGCGACCCGATCAGCCAGACAGGCGTGCACACGGCTCGGGCTCGACTAGATATTGACAAGTGGCCCGACTGCTTGTCCCTCGCGTGGTCGGCCTAGGAGTGGGAGATCGCCTCGAGGATGTTGAGTTTGCTGGCACGATTGGCGGGTCGCCAGCCTGCAACGAGGCCGGCCAAAATCCCGACGACTGCGATAAGGAGCAGCGGGCCGATCGGTAGGGAGAACACGGGGAACGTGCTAATAGTCGCTCGATGCGCGAGCCAACCAAAGAAGACGCCCAACAGCAGCCCAGTGATGGACCCGACGAGTCCGATCAACGCCGATTCATAGCGAATTGCCGAGCGCAGTTGTTGCCCCGACATACCGACGGCTCGCAAAAGGCCGAGCTCTCGCGTGCGTTCATGAATTGACAGCGTCATCGTGTTGGCGACACCGAGCAGTGCGATGAGAACGGACAGAGCCAACAGGCCATAGAGCAGGTTCAGCAGCGTGTTGAGTTGGCCTGCCTGGTCGTCGGCATACTCCGACCCGGTCTTGACCGTCGCGGTCGGGTCGCCCGCGAGGATCTCGGTGATAGCGGGCCGAGTGGCATCGGCGTCATCGGTCGCGATCAACACCAGAGAGTCGAGCGGCTGTGTGCCTGCAATGTCGGCCAGCGACGCGTCGATGATGTGCTCACCGATGATGTCGGTCCCGTCGTAAATTGCCGCGACGGTCACAGGAACGTCGATCAGCTGAGTCGCGAGCTGGATGGTGTCGCCAACGGTGACGCCCAGGTCATCAGCACTGTCGTCGGAGATACCAATCGATTCGCCGACGATGTCGGCGAGCGCCCCTGACGTCACCTCGATGTTGAGTACCTGCCCGAGGTCGGTCGCGTGGACCCCGGTGACCGATTCGGATGATCCGTTCACCTCGGCTTCGATGGGCCGAATCGTCGACGCTGCCCTCAGGCCGGGAAGATCGCGGATCTCGTTCGTTCCTTCTGGATCGATGCCGCCGAGAAATCCCGAGCCGGCCTCGACCACGAGCTCGGCCGTGATGGCCCTGTCGATGTCGCCGCGAATCGATTCACGGAACGAAGCTGCGATCACGGTCGCCGCCGTGACCAGAGTGACGCCAATCATCAGCGCCATGGCGGTTGTGGCGGTCCGTTTCGGGTTGCGTGCAGCGTTCTCGGAGGCGAGCTCGCCGACGATGTCGCGGAACTTGATCAATGGTCGCCCGAGTAGGCGTGCGAGGCCTGGCGCGATTGCCGGCGCGGCAAGAACAATCCCCAGGAACAGGCCCAGGACTCCTGCCACCGCTGGAACCGTACTCGTCTGGGTCGCACCGATCGTGGCGAAGATCGCGCCCACAACGATCATCGCGAACCCGATGACGGAACGGACGCGAGATGCGTTGACTTCTTCGATGGCGGTTGACCGCAGCGCTTCGATCGGTGGAACCGATGCGCCGCGTCGGGCAGGCACAACTGCGGACACGATCGTCACCACCAAGCCGATCACGAACCCGATGACCAAACCCTGTGTCTCAATAGCGAGCCCAGCCCCGCTGAGCGGGAACCCCAACGCATCGAAGACCCTCAAGAGAACCCATCCGAGGCCAACACCGATAACCACACCAATCGCCGAGGCAATGAGGCCAACAGCGATCGATTCGAGCAGCACGTTGCGCAACACCTGGCGACGACTTGCTCCGATCGCGCGAAGAAGTGCCATCTCCTTGATTCTCTGGGTGACCGTGATCGTAAACGTGTTGTAGATCACGAACACCGCCACGAAGAGCGCGATGAACGCGAACACCGTGAGGAAGATCGAGATGATCGAGACGAATTGGTTGAGCAGTTCCTTGAATTCGTCGGCGACCGTTTGCCCCGAAACCACTTCCAGGCCGACGCCCACGGAGTCGTCGAGCGACCGGACGAGTTCGGGACCGTCGACAGTCGTCGAGGCCACGTTGAGCGAGGTGATCTCTGCACTTCCGTAGAGTCGACTCAGCGTTTCGAGCGTCGCGCCGAAGGTTGCGGTGCCATCCACCGATCCGCCGGGTGCGCGCATGGAGCCGACGATCGTCATGTCGGCTTGTTGGCGCGGCAGGATTCGGATCGCATCGCCAACCTGAAGGTTGCCACTCGCCAGAGCTCCTTCGTCGACGATCACCTCGTTGAGCCCCGTCGGGATGGAACCCTCGACCAGGGAATAGCCATTCAGGTCGTCGGACTCAGACCAGACGAAGGCGACGTTGTTGTCCGCGATGACCTTGCCATCGTTACCCACGAGCTGGGCGTAACCGCTCAGAACTGGTTGTACCGCGTCGACCCCGCCGAGGTTCGAGACCTCGTCGATGACCGAATCGTCGAGCGGCGATCGGATGTCAAAGAAGTCGGTCTCGAACACCTCGGTCGAGCGAACGACGGCGTCCACCCCTTCGTAGAGATCGTCCACCGATCCCGAAATCGAACGATCGACCGTGCTCGTCAAGACGGTGGTTGCCACATAGAAGGCGACGCCCAGCGCGATGGCCAGGCCAGTCAGGACATAACGGGAAGGGTTCTCGCGCACGTTGCGCCAGGCAAGAGTGAACATGGCGTCTACTTACCGAATTGCTTCATGCGGTCGAGCACACGGTCACCGTCCGGATCGCGCATCTCGTCGACGATCATGCCATCGCTCAAGAACACCACGCGGTGCGCGTAAGCGGCCGCATAGGGATCGTGGGTCACCATGACGATCGTTTGGTCGAATACATCGACGGCGTGGCGCATGAAGGTAAGGATCTCGGTACCCGTCGACGAGTCGAGATTGCCGGTCGGCTCGTCCGCGAAGATCATCTCCGGTTGCGAAGCGAGCGCCCTGGCGACAGCGACTCGCTGTTGCTGCCCGCCGGACAGCTCGCTTGGGCGATGATCGAGCCGCTCGGTGAGGCCCACGGTGTCGACGACTCGACCAAACCAGTCGTCATCGCGTGATCGCCCGGCGAGGCGAAGCGGTAGCACAATGTTCTCTTCAGCGGACAACGTCGGAACCAGATTGAACGCCTGGAAGATGAAACCCATGCGATCTCGACGCAGGTTGGTAAGTCCCTGCTCATCGAGGCTCGACACCTCCAAATCACCGACGAACACCTGCCCGCTTGTCAGAGAATCCAGCCCGGCCATGCAGTGCATAAGCGTTGACTTCCCCGAGCCCGACGGTCCCATGATGCAGGTGAACTCTCCTCGCCCGAACGCAACGTCCACACCAGCAAGGGCGTGGACGGCGTTGTCGCCAGACCCGTAGACCTTGGTTGCCTGCACAGCGCGAGCTGCTGTCGTCGCGGCGGTTGCGTTCATCTGGAATCCTTCGTGGTCGTGTGGGGAGTCTGCCTAGTCGTAATGGATCTGGGCGACAAAGAAGTCGCCAAGCTTTGTGTTGCCACGATTTCATCTGCGGGCAGCCACGAAGAACTGATCAGACACCTTTATGGCGTCAATTCGTGGGCGTCAGTGACGACCTGGGTATGCAATGCATTTAGGTCACCGTTCGGGTCCTCATAGAGACCGGAACCGGCGGTGATGGCGACGGGTTCGCCCGGTGCACTCATACACAACTCCACGTGATTGTCGTTGTCGAATGCGTCCGCAAGCAGCGTCGCAACCCGAACCTCGCCACTTGCATACTCCACCGTGGTCCCCAGACGGTGCGACTCGTCGAGGTCTGCTCCCCCAGGACCTGAGACGCCCCCCTCCCAAGTGGTTTTGATGATGTGATCCGTATCGGCAGGGCATTCATCTGTGCCCCCCGTCGGGAGCTCCGACATGGGGTAGTGCTCCGCCAAAACGATGGAAGGACCAGCGGCGAGAGGGACCACCGTTTCGACCAGGGCCCCCTTCGCATCAACACCATCGTCGGTCAACAGTGTGCCAACGATCTCGACTCCAACAGCAGGGTCACCATCGCTGCCAAACTCCCCAACGAGAAGGATCGTCCTTCGCTCTTCCGCCTCGTCCGCCGGCGCTAGCGTGGCGCAGCCAACCGGGCTTTCTGCTCCCGAGGCGCGGTGCACAACAAACACCGAAGGATCAAGCAGCGCTGGTAGGGGTATTCGCCGATCAAGCACAATCGGCATTCCATCCTGGAAACCGGACAATCCACATCCGAAAAGCTGACCCGGGATACCGTCGTCCAGTCCAAAAAATGCGGCGAGAATATGTACCCTCTCAGCCCCTGCGGCGGATTCGCTGGGCACGTCGGTGCCCGGTTCAACAGTGCTGGTGCTCACTTCGGGAGGTTCGTTGGGCTCGACAGCATCCGGTTCAACACTGCTCGTGCTCGCGGCGTTCGGGTCGCTGGGTCTGTCGTCGCCGGCCGTGGACGTATCGCCCCCCGAACACGCGGCAATCAACATCGCAATCCCTACGGCCCAGGCGAGTACCCACCGACGGCCAAGAAGAACAGACAGAGTGCTCGCACGCTCCATGCTGCTCAGCCTCTGCCGTCAACCTGAGGTTCGCTTCAACGTTTCCTTGAGGCTTCCTGGAAACGCCCATCGGTACTCGAATGTGATCAACCAGCACTGGCGAGAGCGATGATCTTGTCAGTCCGCGATATCGAGATCGGCTGAGTTGGGGTCGATGCGGAGCGATGAGGCACGAAGGGGCTCGCCGTCGGCCCACACGATCGGCTCGGCGAACAGCGCTCGAACGCTGGTTTCGTACCCGACGGCGCCGCCGGTCCACGCGTGGTATAGGACCAGGTCGGCAAACGGGTGGGCGAGATCGACCACCTCCAGGCCCCCGGGGCCGAGCACTCCGTCACTTGAGCCGAGGGTCTGCGACGAGAGCCACGGTTCCGAGTCTTTGGTGCAGGGACCGGTGACCGAAGCGCATATTGCGTGGCCGACTGCGTAGTCCGCAGTGTCCCAACGGTTGGCGGAGTAGAAGAGGTGGTACGTGCCGTCGATCTCGATCATCGATGGCCCCTCGACAACGTCGCTCTCCCACCCGAGATCGTTGCGAATCAGTTCGGTCGGTTCGCCGGCGAGACCGGTGCCGTCATCGGTCAAACGTTGAGCGTAGATCTTGGTGGAGATGCCGCAGCAGTTGCCGTCGGACTTCCACAAGAGCCAGCGGCTTTGGTCGGTGTCGATGAACGGACTCGGATCGATCGAGCCGCCCTGCTCGAGGTCACAGATCAGCGGTTCGGCGGAGTCGTCGACAAACGGACCCGCCGGGTCGTCGGCAACAGCCACCGAGATACACATGCGACCGGACTCGACGTGGCGAGTTGTGTAGTACAGCACGAAGGTGCCATCGACTTCGGCGACGGCCGGCGCCCAGTTCCACAGGCTGTTCGTCCAATGGGGTAGATCGGGCAGGGCGTCGCCGAGGTACTCACCATCGGAAGACGAATCGGCGTACAGCACCGGCACGTTCGCGTCGCGGGTATTGGTGGCGTAGGCGTACAAACCGTCGTCGACGCTGAGGAGAAACGGGTCGGCGAAGTCGCCCTCGAAGACAGGCGTGCCGCTGTTGAGGACCATGTCGGCCGCGTCCTGAGAGTGGCTGCTGGTCTGCACACGGTCAACGGTCGAGCCGTCGGTGGCGGGCACCATCTCGGGGCGCTCTTCGTCTTCGGCCAGCGTGGCCGGTGGGGATGACGACTGGGCGGCGGTCACAACCGGCGCAAAGGTCGAAACCAGCGTGTTATCCGACACCGCTTCGGTGCCGCCGTGGGTGGTAACGGTGAGTCCGATAGCCGCAGTCACCAAAAGCCACCGCGAGATCGAATATGAGCGTGCACCCGCTGCGCTAGTGGTCATGTGCTGTCATGCACGGAGGGCTTCGGTCGGCGCGAGTTTGGCGGCTCGCATGGCTGGGTAGAGGCCGGCGATGGCTCCGATGGCGACTGCGCCGACGAGACCGCCGAAGGCGGCTTCCTGGGGGATGATGACGCGCCAGTCCTGGCTCGAGGCGTACACGAATGTGGCTGCAACGCCGATGGCGACGCCGCCGATGCCGCCGAGAACCGACAAGATGATAGCTTCGGTGACGAACTGTCGACGGATGTGGGCTTGGGTTGCGCCCAATGCCCGTCGAAGCCCGATCTCTCCGCGGCGTTCGATGACGGCGATGACCATCACGTTGGCGATGCCGATCCCGCCGACGAGAAGGGCAACGGCTCCGAGGCCGAGGAACAGGGTGGTCAGCGCGTCGTCGGCGGCGGCTTGGGCTTCGAGGGCATCCGATGGCCGGCTGACCGTGACCTCTTCGGGGTTCTCGGGGTCGGTGTTGCCGGGGAGCACGTCGCGGGTTTCGTCGATGGTGCCATCGAGCACTCGAACGAACACGGTCGAAGGCGAGTCGTCGGCATCGAAGAACGTGCTGGCTGCCTGCTGGCTCAGGATGACAGAGCGGTCGAGGTCGGCGGCCAGCGGGAACTCTTCGAGGATGCCGACGACTTCGACGTAGTCGTCGCCGATGAACACGTACGTCGGAGTGTCGAGATCACGAATGCCGTAGCGTTCGGCGGCCACCGATCCGACGACCGCGGTGGGGTACGGCGCGGTGGTCTCGTCGAAGAATCGGCCATCGGCGACGTCGCCGCGCAACGTGTGCACGAGATCAACGTCGGCGGCGACGACGTTGATGGCGCCGGTCTCGCCCTCGGGGATGTACTCGTTCTGGTAGACGTCGGCGTCGACATTCCAGACAGCGCTGGCCGAGGTGACCGTTGGGATGCGAGCAGCGCTTGCCAACGCGGTCTCTGGAAGCTCACCGTCGCCGGCGCCGATACCTCCGCCCGCCTCGACGGTGAGAAGGTTGGTTCCCAACGCCGAGATCTCGTCGAGCAATGCCGACTTCGATGACTCGGACAACCCGAGCACACCGACGAGCGCGGCGATCCCGATCGAGATGCCGAGCGCCGACAGAGCGGTCCGGGTCTTGCGAGCCCGCGGCCCCGAGGCGCCAACTCGCACCACGTCGCTCAGGCGCAGCCTGCTCGCAGGGCTCTGATCTTTGGAAGCCATCTTAGGTCTCCGGCGCGTCGTCGGGATGCCCCGAGTCAGCGACGATCGTTCCGTCGTGCACTGTCACCCGGCGCGGCAGCGCTGCGGCGATGTCGGTGTCGTGGGTGATCACCACGATCGTCGTCCCGTCGTTGTGCAGATCATCGATGAGCTGCATCACCGCGTCGGTCGATCGTGAGTCGAGATTGCCGGTGGGCTCGTCGGCGAGCACGAACGCAGGCTGGTGGACCAACGCTCGGGCGACGGCGACTCGTTGCCGCTCACCGCCCGAGAGATGGTTCGGGGTGTGTTCGAGCCGGTGGCCGAGGCCCACCCGACTCAGGGCATCGATCGCTCGCGCTCGGCGTTCGGCTGGGGCGACGCCCTGGTAGAGCAGCCCGTTGGCGACGTTCTCTACCGCCGACATGCCCGGCAGGAGGTAGAACTGCTGGAACACGAAGCCGATCTTTCGGGCACGGATGCCGGAGACGGCATTGTCGCTACGGCCTGCGGTGTCGACCCCATCGATCTCCAACACACCGCGGGTGGGGCGATCGAGCGTGCCCATCACGTTGAGCAGTGTTGATTTCCCGCTGCCCGAGGCACCGACGATGGCGACGAGTTCGCCATGGTCGATCCGCAGGGACACGTCGTTGAGTGCTCGTACTGGCGGGTCGCCCGGGTACTCCTTCACGACCCGCCGCAGCTCGAGCGCCGGCCGACGTTGCGGCCTGACCAGACCTTGGTCGCCGTGATTCACCGTTGCGGCAGTCATCACGGCACCACCACGGTCGCCCCGGCCGCTATGCCATCGACCTCGACGAACCCGTCAGCGAACAGACCTGGCGTCACGGCGACAAACTGGGTTGTCGCCTCTGAGAGCACCTCGACCGCGAATCCACCGTCGGCTGTGGCGACGAGGGCACTCGCGGGGACGACGATGGCTCCGGCGGCCAACCGGTCGACGATCACTATGTCGACAGTCAACTCGGTGAGGTCGGCGACGTCGTCGGGGACCGAGTCGAGCGCGAGCTCGACCTCCAGTTGCGGCTCGGCCGTCGGATCCATCGGGTCCGAGGTCGTTGCGCTGGACAGGTAAGTGACCGTACCGGCGACGACGGTGCCATCGGGAAACTCGATGTCGAGAACGGCGCCGAGGGGCATCGTGGTCTGGTCGGACACATCGATACTGGTTCGCACGACCCGACCGGTTTCGCCGAGCGAGTAACTGAACAGTGTGGAGCCGCTTGGTGCCGGGTCGGCCAACTTCGCGATGTCTTCGACTGTCGTGCCTGGCGAAACGGCGATCAGATCATCCGCTCGCACCGTCGCCTCCACGACCACATCGTCGTATTCATCGGACAGTTCGTTCTTCCACTCCTCGACCGCCTCGGCCGTGACGCCGTCGTAGATCTCATCCACCACGAGGTCACCGCCGGCGTCGTAGCCGGCTCCGACGAGAAAGGTCTCGAGCACCTCGACATCGGACCCTTCCCGACCCCACCACAGGTCCCGGTCGAACCGTTCATCGGTGACGATGCCGACAACGGGCAGGTCCTCGACGAGGTACACGACATCACCCGACGTGATAGGGCCGCCTGTCGCGACCAGCTCGATCGAACCTGCGTGCGCCGCATGAAACGTTGTCGCAGCGGACTCGACGTTGAAGGTACCAATGGGGACACCGGGTGTCACCAAGCCGCCGACGACGGTCCAGGTCGATGCGACCGACGACGGCCCCGGCACCGTCACCACCGAACCCAGCGCGACCTCGCCAGTCTCAGCGACACCGAGGTCGGCTTGCCACCGCTCGACCGCGTCTTCGGTGGCGGCATCGAAGACGCCATCGACAACGAAACCGGTGTCGACAAGATCTCCGTCGGCATCGATCGTGGCGTGATAGCCCAGCGCGACCAGGTTCTTCTCGATTGCTGCGACATCGTCACCTTCATCGCCGTGGCGTACGTCGCGGTACATCGGCTTGTCGCCGAAGAACGCCACCATCGGCGCTGCGTCGATCTCGGCAACCACGGTGTTCCGTCCGACCGGGTCGCCATCGCCGATCAACTGAGTCACGGTGCCCGCCACCGGCGCCGAGATCGCTACGTCTCGGGCGTAGCCGAGTGTGCCCTCGAGCGTCGAGGTGTCCACGAGGTCGCGCTGTTCGGCGGTCGCGGTGCGGACGGTCACCGACGCTGGGGTATCGGTGGCTTCTGTGTCGTCGCCGCTGAACGCCAACCACGCCACGGCACCGGCGACAGCCAGACCGCCCAGCGTGAGCCCGATCGTCGAGCGACTGGGGCGGCGACGACGGGGCGGCTCGCTCGGCGAGCCATGTTGGGTCGGGGGATCGTGATGCGCCTCGCCCGAGGCCGATGGCGCAGCTGTCGGGCTGACGAGGACAGGCGGTGTGTCACTCATCGGACGCCCCCACCTGGCCCTGGCACTCCTGGACGGCACCGGCGTTGGCGGGATCGGTCGGATCGAAGTTCTCGCCGAAGGCCCTGACGAGCGCGCCCGGGCCGCCGGCCTGGATGTCGCTCAGGACGGGATCGATCACGTCATAGCCAAGGCCGCGCAGGCAGTCAGCGAAGGCCAGCAGGTTTGCTTGTTGTTCGGTTTCGTCGATGCGGGCACCCGGCAAGAAGCTCGTTCCGGCAACGATCGGGCCGCACACCTCCGTCGCATCGCCGAAGGTGTCGCTGGTGGGGTCGATCGAGCCGGGGGCCGCGTTGCCGACCAGATCGATCGAGCCATCGGCGTTGATCACGGGATCCGGAAAGTCGACGCCGTTGTCACGCATGCATTGGGCGAAGTCGAGCGCCCGCTCCTCGTCGGACGTCTCGGTTGCTCCTGAGGCGGCCGCCGAGCCAGCCGTGTCGGTCGGGACCGCTTGATCTTGTTGGGACTCGGCGACCACTGGGGCGGCAGATACCGTTTCGTCCCCGTCGTCCCCGCCGCACGCGGCAAGGGTCAGAACAAGCGCTGTGACCAACGCCGTTGCTCGCTTCCGTTTTCGATCCGTGTCCCTTTGCTGCTGTTCGTAAGCTTCCATGGTCGTCAGCCTCCACCAGCAACCTGACGCTGACTTCAATGTTCCCTTTGGGCTTGCTGGAGGCGACCCGGTCGAAAGCGGCCCCTGATCCGCCCGCATCTGGCCCGCTTGGCGAGAAGCGGAACGTTCCAGGAAATCTCCAGCTACTGACCAGCGGACGGCAAGGTTTCGGTGCGATCCTGTTCACATGGCCGACTTGATGCGAGATGCCAAAGTGCTTGTGGTCGACGACGAGGAGAACATCTCGTTCCTCGTCGCGTCGGCGTTGCGCGTCGAAGGGTGTGAGGTCGCTGTGTCAGCAACTGGTGCCCGCGCGTTGGCCGAGGCAACCCGATTTGGTCCGGACGTCATCGTCCTCGATGTGATGCTCGGCGACATCGACGGTTTCGAGGTGCTACGGCGCCTCCGGTCCGCCGGCGTTGACGCCCCCGTGCTGTTCCTCACCGCACGGACGGACACATCGGACCGAGTGCGCGGCCTCACCGTCGGCGGCGATGACTACATCGTCAAACCGTTCGCACTCGAGGAGCTACTCGCCCGAGTGCACGTCGCGCTCCGCAGATCCCAGGTCAGCGGAGTTGAGACAACCCGGTTCCAGGTTGGCGATCTCGTTCTCGACGAGGCTGCCCATCGCGTCTGGCGAGGCGACGACGAGGTCGTGTTGTCCGCCACCGAGTTCAAGCTTCTTCGGTGTCTGATGTCGAACGCTGGTCGGGTCGTGAGCCGCGGGCAGATCCTCGATCATGTGTGGCACTACGACTTCGATGGCGAATCGGCCATCATCGAGTCGTTCATAAGCAACCTTCGCAAGAAGGTCGACCAGACCGGTCCCAAGCTGATCCACACGGTGCGAGGCATTGGCTATGTCATCCGAGAGCCATCGTGACGCTGCGGGCTCGGTTGCTCGCCGGGATGGTCGGCATCGTGGTCGTGCTCGGACTGTCGAGTGCAGCGATAGCGGTCACGCAGTCCCGTCAGTTGTATGGCCAGCTCGACCGCCAGCTCGACGCCGTCGCCGACACCGCATCCCGAACCCCGAACCTGTCGGCAGGCCAGCCCCGCGAACGCGTCAGTCCCGCCTCGTTCGGGTCAGTCTTCGTCGCCGTGGTACAGCCAGATGGGACCCTGATGCCCGTGGTGCAACCGTCGCATGACCCGGATCTGCGACCGGACTATGTCGCAGGCCGACGTTACGTCGAGCCGACCACCATCGGCACGGTCGCCGGCGACGCCAGCAACGTTCGCGCCCGTACCTTCGAAACAGGGGACCGACTCTTCTTCGTTGCCTTGCCGACGACCGACGTCGACGAGTCGCTCCGAACGCTCATCGTCACCCAGATCGTGTCCGGCGCACTCGTGCTGGCGGTGCTGGCGCTGTTCTCGTGGTGGATGATCCGGCACGGGCTGCGTCCGATCAGGAAGATGACCGAGTCCGCCGACGCTATAGCTGCGGGCGAGGTCGACCGTCGAGTCGAGCAGCCTCCAGGACGCACCGAAGCCGCCCGGCTCGGAAGAGCGCTCAACCTCATGATCGACACCACCCAAAACGCCGAGGCAAAGCAACGGCGTTTCGTCGCCGACGTCAGCCACGAACTGCGCACGCCCCTCACGACCCTGCAGGGCTACACCACCCTGTACGAGCAGGGATCACTCTCCGAGCCTGCGGCCCTCGATGATGCGATGCGCCGAATCAACGACGAGGCAGGCCGGATGCGGCGCGTCGTCGAACAACTGCTCACCCTGGCCCGCCTTGACGAGCCACTCCCGCTGGAGAGGACCACGCTTGACGTCGGGCAGCTCCTCGCCGACCTCGCCTCAGACGTCGGCGCAATCCAACCCGAGCGCACCGTCGAGGTAGATGTCGCCGCGGGCCTGACAATCGAAGCCGACCGCGACCAGATCGTGCAGGCGATGTCGGCGATCACCGCGAACGCGCTCAGGTACACACCGCCCGACACCCCGCTCGCCTTTCGCGGTCTGGTCGCAGAACAGAGCGTTCGACTCGAGATCGAGGATCACGGACCCGGCATTTCGCCAGCCGACGCCAACCGCCTGTTCGAGCGCTTCTACCGCGCCGACGAGAGCCGCAACCGAACAACTGGTGGCAACGGCCTCGGCCTGGCGATCGTCGCTTCGATCACCAACGCGCACAACGGGACCCACGGCGTCTCAGAGACGCGCGGGGGCGGCGCCACCTTTTGGATGGAGATCCCCGTTCAATCCAGCGAGGCATCGACCGCGACCGCTCAGCCGCTGCTGTCACAGCCAAACGCTCCCGCTGCCTCGGCGACCTCGTTGGACCCGTAGGCACTGGGTCCTCCACAGATCGAGGTTGACGACCGTTGCGCCCATGGATGTGAGGTCGCGGGGTCCGAGGTAAGGACCACGTCGTTGTATGCCAGCCCCATGAAAGGTTGTCAACGATCGTCTCGCGCTCAACCCGGCCCCATATCGCCGCACCATCCAACGCAAAATCCAACGAACACCCCGGACACCACCAGACGCGACCGGGTCCACCGGATTCCCGACCGGACAGAACCCGTGCAATCCGGATAGAACCGGGTTTCCCGGACCGTTGTCAAGGACCTCTAAATCCGCAGGTTCTGGGTTCAAGTCCCAGGGGGCGTACAAAAACCCAACCGCAGGTCGGGGCAGGAAACTGCCAGGCCTGCGGTTGTGGGGTTTTTGGGTGAGAACGCCACGCTCACGGCCGGCGTAAGTTCATTGGCCAGCTCTACTGGCATTTTCTTATGCCAGTCTTATTGGCACAACATAGAGTGCTTTGCATGAAGCACCGAATGACCATCCCGAACCGCGTCCGGCTGTCTCGTTTTCCTGTTCGCCTATTGGCGATGGTTGCGACCTTCGCCATACTTGCCGTCGCGTGCGGTGGCGGCGACGCGGAGGATTCTTCGCCAGACAGCACACCGGCCGAGGTTGAGACCGTCGAGGACGGGAACAGGGAGGAGCCAACCGACGACACCGAAGTCGAGCAGGAACCGACAGAGAACTCGGCCCCCGAAACGGTGCCGCCGGTGACCGCCGACGACATTCCCGTCGCCCAGACGCCACCCGGCGGGTATGGCGACGTGATGCCGGCGCCTGTTCTCTCGGGCTGCACCGAACCGTTGAGCGACGACGCAGTCGACATGCGAGGCATGTGGCAAATCGTCGGCCCCGAGAACGAGAACGAGAACGAGAACGAGGGCGATGTTGCGGTAGGTGAAGTGCAGCGCATCGAACAGTGCGGCAACCGTATGGTCATCACCAGCGGCGGTGTCGTGCACGACATGCGGGTGGACGGCACCGTCGAAAACGGCGTAAACGATGTAGCGGCCAGGGACTTCACAACCCCCGCTCGGGTCGCCGCGTTCTGGGAAGACGACGTGCATGTCCTTCGGCCCGACGGCTTACCGATCGAGGTGACTCGTCACCTCGATGGCGACCAGCTCATCTGGCGCTACGTCGGTTTCTCGGCCCGTCTCGACCGGATTGGCCCGCCCGACATGGATGCGTGAGCAGCCGATGGCACCAATCCGTCACTCATGGTCGCCCACCTCAGCCGAATCTGGTGTTCGGCTCGTCACGATCTCGGGCACGTCGTCAGGGTGCGCGAGTTCCGCAATGAGGGCGGCATCGGGCTCCGGTGACGATCCTTTCATTGCCATCTTCTTCGCAACACCGTCGATGCCGGTCGTTCTTCTCGACAGGATCTTCGGTGCCAGCCGTCCCATGATCGAGGTCTTCAGTTCGAGGACCCGATGGCCGAACTCGCTTCGCTGGGCCATCAGTCGGTTCCGAGCGTGATTGCCGACATGCCTTCAGGCGCGTCGCACGGCGAGATCCGTCCGGGGTAGCCCTTAAAGTGCGGAATGCCCTGCTCGAAGTCGAGCACGTCGTCCGTGTCGACCGTCAGCACGGCGTCCGAGCTGACAAAGGCACCGGCGAGATCCACCTCGCCTCGCGTCTCGGGGTACCACCATCCGTGCGGCACCCGCAGATGGCCCGGGCGCATCGAGTCTTGGATCGACACCTTCATCCGCACTTCGCCGTGGGCGGTCTCGAGCTTGGCCCACTCACCCTCGACGAGCCCGTCCCTCACTGCGTCGTCGGGATGAACGAAGAAGTGGGGCGACGGGACACGCCGACGAAGCACACCGATGTTGCGCTGACCCGTCTGGAAGAACGGATCCTCACGCACACCCGAGAAGACCCGGTAGGGAAACTCGTCACTCGGGGCTGGCGCTGGGCGGTGGTAGGGCAGCGGATCGAAGCCGAGGTCGCCGAGAATCGAGCATGAGAGTTCGACCTTGCCAGACGGCGTGGCGAACCCCGTCTTGCGGTACTTTCGGTACTTCGGCGTCGGCACATCCATGTACTTCTCGGCGGCGAACTCTTCGAAGGTCACGCCCGACGGCTCGAGTCGATAGTCGATGACCTCTTCCAATGACTGCCAGGGGAACCGCTCGCCGAAGCCCATCTCGTGGGCCAGGTCGGTCCAGAATCGGAAGCTCGAACTGGCTTGCTCCGGCGCATGGGCGACCGCTTCGTTAAGGGTCAGCCGGTCGGTCCAGGCCCAGCTGTCGGCCAAGTGGCTGCGTTCGGTGAACACGTCGCCCGGCATCACGTAATCGGCAAGCATTGCGGTCGGTGTCATGAAGATCTCGTGGGCGACGATCAAGTCCTGATTCAGCATCGCGCGCAGGATCTGATGCTGATTCGGATAGCTCATCAGCGAGTTGTTGCCGAGCGTGAAGAACGCCTTGACCGGGTACGGGTCGCCGTCGGCCATGGCTCTGAACAGCTCCGACGGGTTCGCCATGTGACAACCCATCACCATGTCGATCCACTCGTGACCCCACACCCGCTTCATGTGCGGCCTCAGGATCTCGGCCGTGCGGTAGGTGTACGCCGGGTGCGTGTGGTAGCCGACCTGTTTGGCCCGCTGCTCGGGGCTGATCTCATCATGGAGCTGCAGTTCGGCTTCGGTCCGGTAACCAGGGTTCAAGCCGTGGAATCGCTCGCCACCCACCACATCGAGGTTGCCGGTGATGGCGCGAAGGATGCATTGGAGCCGGATGCTGGAGGTCGAATCGATCTGCATGTCGGTGATTGGCGTCCACGGGATGCTGGCACCATCGGCCTCGGCGTACAGACGGGCAGCCTGAGCGATCAAGCCAGCTTCGACGCCGCAGATCTCAGCGACTCGTTCGAGCGGGTACTCGTCGGCCCGCGCTTTCAGCTCTTCGAAGCCAACACACCACTGCTCGACGAACTTTGCGTCGTAGAGCTTCTCGTCGAGGATGACCTTGACCCAGCCCAGCAGCAAGGCTGCGTCGGTCCCGGCCTTGATCTGGAGGTGGATCGTCGCCTTCTCGGCCTGCTCGGAGACGCGGGGATCGACGACGATGCTCGTCGCACCTCTCGCACGGGCCGCCTCGAGCTGGTTGAAGATCGGCGTCCATGAGTGCTTTCGCGGGTTGTGACCGAGGAGAACGAAACAGTTGGTGTTGTCGAAGTCGGGAAGTGTGTACCAGCCATAGGTCAGCCTGCTGACAGCTGCGGTGTTGCCGGCGCACAGCGACACGCCAGATGTCCAGTTCGGCGACCCGACCAGGTTCATGAAACGACGGTCGAGGCCGTGCGTGGTCTGGGTGTTCCAACCCGACGTCGAGACGGCGAACGCTTCCGGGCCGTGAGCGTCGATGACGGCTTGGAGACGTTCGCCGATCTCGGTGATCGCCTGCTCGTAGGAGATCTCCTCCCATTGGTCAGCGCCTCGTTCGCCGACTCGCTTGAGCGGAACCCGTAGCCTCTCGGGGTGGTTGTGGATCTGCGGCGCAGCCGTGCCCTTGTAACAGATGTTCTTGGCCAGCAATGGGTTGTCGTGCTGTTCGACCTTCGTGACCACGCCGTTCTCGGCGGTCGTCCGCAGCTGACAACCAATGTCGCAGATCGTGCAGACGCTGTAGCCGGTTCGGGTTGTGGTTTCCGATGCCGAAGGCGCTGGATTGGTCATGGTCATGAGATTCCCCTTCAGTGCCCGAGCCGGGCGTCGTGAGCTCTTGCGTTCGTGGTCAGATGATCGAGGACGAGGTCCGTATGCGGGACCGGCATGCCGCGGTTGACGGCATGGCCCCAGGCAAGGCCGAGGAGCGCTTCTCTTGCTGCGAGGTAGAACGAACGTGCGTGCTCGTCGGCTAAGAGCTCGGACCAGCGATCCGGACCGATGAGCTTCGCGAAGTTTGCGATGACCGGGTCGAGCGTCCGGGCGAGATCTGCGTCGTTGGCTCCGGCGAGCCAAGCTTCGAGCACGACCTTGAACTCTGGCTCCCGATTGACAGCCCAGGTGCGCTCTAGGAGTTCGACGATCGACGTCGGGTCACCCTCGGCCTCAACCCGGGCGGCAATCTCCTCGTATCGATGTTCCAAGACCACTGCGAACAGCTCAGGGAGGCCGTCGAAGTGGTGAGTGAACGCGCCACGCGTCAACGCGGCGCGAGCACACACCGCCACCGACGTGACCTGCGCCCACCCCTGCTCCACCAACAACTCGCCCGCGGCGTCGATCAACGCCATACGTGTTGCCGCTCGGCGCTCGGCCTGAGTTCGTCGTTGCATGATCCGCACCATAGCACATTTTAATTCATCGCTGTATGTATCTTTGTGACCGGTCGACCGCCCCTTCGACGACGGCGTCTCCGCGGTCGGGTTTGAACACTCTCGCGGGACAAACTCATCGGCACACCACCCACCACAAACGGGCAGGCTCAATAGCGTTTGTTTTACAAATCCCGACTAGTCTGATCGGAATTATAGGAATTCCAATTGAGACCTAACGGGAGTAGCCATGAGCACCGAGACCAAGATCAACGACGTCGACATCGCAGCAGTTGCCGGACTGGCCGGAAAGATCCAAGAAGAGCCCGCTGTCGCCGAGACAACATGGAAAGCCCGTGTCGAATGGCAGGAGGGTTTCAAGTCGCAGGCTCTCATTCGTAACTTCGCCCCATCGCAGTCCGACGAGCCACCATCGCTTGGCGGCTCCGACGCTGGCCCAAACCCGGTCGAACAGCTGTTGGGAGCACTCGGCAACTGCTTAGCCGTCGGGTATGCCGCCAACGCCACGGCGGCGGGAATCACCATCGACGACCTGTCGATCGACCTCGAAGGCGACCTGAACCTTCACACCTTTCTGGGCCTGAATCCCGAGGGCAACGCCGGTTACGAGCGGCTGCGCGTCAACGTGAACATCGACTCAGATGCCACGGTCGAACAGCTCGCTGAACTTCACGAAAAGGTGGTCGGCACCTCACCGGTCGGGCACACCTTGAGTCGAGCAGTTCCGGTCGACATCAAGCTCACCTGACCGACAGCGCACACCACAACCGCTCTTCATCGCCAGGTTCTGGGTTCAAATCCGGGGGGATACCGGCACCATCCGCAGGTCGAGGCAGGAAACTGCCAAGGCCTGCGGTTGTGTGGTTTTGGCGGTTCGAGGCCTCAACCGGCCTAGTCGAGGGTCGCGTCGACCCCGCCCTCGAGACAACGAAGTACGACCTGAACGAAATCAACGTCAGGGTTGGGGTTGTGATACCGAAACGTCATTTCATCGCCGATGATATCCAGAGGCGCCATTGTCACACTGGGCGGCAAGACCTCCTCGACGACGAAGCCCGATACGGCCGCGCTATTCGGACGATCACACACAACGGTCACGTTGTCACTGGTCTGAGGCTCAACGAGCACTTCGGCTCCAACGTTGTAGAAAACCATTGCTGGGCTCTCGCCTGTATCGCCTTTGGGCCCTCGAGGTCCGATGTTGCCAGTTTCACCAGTTTCGCCGACCGGGCCCGGCTCGCCCTTGGCGCCCCGCTGGCCCGGTTCGCCTTGCGCACCTTGCGGGCCGGTCTTGCCCACCTTGCCGCGGCGACCCTTGGCATTCCAGACAATCTTGGTTTCATCGCTCGAACACTTCGTGGCCGGCTTCTTCCCCTCCTGTACTTTCACCAACGTTCCGGTCGAGTCGATACAACCCGCATACTTTCCGTTGGCGTTTGCGGCGACAGCGACGCCACCAGTGACCAGCGCTCCGATGATCAATCCGACCACTAGTCCGCGCATCGCCTGCATCGAACCAAAACGCTTCAACCCGCTCATGTGAGCCCCCTTCACGCGACCCCGCTGATCGCTCTCGGCAGGTTAGGCGCACCCTCCGCTTACATCACAACTCCTCGTCGATTGTCTGCAAGACCGCTAGTGCGGCCGGGTGCCCGTGCAGGCTCATTGCTGGATGCGAGCGCGGCGCAGGGACGGGGCCCTCCCGCGGGAGCATCTGGGCCACGTCTGGTGAACGCTTCACCACGTATGGTGACCAAACGCTCCCGCGGGAGCGTGTTGATCACATGAGCAAACGGCTGACTCGGACTAGATCAACCAGCCTCGGAGTGGGTTACTGGCTGTTCGCCCATCCATTCACGCAAGGTGTTCTTAAGCTTGGTTTGCTGGATGAACAGGTCCTGCTCGGCCGGGTTGTCGCCGGCCGCTTGGGGTGCTTTGAGGTAGAAGCTGAGCCATTCCTGCACGCCGCTCTCGCCGGCCCGGTGGGCCAGGTCCATAAACAACGCAAGGTCGAGCACGATCGGAGCGGCCAGGATGGAGTCGCGGCACAGGAAGTCGACCTTGATCTGCATCTCGTAGCCAAGCCAGCCGTAGATGTCGATGGCGTCCCAGCCCTCTTTGTTGTCGCCGCGGGGTGGGTAGTAGTTGATCCGCACCACGTGGTCGATGTTGCCGTACAGCTCGGGGTACACCTCGGGCTGGAGGATGTGGCCGAGCACGCCCAGCTTCGACTGCTCTTTGGTTTTGAAGTTCTCCGGATCGTCGAGCACCTCGCCGTCGCGGTTTCCCAAAATGTTGGTCGAATACCAGCCACGCATACCGAGCATGCGGGCCTTAAAGCCCGGCGCCAGCATGGTCTTCATCAGCGTCTGGCCGGTCTTGAAGTCCTTGCCGGCAATCGGCACACCACGGGTCTTGGAAAGCTCGACCATGCAGTCGAGGTCGGTGGTGAGGTTCGGCGCACCGTTGGCGTAGGGCACATCGGACTGCAGGGCGGCGTAGCAGTAGATCTGTGACGGCGAGATGTTGTCGTCGTTGTCGCGCAGACCCTGCTCAAACGAAGCAACGGTGTCGTGCACGGCCGACGGCTCCTGATACGCCTCGGTCGAACCGCACCACACCATGACCATCCGGTCACAGTCGTTCTCTTCCCGGAACCGGGCAATGTCGGCGATGAGCGCTTCAGCCTGATCCCACTTGTTGGAAATGTCCTTGACCCGAACACCCTCGAGCCGGCTCACCCAACGCTGATCGAACACCGCTTCCATCGGGATGATGCCTTCGAGCTCTGACGAGATGCTCTCAAGGTCCTTACCTTCAAGAACACCGGCGGTCTTCGCTGCTTCCATGGCGTTGGGCGAAATGGGGTCCCAACCGCCAAACACGATGTCGTCAAGCTCGGCCAGCGGCACGAAGTCCTTGATTTTGGGGTTGCGACCTTCGTCGCGGGTACCGAGCCGAACGTGGGCCATCTGGGCGATCGAGCCAATGGGGGGCGAGATCCCTTGACGTGCAGCGATCACGCCGGCGATGAACGTGGACGCAACCGCACCCATACCCGGGGTAAGAACGCCGAGCTTGCCGGTGGCAGGCGCAATCGATCGTGCAGATTCAGAAGAAGTCATCTCCGCAAGCTAAGCGCTGGCGCCGATCGGTGCCGTGTTCGGGGCCGTCGCCTATCGCGCTGGCTGCCGGGCCTTGACTGGCCAACCCTTCGCCGGGCCGAGTACCGCACCGGCTACATCGGGTTAGTCGGTTTTGGTTTGCACCAAGGTAGTCAACGGCAGGTTAAAGGCTCGTTCGATCCGGGTTGGAAGGTCGAGCTTGAGCCATCGGGAGGAGCCGGGCGGAAGCGTTGAAATGATGATCTCGTCGAAGCTCGAACGTTCCATGATCCGCCGTATCGCAGCGACCGGGTCGCCGGCTGCGATCTCGGTCGTCAGGTTCGGACCGAGACCCTCGAAGGTTCGACGGAACGAGACCAGCCGCTGCTCGGCCTCGGCAACAACAACCTCGTGACGGTCGAGAGCGCGGGCGGACATGTTGGGGGAAATGACGCCACTGATGTCGAACTTTGCGGCGGTCGGGTCGGTCTGGGGAACCAGCACATGGAACTCGGCCGCCGACTCGTCGAGCTTCGCCTGCACAAGCTCTTGGAGACTGGCGTTGGCGAGGGTCTGGTTGGCCACGATGAGATAGCGGCGGACCTGAATACGCTCGCCGGAAGCGCCCGTGCGGTTTCGGTCGAGCTGAAACTGGAGCTCAAGCTTCACCCGGTACAGCGTGGTGGAGTCCCGAACCACAATGTCGGTATCGATAAGCCGAGCGGTGGCGAGACCATGGATCGTCTTCGACGCTTCGCTAACCGCGTTGCGTGCGGCCTCGGACCACGAGGCAGGCGAGGTCGCAACGATACGGATGACCTTGTCGACACGGTTGGGCATGGCGACTAGTGATTGTCCGACTCGTGCTTGAACGACAGGCGAATCTTGGTGCGGAAAAGTGTCACCTTGCCGTCTTCGATCAGTAAATCTTGTTCGATCACTTCGCCAACCCGCAGGTCTCGAAGAGTTTTCGCTGCTTCGGCGATAGCGGCGGTGGCTGCCTTCTCCCACGACTCCTCACTGGTGCCGATGAGCTCGATGACGTTGTAGACGCTGTCCATCGCGTATCCCCCTGGTCGCTGATCTGACGATAGTGGAGACCTCGGGCGCCCGTGCTGGAAAGTATCGCCCAAGCTAGCCGAGCTACGGGGTGGCGTTATCTCGACGGGGCCGTGGCTCCTGCGGTGCAACGGTGCAGCTCACGCCGTCTCGTACCGAAATCGCTCGAGCCGCGATGCACCGTGCGGTGTTCGTCCCAGATGACAACGTCGCCCTCGACCCAGCGGTGTTCGAACTGCTCGTCGCCATCGAAGAACCCAAATAGCTGTTGCAACAGGTCGTGCGAATCATCGGCCGACAGTCCTTCGATCGAACGGGTAAACCCGGCGTTGACGAACAACAGCTCTTCCCCGGTTCGCGGGTGCACGGCAACGACCGGATGAAGCGACCCCGCCCCAAACTGCTCGTCGGCTCGGCCGGCCAAGTCGGCGCCCATGCGAACTTCCATCTCGTGGCGAAACCGCGGCCCGGGATCGTGAGTCGCCCGCATTCCTCGCAGCCGCTCGGCCAAATCGGCGTCGGCGGTCGCGAGTCGACGAAATGCTCCGGCCGCGTCGCTCCAGGTCGTTGCGCCGCCCACGTCCGGCGCGGTGACCGATCGCAGCACCGCGATGTCGGGGATCTGACTAGTGAACGAGTAGTCGGTGTGAAACAGGCTGTCGCCGCCTTCGGCCGGTGGGTGCTCGGCGTCGTTAAACACCACCGAAACTGTCTCGGTTCCGCCCAGAAACGCCGCCACCGGATGCGGATGCGACACGCCCCACAACCCCGCGACCCGTTTTAGGCCATCGTCGTCGAGCGATTGGCCGACAAACGCCAACACACCGTGGATATCGAGGGCTGCTCGAATCTGGTCCGCTAGATCGAGAGAGATGTCTTGGCCCAAGTCGACGTTTCGAACGGTCGCACCGAGTCCGGTAGGTGAGGGAACGATCTCCATGACCGGAACCTACCCACCAAACAACCCCGAGTCACGGCACCAAGCTTTGCGTGTCGATATGAAATACGCTGCGCAGGTGCCGGGTTCCCTTTTCATGTCCACTTCTTCTAGGCGTCGCTGGCTAGCGACTCTGCTGGCCTTACTGGTCGTTGCATCGGCCTGTGGCGGCACCGCGTCGACCGTTTCGTCGTCGGGCGGGTTCTCCGAACCAGAAGCCGCAGACGAGCTCTTCACCGGCGAGTTTGCCACCGTGTCCGGGCAGACGATCGACCTCGGCTCGCTCGAAGGACAAGACACCGTGCTCTGGTTCTGGGCACCTTGGTGACCGTTTTGACGTCGTGAATCTTCCACGGTCGTGGAAGTTGCAGAGAAGTACGGCGACCAGGTCAACATCGTTGGCGTGCCCGGGCTCGCCGGCCTTGGCGATATCAACGAGTTTGTCGATGACACCGGCACCGACCTCATCGAACACATTCCCGATGAGTCGGGCGACTTGTGGCGTCGGTTCGGCGTGATCGAACAACGCACCTATGTGCTCGTGAACGACGACGGCACCACTCGCACCACCGGATATGGGTCGCTCGAGCAAGACGTGCAGGCCCTCATCGCGAACTAGCGGTTTCCCGCTTCTTACCAAAACCTTCGCTAACTCCGTCCAAGCTCCTACCTTCGTTCGCCACACTGCTCGTATGGAATCCTCACCCAACACCTCGACCAATCTGCGAACCAAGCTGCTCGCTGGCGGCGGGCTTACCGTTGTCGCGGTTGCTGTTGGGCTGGCGTGGTGGCTTGGGTTCCTCACCCCCGAGCCCGAACCGGTATCGATCAGCGACGCCGTAGCGACCGTAGCTAGTGAGTCGTCGGCCGAGACGGACCCCGTCGAAACCACGTCGCCCTCCAACCCCGCCAACGCGGCCGGGGTCGAGGTTGAGGCCGAGGTCGAGGCCGAGACCGTTGCCGAACCGGCAGGCGAGTCGATCAACTCGATCGTTGGCGAATGGGCGGTCATCGAAAGCGACGCCACGTTCATTGGTTACCGGGCCGACGGCAACACCGGCGAAAGCGTCGGCCGCTCCCCGGGCGTAACCGGCACGCTCACCGCAACCGACGACCAAATCACCGCCGTCAACGTCGTCGGCGATATGACCATGCTCACCAGCGACAGCTCGGTACGCGACGACCACTTGGGCGACGAGGGACTCGAAACCAACGTGCACACCACCAGCACGTTCGTGCTCACCGAGCCAATCTCCATCAGCGAGATCCCAGCCGCCGGCGTAGAAACCACGTTCAGCGCGGTAGGCGACCTGACCGTGAAGGAGATCACCCGCTCGGTCACGATTGCGCTTCAAGCGGTTGTGATCGACGACAAGTTCGTGGTCACCGGCTCGACCGACATTGCGCTCGAAGACTTCCAGGCCACCATCGGCAACACCACCGAGGCCACCATGGAGTTCTCGCTCGTCTTTTCCCAGTAGCGGGCTGCGCCATCTCGCCATCTCGCCACCCGCTGCGATGGTGTAGGAAAGCAGGCGTGCAACTGCATCTGTTCGAACAGGTTGGCGAGGTCGTGCGGGCCATGGTTCCCGACGACCTTGGCCAGTACCAACAACGCACCCACCGGCGCGGCCTGAAGGTGTGGTTCGGACCAGCCGACAAACCCCGACGCGACCATTTCGAAGCGCAGATCATCGCCTACCGGCATCTCGATACCGACCAACCCCAGCCCGAAGGTCGGTTCGCCATCGAGATTGGCTTCCACGCCGAGTTCGGCGACCCGTCGAAGAACGAACAAGCACTCGCCCGGGCGGCCAAAGCCAAGAAGTCGGCAAAGAAGGTTCTCGGTCGTGAAGCCGAGGCCGGTGAGTTCCTCGGCAACCGCGATTGGCGGCGGCTAAGCGAGGTCTGGATGGACCTCGAGCCCGATCAGCCCGACCTGGCCTTCGAGGTAGCAAGCCGGCTCGTCGACTACGTCGAGTCGATCCAGCCACACTTGGGTGAGTCTTCCTAGTTGACACCCCGGTCGTGATCGGCCCAGAACGGGTCGCGCAGGTCTCGTTTGAGGATCTTGCCGGCGCCCGACTTGGGCAACGGTTCTTCGGCGCCCCGGATTTCGGTCGATCGGGGCAGCTTGTACCCGGCGATCAAGGTTCGACAATGTTCGACCAGTTCATCTTCGGCCAGGGTGCGATCGGGCTTGGTTACCACGACCACGTGGACCGACTCGCCCCACTCGTCGTGCGGCACCCCAAAGGCCGCCGCTTCGAGAACCGCCGGGTGCGCATACACCGCATTCTCGACTTCGGTCGTGTAGATGTTCTCGCCGCCCGAGATGATCATGTCCTTCGCCCGGTCGACGATAAACAGATACCCGCCCTCATCGGCATAGGCGACATCGCCCGAGCGGTACCAGCCATCGACCAGCGCATGGGCGGTCTCTTCGTCTCGGTTCCAGTACCCCTTCATGATGTTGGGACCTTGGATGTAGATCTCGCCGGCCTCGCCCGGTTCGCACACCGTCACTCCGTCTTCTTTGCGAACCTCGGCGCGCACGCCAAAGCAGGTCGAACCGGCCGACTTCAGGCGGCTGGCCCACGGCTCTTCACCCGCCATGCCACGAACGTGGGCGTCGATGCTGAGAAACGACACCAGAGGCGACGCTTCGGTCATGCCGTAACCCTGGGCGAAGATCGGCCCGAACGTTTCCATCGCCGCCTTCTGCACCGCAGGCGGCATCGGCGATGCGCCGTACAACACCGCTCGCAACGACGACAGGTCGGCATCGGCGAGATCGGGGCTTTGAATGATCATGTTGATCATGGTCGGGACCATAAGCGAACTGGTGATGCGTTCCTGTTCGATAACCGCCATCGTCTTGGCCGGTTCGAACGCCGGGATGAACACATGGGTCCCGCCCATCCAGGTAACGCCGTAGGCAAAAGCCCCGTCGGCCAGATGAAACTGCGGACCACAATGCAAGTAGCGATCGGTGTCGGTCAACGCCAGCGTGCCGATGATATGGGTGGCATTCGACGTGAGGTTCCGGTGGGTGAGCATCGCCCCCTTGGGCAGGCCGGTAGTACCACCGGTGTAAAAGATGGCCGCCACCGCGTCTCCACCCGTCGGCGCGTCGGCGATCGGGGCTGGTTCGGTAGCGGCGAGCACGTCGTAGGCAATCGTGCCTTCCGGCGGCGTGTCGCCCGGGCCCATGTGCACCAAGGTGTGCATCTCGTCGCACCGTTGCATCACCTGGCGGGCGGCGTCGAGGAACATGTCGTCCACGAACATCACCTTGATGTTGGAGTCGTTGGCGATGAACGCCATCTCTTCCACCGCCAGCCGGAAGTTGAGATCGTTCATGATCAGCCCGGCTTCGGGAATCGAGAACCACAACTCGAGATGGCGGGCCGAATTGAGCGACAGCACCCCAACCCGGTCCCCCGCCTCCAAACCAAGCCCCCGAAGTCCGCTCGCCATGCCGCGCACCCGGCGCAGGGTTTCGGCCCAGGTGCGCCGCTCGCCGGTGCCTACATCGACGGTCGCCTCGTTCTCGGCGTACTGCGTGGCTGCCCGTTCGAGCACCCAGCCAATTTGCGGTTCGAACTCGCTCATCAACTTCCCCCTGGTCAAACTTGTTTGAATCTTCGCGCACTTCGACAGCAACCACACGTTCCCGGCCCCCGGTACCGACCCGGCCGGCGCTACCCTCACCCAATGGTTTTGTCTCACCATTTTCGACTCCTGAGCCTGCTTACCGTGCTGGCCCTCGCCGCGTTTGCGTGCGGTGGTGATGGCGCAGCCGAGCTCTCCGAAGCCGACCAGGTCATCGCCGATGCGCTCACCAGCGATCTCAATAGCCAGGGCGTATTTCTCGCCGACGAGAACACCTGCCTGGGCGAACGTATGGTGCAAGACCTCGGGGCAGAGCGGCTACGGGCGCTCGGCGTAACCGACAAGGGCGTGCTGCTCGACTCCGACGGACAAACCCTGGGCAACACAATGGACAAGTTCGTGCCCGAGTGCGTCGACCTGCGGGCTGCGTTGCTTCGCCAAGCGGGCGAAAACGAACAAGCCGTATGCGCCATTGGCGAACTCAGCGACGACGACCTATTCACCTCGTACCAGTTCGGCGCCGGCCGCGACATTAGCGACGACCAACGCAACAGCCTCGCCGAATCGATGGCCGCCGCCTCCCAGGAGTGCGCGCCAGCCGGTTAGATCCGGGCCTCGTCCGTCTGGTCGGCAGGTAGCGAGCGGACCCGCGATCGGTGCTGGAACCCGATTGGGTGGTGTCCGAACCGTCCGGTACCTTCTGCGGGATGATGAATCGGTGGGCGATGGTAATCATGGCGCTAGCGGGACTACTTGCAGCCTTGATGGTTAGTGCTAGTGGACCGGCGTATGCCGACCTTCCAGCGAAGGAGCCGGGCCACAACAACAGTAACTACCCGAACGGTTCTAATGCCGCGGGCGACTACCGTGTGCTGGTCATCCCCTGTAAGTGGACCGACCAGTCCGGCGAACCTCAAGCCGGTCTGGACCGAGCCGAGTTCCTCATAGGTGCGGGCAACCCTCGGCCGAGCCTGGACCACTACTACAACGAGGCTTCCGGTGGCTTGGTCGGAATTGCCAACGGAAGTCGGCTGCTCGACAAGTGGTACACCTCAAATTCGGCGCTGGCCTCGGACTACGACGACGCACGGTCCGGCAAACTAGGCGAAGACTGCCCGCAGGCAGTCGTCGACAGCGGAGATATGTCCGCCACCGAGCTTGAAGGGTTCGACATTATTTGGACGGTGATGAACGGCGATGCGTTTGCGGCGTTCGGCAAATCGGGAGACCTGCCAGCCACCCCGTCGAAGGTCGATGTCGGCACTGTGCTGGTCGACCACCAATTCCGCCCATCCACCGTCACCCACGAATTTGGGCACGTCTTTGGGTTGACACACATCAGCTCCGAGGGTTTTAACGGTCCATGCCCTACCCGCGGCGTTGACGACTGCGCGAACCCGTGGGCGCAGATGGCTCCGAGTAACCGCTTTCACTTTGTCGACCGGGGATTTGGCCCTGAGCCTGTGCACTTCACGTCGTTCAGTAAAGATCAGCTGGGCTGGTTCGACGCCGACGAGCGAGTGTTGGTCGACCATGGCCAGACCGAGACCGTCTCGTTGGTGCCCCTGTCCCGGATGACCGAGCCTGGGGTCAAGATGATTCGAGCCCGCATTGCGGGCATTAGCGACAACTACAGCATCGAAGCCCGCATCATCGATGAAGGAACCTACGATGACGGGCTCGCCGGCCTGGGCAAAGAGGGTGTGGTCATACACCGCTACCGCGTGACCGAGTTCGAACCAATTCTCACTAACGACACGGTCCACGGTGTCCTCGGTATCGGCGATACGTTCAGTCGGGATGGACTGACGGTGACGGTGACCGGCGCGGCAGCGAACGGTGGTTTCGTCGTCGAAGTTTCCAACTCGTCGGTACCGGTCGTCGCAAACGATGACTTCGCCGACGCTACGGTCCTTCGCGGCTTGCCCGCGATGGATAGCTCGCCGATCGATGACGCCACGTTGGAACTTGAGGAACCGATTTCTGTGCCCTGCGGAGCCGACGCGACCTTTGTCTCACACTTCGCTGGCCATAAGTCTTTGTGGTGGCAATGGACAGCTGAGGCCAACGAGGTGGTGCGGGTTACCGCCGAGCTGCCTCAAGGCCTCCCGGCGATCGAGGTGTTTGAGGCCCGTCAATTCCACGAGCTGGGTGATCCGGTATGTGACCGTGACGCAGGCGTCGACGGTGGCGTGGCTTCGGTCGAAGTCGACGCCAAGGCGGGCCAGCGCTATTTCGTGCGGGTGCATGACTGGATCGCGGCCGATGCTACGGGAGTCGTAGAACTCTCAATCGACCAGGTACCGACCGAACCAGCGCCAGAGCCCAAACCCGAACCCGAACCAACGCCCGACCCCGATCCGGACCCCGAACCGAAGCCCGATCCGGACCCCGACCCCGAGCCAACGGTCCCGCGGTGCTTCGGCAAGCGGGCGACAATCGTCGGCACGAACGGTGCCGACACCTTGGTTGGCACCGATGGTGACGACGTGATTGTGAGCCTCGGTGGCCACGACGTCATCGACGCTGGCAAAGGTAACGACCTCATCTGCTCCGGCAACGGCAACGATGCGATCGACGCTGGCCCCGGCGACGACAAAGTCCGTGCAGGGAAGGGCAAAGACAAGGTTCGCGGCGGTGACGGCGACGACACCCTGATCGGCGACGGCGGCCGCGACAAACTATTTGGCGATGCCGGCAACGATTTTCTCAAGGGGTCAGCCGGAAACGATCGCCTAAAGGGAAGCAAAGGCGACGACCGCTGCAAGGGCGGGAAAGGCAAAGACACGGTTCATCGCAGCTGCGAGTCGAAGAAGTAGCCGCACCTCGACTCCAGACCTCCTGCCGGCTAGGCCGGACGGGTGGTGATGCTCCAGAAGCACATCTCGTCGTTGGTGCCGTTGGCCCACAACACGTACGACGGTTCGAGCTTTGGGTCGCGAAGGCTGCGGTCCCATTCGCACTCGATGCGCAGCGTGTCGTCGCGGTCGAGCACGATCGACTCGACCGGGTAGTAGTTGTACTGCCAGTCGAACGACCACTTCGGAATGTCGAGCAGAATGCGCTCTTCGGGGGTGTCGGGGTTCAGCGTCAACCGCACGGCACTACCCAGCTCATGCTCATGGCCAAAGATCGACACAATCTCGCCGGTCTCATAGACGGGTAGGTCACAGGTCGAGCGGACGAATCCGTTGGTCATCGACGCAAAGTCTGCGGGGGTCACGCCACACTCGTTGTTGATTACATCGCCGATCCGACCGAAGAAGCCGAACTTCTCCAAGGCCAACGCCATCGCAGCTTCGCGGTCGCACAACGGCCCGGTCTCGCCATCCATACAGGGGATCTCGGCCGGGCCGAGATACTCGGCGATGCGGATTTCGTCGAAGTCGGCGTCGGGCGCTCCGTAACTCAACTCGAGCTGCGAGTTATCGGCCGGAGCGTCGATCTCAAAGTGGTAGTGCAACTGCAGCACGAAGAAGTCTCCGGGTTCTACCAGCAGGCCCACGCCATCGGGGTAGTTGGTTGCTCCTTGACCCGGAGCCCACGCAATGAACAGCTTGTCGTCATCGAGTTCGGAGCTACCGAAGCACTCCCAACCCGCGCCGTCATCCTCCCCAGCGAGGGCGTCGGCTCGGTCGCGCTGGTCGCCCGGAACGGCGTAGCCGATCACGTGGTGCACCACCTCGGTCTGATCGGGCACGAAGTTGAAGCCCTGCAAGAACGCCGGTTCGTCGACGGCCGGTTCGTAGATCAAGCAGCGGTAGTCGTCGACCAGGGCTGGCGAACCGTCGTATGCGTCGACCGGACCCAAGGTGGCGTCGACCGACTCGAGCCCCACCAAGCCATCGCCAACGATGGGCGTGTCGCCTGGAACGTCGATGGAAAGCCCAGCCGTCGACCAATCGGCAAGGGCTCGCATCTCGTCGGCGGACAGGCCCCGGTCATCGTGGAACGCCGGACTCAGATCGCTCGCTGGCCACGGCGGCATCAGACCGGAGGAGACAACGGCCGACACGTAGGCAGCCTCGGCCGCAATGTCGTCGACGTCTTCGAGCAACCAGTGGACCGACCCCGGGCCGCCGGCGTTGTGGCACGACGCACAACGGCTGGCAAAGATTGGGCCTATCGACTCGCCAAAGTCGTCGGCGTATCCCGGATGTGTCGGTTCGGGTGCGACGGTAGTCGGTACAGCGGTAATCGGTACAGCGGTAGTCGGCACTGCGGTAGTCGGAACCGTCGATGGCGGTGCGGTCGACTCCGCCGGGGCGGTGACTTCGTCGGTCGGCTCGGAGGTCGCGGTCGCTTGTGTCGAATCCGGTGAAACACCAATACTCTCGGTCGAGACTCCGGTGCTCGAACACGCGGACAGGATCAACAGGGCAACGACTAGCACCACAGTGCGGGATGTGCGAGCCGAAGTTGGTTTGGTGGTCACACAGTCAGCGTAAGAAGCGCCTCTTGCTTGCACATCGTCCGAAGGGATGATCATGGGTCGACCTCTCGGACGAGTTAACGCCAAGCACTCCGTGAAACATTTTCAATTCACCTAATCAGTTATCAAAAACAACCGACATGTCAACGCATGATCGAGAATGCGTTTAGTGGTACGACGGCTAACGCGGGAAAGCGGGTGAATCGCCGGCGGAGCGGACGTGCGGTTTGCGTAGCAGCGCTCATTGCGTTGGTCGGGTCGACCCTGTCGTTCACCGGTTCCACAGCTAACGCCGACGCGGGCGACCCGGCGATAACCGGCGTGCTCTTTGTCGACACCGACCGAGACGGCGACCTTGACGCAGGCGAGTCGCTCGACGACTCCGACCCCTTGTTCCCGCCAAGCGGCATCGTGGTCACCGCGTACGACAGTTCGGGCAACAGTGTCGCCGGCACGGTAACCCCTGGAGCCCCGCCGACCTTCTCGATCGACCCCGGAACGCTCATCGGCCCGAACTATCGCATCGAATTTGAGATCGATGCCGCCGACCAAGCGAACGGCTGGACCCCGACGGTGCGGGGCGCGAACTCGCGTTCGGCCGTGCAGTTTGCCCAAGCGGGCGACGCGATTGCATTCGGCGTAATCCCGCCATCGTCGTGCCGCGACGGTGACGGTGCGGTATTCCTCAGCTGCTTCGCGCTCGCCGGACTCACCGACACGCTCGTCACCATTAACTACGACACGTCGAACAAAGTCGCTAACTCGATCGAGAGCGACACCGGCGCCGTGTGGGGTGTTGCTTACGACGAGTGGGAGGACCGCGTTTGGACCTCGGCAGTGCTCCGACGTCAGTTCGGTCTTGGCCCCGCTGGAGCCGCAGGGCTGTACATGCAAACAGCGGGGGGCGCCTGGTCGAGCTTCGACCTCGGAGCGAGCTTCCTCGGCGGATTTAACCCTGCGACCGCCAACGAGGAGCAGTTCGCAGCAGCGGCCGGGCGGATCGGCATCGGCGACATCGACCTTTCACCCGACGGACGTACCCTGTTCGTCTCGAACCTCGCCGACAACGCAGTCCACGTCTACGACGTAACCGCTGGCACCCCCACCCTCACCACGATTATCCCAATCGGCGACCCCGGCTGCGCGGTCGGCGATTCGCATCAGATCTGGGCCCTGAAATCAGTCTCAAACGATACGGCACTCGTTGGTGCGACCTGTACCGCCGAGGGAACCAACGACGCTGACAACCTGTCGGCAAGCATCGTCGAAGTTTCGACGACCGGCACCGTCACACCGGTCCCCGGGTTGACCGGTTTCCCACTCAACTACGAGCGAGGCTGCTCGACCAACGTACCCGGTTGCACCAACTTCTCGCATCCGTGGACCGATTCATCCGCCGTGTTGTGGGCCAACTCGATTGTGCCCTCCTGGGGCGGCGACTGGAACGACTACCGCCAGCCGCTGCTCTCCGATATCGAGATCGGAACCAATGGCGATCTGATCTTGGGAATCATCGACCGGTCGGCGATGCAACACACCGACACAACGACGTGGGACGACTCATCGACCCCGGACAATGAAGCCGCGAATGGGTGGCTCAACATGGCCAGCGGCGGAGACGTGCTTCATGTCGACAACGTCGGTTCGATCAGCGCGCCGAGTTACGTGCTCGACCCGGCGATAACCGTTGGCGGAGGCGCAGAGTTCTTCGCTGTCGACAACGCGATCTGGAACACCCACATGGAAATCTCTTCTGGTTCAGCCTGGGTCCATCCAGGCAAGAACGAATTGCTCCTGACCGTAATGGACCCGTTGGTCGTGAACTCTTTGGGTCTTGAAGTCGCCGATGTGGAGACAGGATCTTCGATCGCTGGTTACGAACTGGCTGGCGGCGCTCGCCAGTTCAAAGCGGGCGGCCTCGGCGATGTTGAAGGTTGCTTCAAGCCCATCGAAATTGGCGACCGGATCTGGCTCGATCTCGACCAAGACGGAATCCAGGATCCCGACGAAGTACCCCTCGCTGGCGTCACCGTAACCATCACCGGACCTGGGCTGCCGGCCGGGGGCCTCACGGTAACCACCGACGCGAACGGCAACTGGACCTTTGATTCGCTCGATGGACTACTCCCCGACGAGGACTATGTCGTCACCATCGACCCGTCGACCAACACCACACCACTCCCCGGCAATTTGACCAACAGCGATCTCTTCGAGACTACGAACGACGCCGGTTCGAACGACGAGTCGGACTCCGATGTATCGGGTGGAACCATCAACGTGACGACCCCATCGTCTGGTTCGAACGACCACAGCTTCGACGCCGGATACGCGCTGCCGTATGACCTCGCGCTCGCCAAGACTCTCGCTACGTTCGACATCGAGACTCGCACCGCAACCTTTGAGATCGAAGTGATCAACCAGGGCTCGCCAGTGCAGGACTTCACCGTTGTCGACTATCTCGGTGCTCCAATCGCAGGGGTTTGGGACGACATGCAGCTCGGATTAGTCAACCCCGACGGTGTGACCACCGGCGACCACGCACTCGACTACACCTGGGACGCCACCGATCCCCAGGCCCCGGTTCTGTCGGTCACCGGCGTGCTTCCGGCTGGCGACTCGGTCATTGTGCCCATCACCTTGAACTGGGCCGACCCACTCCCCGCAGGCGCAAGCATCGACAACTGGGCGGAAATCTCCTCCTTCGACGACGACGGCGACCCGACAACGCCCGCACCAGACGATGTCGACTCGACCCCCGACGATGTCCAAACCAACGACAACCAACCAGCAAACGCTGGCGCCGCCACCGACGATGAGGTCGACCAAGACGCCACCGCAGGCGGCGATGAGGACGACCACGATATTGCCGGCGTGCAGTGGTGGGATCTATCGCTGATCAAGGAACGCTCGGCCAGCCAGCCGTACGTAGTCGATTACGCGACGTCGCCACCAACGATCAGCTTCGACATCAGTGTTGGCAACCAGGGCTCCGAACCTGCGTACCAAATCGGCATCACCGACTACATTCCGGCCGGCACGGTGTACACCACCGGTGCGGCGCCTGCCATGCCATCGACAACAACCGGTGGCGCAGCCGTCTTGGTCACCGACGCCGGCGACGGCACGTATTCGATCGACTCCCTTGTTCCCGGGGATTCGGTCACATTCACCATCGTGCTCGATGTGGTCGACTTGGCCGTCGGCTCGTTCGAGAACGGTGCTGAGATCTCGTCGTTCCTCGACGCCGGCGGCAACACCCAGCCCGATATCGATTCGACCCCCGATGCCACCGACGACGATGACGTTATCGACGACGCGACCAACTCCGATGATCCGGCGAACTCCCACAACGACCTCGGCTATGACCCCGACGGCGACGGCAACCTCAACGAACCAACACCCGGCGACGAAGACGACCACGATGTCGAGGTAGTTGTTGCGCCCTTCGACCAGGCTTTACAGAAGACTGTCAACTCGGTCTCGACCCCGCTGTTCCCGGCCGGAACCGTGACCTTCGACCTGACGATTACCAACCAGGGAGCCCCGGTCGAGCGGCTCGAGATCACCGACTACATCGATCCAGCGATGTTCGAAGCGATGGTCATCGACGCCACCACCAATGCTCCCGGTACCGCTGCTGGTGCCGCCGCCTCGGCCTTTGACTACAACTGGGCCGGCGACGCCACGCTCACTCCGACCGTGCTGATCACGCCGACGACTCCTGGCGACAAGGTCGCATTTGGCGAAACCATCGTCGTTCCGATCACCCTCACGGTCGCCGCCGGTTGGGACGGATCCGACCTCGAAAACTGGGCTGAAATCTCGATGTTCGACGACGACGGCGACTCCGCAAACGGAGATTCGGCACAAGCCGGCACCGGCGAACAACTCGTCGACATCGACTCCACCCCCGACGCCACCGACGGCAACGAAACCGCACCCGCCGGTTACGGACAACCAGGCGATGACGTGATCACCGGTGACGGCGACGGAACCGACCCGGTACTTGACGACGAAGACGACCACGATGTCGCCGGCGTACCCATCTACGACGTAGCGCTCATCAAAGACCTCGCCGCCACTCAGCCGTACGTGGTCGACCTCTCGACCAGTCCACCCCAGGCAACCTTCACGATTACCGTTAAAAACCAGGGTAACCATCCGGTTACCAACGTCGGAGTAGCCGAACACAGACCCACAGGAACCGCACTCAACGATGCCGCGACCGACGCCGCTAACGCCGCAGTCGCGGGCCTGACCCGCTCCGGCTCGGCGTTCACATTTGCCGGCCCTCTTGCGCCCGGCGAGGTCATAACCTTCGAAGTGGTTCTTGACATCACCGACCCCAACGCTGGCCCATTCCTCAACGAAGCCGAGATCTCGGCTCTCGCCGATGCCGGCGGTGACCCCGTGAACGACATCGACTCAACTGTTGACGCGGCGCCAGGTAATGACGTGGTCGAATCCACGACGTCGGCAGGCGACGACGTCTCGGATAACTCACACGACGATGTCGACAACGACCGCGACGCCGACGGCGCCCCTGTTGCCACCCCGCTTGACGACGACGATCATGGCCAAGAGCAGGTCGTGATCGGCTTCGATCAAGCGTTGACAAAGACGGTCGACCTCGGACAACCATCGCTTGCCGACGGTGTACAGGTCGGCGACTTGATCACCTTCGATCTCGTGGTCACCAATCAGGGTGCTCCGGTTCAGACCATCGAAATCACCGACTATCCGCCGGTCGGTATGAGTTACGGCTCGGCGAACAACCCCGACGGCACCACATCCGACAGCGGCGACGGCGACACCTTCGGGTTCAGCTGGGACGCCGCCGACCCGGTGGTGACCCTCACTGGCGACAGCTTTGATTTCGGTGAATCGATCACCGTGCCGATCACCCTTGAGGTCGACGCCACCTGGCCCAGCGGTTCACTTGATAACTGGGCCGAAGTTTCACGGTTCGACGATGACACCGACCCGGCAAACGGCGATTCCGCACAAGCCGGCACCGGCGAACAGCTCGTCGATATCGACTCCACCCCCGACGCCACCGATGGCAACGGTCCGGGTGAGGACCCGGCCGCCGATCATGTCGACGATGAAACCGGCGAGGACGCCACGACCAGCGGTGACGAAGACGACCACGATGTTGCGCAGATTCCGGTGTGGGACCTCCACCTCATCAAAACCCCGGCGACAAACCAGGGCCCAATGGTCGATCTCACCGCAACTCCCCCGACCATCAGCTTCGATATCACGGTCACCAACCAAGGCTCGCAAGACGCATACAACATTGCGATCACCGACCACCTGCCCGTCGGCACCAGCTACAGCTCGGCGACCATCCCCGATGGGGTTACCGACAACGCCGACGGCACATTTGTCATCGACTCGTTGCTCGTCGGTGCCTCGACGACCATCACGATCACCCTCGAACTCGACATGGCAAACGCCCAGGACAGTTATCTGAACGCCGCCGAGATCTCGGCCTTCGACAACGACGCAGACGAGACGAACGCGATCCCGGCGTATGTGGTCGACACGGACTCGACCCCATCGGACTCCAACACCGATGCGGTGATCGACCACGACGACCCGGCCTATGACCCCAATGCCGATGGCAACCTCAACGAGCCAACCCCCGGCGACGAGGACGACCACGACATCGAAGTAGTTCTGTTGCCCTTCGACCAGGCTCTACGAAAGACACTCGCTGCCGCTCCCGCACCGCCCGAAACGCTGATTCCCGGCGGACTGGTGTCGTTCGATATCGAGCTGTTTAACCAAGGCCGTTCCATCGAAACGCTCGATGTGACCGACTACATCGACCCGGCGCTTTGGGAGGCGTTTGATCCTTCGATCAACGTCACCACGTTCGCTCCGGTAACCAACAATGCAAACGCGGTGGCGCCATTCCGGTACCAGTGGACCGGCTCGGGTACCGCCCCCGTCGTTGAAATACGACCGGTCACCCCCGGCGACCAGCTCAACTTTGGTGAGTCGGTGACGGTAACGATCACCTTGCAGGTCGCAGCGGGTTGGAACGGCTCCGATTCCTTGCAGAACCTGGCCGAAATCTCGAACTTCGACGATTCGGCTGCCACCCCCGGCGACGCCGCCTCGGGCGACTTGGTCGATGTTGACTCGACCCCCGACGCCACCAACGACGAATACGACCCGGCGGCACCCGATACCGACTCGCTCATCGACGACGAGATCGCGCTCACCCCAGCGACCGGCGATGAGGACGATCACGACATCGCCAGCCTCCCCGGCTACTGGGACCTGGCGTTGATCAAAACCCTCAACCCGACCCAATCGTTTGTCGTCGACGCATCGGACTCGCTGATCGTGCTGTTCGATATCACAGTGAAGAACCAGGGCGCCCTCGATGCCTACGACATCGCGGTGACCGACCACCTGCCAACAGGCATGGCCTACAGCCTCGCCAACGCTCCGACGATGCCGACCGAAACCGATGCCATGACACCGGTGACCGTCGTCGACAACGCCGACGGCACCTACTCGATCGATCAACTGGCTCCCGGTGAGTCGGTACTCATTCCCCTTGCGGTAGAGATCACCGACCCGACCGTCGGCACGTTTGTAAACCTCGCCGAGATCAGCGAATTCGATGACGGCGACCCGACCACCGGCACGAGCGCCGACCCCGACGGCCCGAACGACATCGATTCGGTGCCAAACGCCGACCCAGCCGACGACGCAATCGACGAGTCGACCGATGTCGACCCGGCCAACAACAACGATCAGAACAGCCATAACAACATCGACAACGATCGCGATGGCGACGGCAACGCGCTCGCAACCCCCGACGACGAAGATGACCACGACGCCGAGGTGGTCACCATTGGCTTCGACCTAGCCATACGCAAGACCGTCGACACGGCGGCGACCACCTTCCCCCTCGCCCCAGGCGCTTCGGTCACCTTCTTGATCGAGGTTGTGAACCAAGGTCACAACGTTGCCCAGGTTGATGTCGTCGACTACATCGACCCGACCCTCTGGGAGACGTTCGATCCCGCAGTGAATCCTGACGGGGTTACCGGCGGTGATCAGGCCCATCCGTTCGCCTGGGATCTCGCCGATATCGACAACCCGGTAGCGACCATCGAAGGTCCCCTTGCGTGGGGCGAAACCGTCACCCTGCCCGTCACGCTGACCATCCCGCTCGACTACTCAGCAGCTGCTGGCCAGTTGGTCAACACGGTCGAAATCGCAGCGTTCGACGACGACCTTGATCCCGATCACCCGGCGCCGACCGACATCGACTCGACCCCCGACTCGGTTAACACCGACCCAGCGAGCGACAACGTAATCGACGAGAACGCAACCACGGGCGACACCAGCGGCGACGGCGTTGTCGACGAAGACGATCACGACCTAGCGATCGTCTCGTTGTTCGACCTTGCGCTGCGCAAAGCCCTCGATGACTCGACCGATCTGCCGGTTCAACCCGGCCAACCGGTCACATTCCTCCTCGAGGTCATCAACCAGGGCGCGGTGGACGGCACCGATATCAGTATCGCCGACTACGTCGACCTCACCATGTGGCAACCCTTCGACCCCACCACCAACCCCGACGGCACCACAACCGGCGACCAAACCCTCCCCTACACCTGGACCGCCAACGGCACCGACGGCACAGCCACCATCACCGGCACCATCACCCCCGGACAAACCATCAACCTCCCCATAACTCTCACCATCACCGACGGCGCCGACCTCACGACGCTGTCGAACCTCGCCGAGATCAGCGCGGCGACGGCCACCCAGGATGATGATGGCGACCCGTCGACGCCGCCGGTTCCGCTGGTGAACGCCGACGGCTCACCGGTGACTGACCTTGATTCGACCACCGACGCCACGAACGACGAGTACGACCCTGCCGACCCCGATAACGACAACACGATCGACGACGAGGTCGACAACAACGCCAACGCTGCTGGCGTCGTCGACGAAGACGACCACGACATTGCGGTTGTTCCTCCGTCGACCTGGAGCCTTGGCAACCAGGTCTGGCTCGACACCGACAACGACGGCATGCTCGATGCCGATGAGACCCCAATCGAAGGTGTGGTCGTCGAGCTGCACGCCGACACCGATAGCGATGGTCTGGCCGACCTCGACCCGGCGACCGGACTTCCGATCGTCCTCGCCACCGCCACAACCGACGCCGATGGCGCCTACCTGTTCGAAGACCTGGCGCCCGGCACGTACCTGGTTGGGATTCCGGCCTCGAACATGGCACCGGGTGGACCACTCGAGGACCTTGCGCCCTCGACGCCTGCCGAAGCCGACCCGAACACCGATGTGGATGCGGTGGATGGTGCTGGCGACAGCAACGGCCTCCTAGACGGTTCTGGTGGCGTTGTCTCCGGTCCGGTCGTGCTCGGCGATGGCGAACCCCTCGCCGAACCGGGCCTCGATAACGACCCCGACAACTCCGACGGCAATGAGAACCTGACGGTCGACTTCGGGTTCTGGCAACCGGCACCCGACCTTGCGTTGCGCAAGACCCTCGACGCTTCGACCACCTTGCCGGTCTCGGCGGGACAAGACGTGACCTTCCTGATTGAGGTCATCAACCAGGGCAATGTCGATGCGACCAACATCAGTATCGCCGACTACGTCGACCTCACCATGTGGCAACCCTTCGACCCCACCACCAACCCCGACGGCACCACAACCGGCGACCAAACCCTCCCCTACACCTGGACCACCAACGGCACCGACGGCACAGCCACCATCACCGGCACCATCACCCCCGGACAAACCATCAACCTCCCCATAACCCTCACCATCACCGACGGGGCAGCACTTGAGGGGCTCACCAACACGGCGGAGATCAGTGACTTCACCCCGACCGCCGACGACGATGGTGACCCGACCACACCAGGTGTTCCGGTCACGATGCCCGACGGGACCCAACCCGTCGATATCGACTCGACGCCCGACGACCAAAACGATGACGTACTCGTCGACGACGTCGTGAACAACGAAGGCACCGATGAAGACGACCACGACATCGCGGTGGTTGAAGCCCCCACATACAGCCTGGGCAACCAGGTCTGGAGCGATGCCGACAACAACGGCATTCTCGACCCCGGAGAATCGCCGGTCGAAGGGGTCGTGGTACACGTCTTCGCCGATGCGGACGGCGACGGCCAACCCGACGATCAGAACGGCGATGGAGTTATCGACGCCGAAGACGCGATCTCCACCAACACCACGGATGCGGACGGGGCGTACCTGTTTAGCGACCTACCGGTTGGCGACTACATCGTCGGTATCGCACCGAGCAACTGGGACCTCGACGGACCGCTGTATGGCACCTTGTCGTCCGACCCCACCGAATATGACGCCAACACCGATATCGATGACGACGACAACGGCACCGCATGTGGATGCCCGGACGGCTACGTCTACAGCGGACCCGTCGCCCTGGCCGGGAACGAACCGGCGGGCGAACCGGGCCTTGCGAACGATCCGAACAACCCCGATACCAACGCCAACCTGACCGTTGACTTCGGCTTCTGGTCGCCGACGTTCGACCTCGCGCTTCGCAAAGAACTCAGTGACCCCTCGGCATCGGTATCGATGGGTGAACTGGTTACCTTCACGCTCACCGTCACGAATCAAGGTGCGGTACTCGCCGACGAAATCGTCTTGATCGACTACCTGCCCACGGGGTTGGAGCTGGCCGACCCAGACTGGCAGTCGTCGAACGATGGCGCCACGATGTCGATGCCGACCTCGCTGCCCGCTGGGGGAACCATCTCGGCGGACATCACGACCAAGGTTGTCGCCACGGGTGCGATCTTCAATGAAGCCGAGATTCGAAGTGCCGTGCCGATGGTCAGCGTCGGTGAAGCGATGTTGATGCCCAACGGCGAACCACTCCCCGACCTTGACTCTCTGGCCGACGACCTGACCACCAACAACGCCGACAGTGGCGAAGACGACCACGACACCGCCGTTGTTCAGGTCCAGGCCAACCAGCCGTCGCGCCCTCTGGCGTTCAGCGGTGGCACGGCCGCAGTTCCGGTAGCTGTAGGCCTCGCCCTGTTGCTACTCGGACTGGTCCTGGTCGTCGGTTCACGACGACGAGCCAACTAAGGCCCTCCGCGTCCCGTCGATAACCGGTGAGCGGTTACTATCTCGGCCATGTCAGACCGAGATATTGAAAAGAACGTCCCCACCGCAACCTTTGTCGAAACCCTTCGACGGCTCGCCGACTCGCTCGAAGCCGGCGAGTCGTTCCGCATCCAGGTAGCCAATAAACGGTTCACCGTGCCCGCCGATGCGGTGCTGGCGATCGAACACGAAGTCGAAGACGGCGAGTCCGAACTTGCGTTCGAACTCCAGTTCACCGCCACTGACGGCTGACCACTGCACACAAGCGGGAACACTCACATGAAAGTCGGCATACTCACCGGCGGCGGCGACGTCCCCGGGCTGAACCCATGCATCAAGGCCGCAGTTACTCGGGTCACTGATGCGGGCGGCGAAATGGTTGGCATCCGCCGAGGGTGGGGTGGCCTGGTGGCCATCAACCCCGACGACCCGGCAAGCATCGAGGCCAACACCATCAGGCTCGACAAGCAGGTGGTTCGCAAGATCGACCGCACCGGCGGAACCTTCTTACACACGTCACGCACCAACCCTGGGCGGGTCGCCGGTGCCGACCTGCCGGACTTTTTGCGAGACCAATTCGAAGGCGACGGCCCGCACGACCTCACCGAACATGTGAAGTCGGTGCTCGAAGCGCTAGGAGTCGACGCGTTACTGCCCATCGGCGGCGACGACACCCTCAGCTACGGCCTTCGCATCCATGAGGAAGGTGTGCCGGTTATCGCCATCCCCAAGACAATGGACAACGACGTGCACGGCACCGACTACTGCATTGGTTTCTCGACCGCCGTCACTCGCGGCGTCGAGTTCATTCACAACCTGCGGACCAGCACCGGATCCCACGAGCGCATCGCCGTCGTCGAATTGTTCGGCCGGTACTCGGGCGAAACCTCGCTCATCACCGCCTACCTTGCGGGCGTCGACCGGGCCCTCATCTCCGAAGTCCCCTTTGACATCGACCGCCTCGCCGACATGGTCACCAAAGACAAGGCCGATAACCCGTCGAACTACGCCATGATCACCGTGTCCGAAGGCGCGACCATCGACGGCGGCGAACTGCACCTGACCGGTGAGGCCGACCCCTATGGCCACCGCAAGCTCGGCGGCATCGGCAAGACCACGGGCGAGCTACTGAAAGAGCGCACCGGCGAAGGCATCGTCTTGCAGGAAGTGGCCTACCTCATGCGGTCGGGCCGCCCCGACAGCCTCGACCTGATGGTCGCCACCAACTACGCCGTAATGGCGGCTGACCTCGCCATGGAAGGAATCTCGGGCCGAATGGTGGCCCTGCGTTCGGGTACCTACACCAACGTGCCGGTTTCGGAGACTGGCGAAGGCGAGAAGCGCGTCGACATCGACGAGCTGTACGACGTCTCGGAGTACCGCCCCAAGGTCCGAGACGTCGGCGGCAAGCCAATGTTCCTCTATTAACCAAAACCACCGAACTGGGGATGAAACGCGTACCTATAGGTACGCGTTCTATCCCCAGTTCGGGATTTTGGGGTTAGATGGCGGCTTCTAGTTCGCCGATGTTTCCTTCGCCGTCGAAGCGTAGGACTCGGTTGGCGACCTTGTCGATGAAGAACCGGTCGTGGCTCACCACCAGCACGGCGCCCGGGAAGTGAGCGAGTGCTCGTTCCATCACCTGGGTGCTGGCCATGTCGAGGTGGTTGGTCGGTTCGTCGAGGATGATCACCGAGGCGCCCGAAAGCAGGCACTGGGCGAGCGCCACGCGGGCCCGCTCGCCACCGGATAGGTCGCCGATCTTGCGGGTGCGGTCCATCTCGGAAAATTGGAACAGTCCGAGGAACCGGTTGATCGACTTCTTGGTCGCATGAAACGCCAAGCTGTCGGGCATGGCGCCGACCGCGTGGGCAACGGTGTCGCTGAGATCGAGATCGTCGACCACCTGATTGAACGACACGTACGTGGTGCCCTTGGTCCAGGCGATCTCGCCCGAGGTGACCGGTTCGTCGCCCGCCAGTGCATTGATGAGCGTGGTTTTGCCCGAACCGTTGGGCCCGAGGATGGCGATGCGGTCGCCCTTGCGGATCTCAAAGTTGAGGTGCTCGAACAGCGGCTCACCGCCAAAGGCCTTACCTACGTCGCGCACCTTGCACAGCTCGTCCTTTACGTGAAGCCCGCCGTAGATCTCGGTGACGATCTGGTCGACCGGGCGAGGTTTGCCGCTGCGCTTGATGTTGGCGAGCTTGCGCCGCAACGCCTTACTCGGGTTCTTCGCCAACTGTTTTCGGTTCGAGATGGCCTCGGATTCAAACGCCAAGAGCTCGGCCTCATGGGCGAACTCGCGCTGTAGCGACTTGATAGCCATCTGCTTCTTCTGGATGAAGTCGGCGAAGCTGCCCTCGTACTCGTACAGCCGGTTGTTTTCGACATCGACAATCTTGTTGCACACCGCGTCGAGGAATTGGCGGTCGTGCGAAATCACCATCAGCGCGCCATCGAACTTGGCGAACCAGGTTTCGAGCCACCGCAGCCCCTCGATATCGAGGTAGTTGGTGGGCTCGTCCATCAGTAGTACCTGGGGCGATTGGATCACCACGGTCGCCAGAGCGGCCCGGTTCCGCCAACCGCCTGAAAGCTGACCGATCGGCAGGGTGCGGTGTTCCTCGCTAAACCCGAGCTTGGTGAGCACGGTGTCGATGTCTCGTTCGAAAGTCCACGACCCAGCTCGTTCTTGTTCTTCGAGCAGCTCGGCCTGCCGCTCGAGCAGGCGGGTCATCTCGGCCTCGTCGGGGCTCTTGGCAAACCCTTCGTTCACCTCGTTCATCTGCGCCTCGATCTCGGCGACCTCGGGGAACAGTGCCACCAGTTCGTCCAACACGCTCTTGTCGCTGTCGAGCTCGGAGAACTGCGAGAAATACCCGATGGAGATGTCTTGGGTGATTTCGACCGTTCCGTCGTCGGGCTCTTCTTGGCCCAGGATCATCCGGATGAGGGTGGTCTTGCCGGCGCCGTTCTTGCCGACCAGCCCAACCTTGTCGCCGGCGGTCAACTTGAAGTTGATGTCGCGAAAGATCGTCGACCGGTCATAGGACTTCGAAATGTTCTTTAGGCGGATCCAGCTCAAGGGGCCAGGCTACGGGGCGGTGCCCGGTTCCGGTGCCCAGAGCCTCCTTGCTCACCCGGCCTGCCATGATGTGGCCA